>CAYNPN010000134.1:0-1813 GCA_964399085.1 Hadarchaeota archaeon (SeqCode) | reverse complement strand
CCTATTCCTAAGGCCCCCCCTGCTAATGCAGAATTTCCTCCAGCATAAAAATATTGGTATCTATCATTTGATCCTGGGTCATATTCTATTTTTTTAATTTCATTAATCTTCCCATTTTTAATCTCAAGAATAGATATTATATCGCCTTCTCTAGGAGCAAGAAGATCGTCCTCAAAGCCTTTCTCAATCCCTATTTCTTCACCAATTTGTTTTAATGATTTAAGCATCATCGACCACCTCAACGCATCCAAACCCCATCGCATTCTTTTCCCCGAACCCTGCCTCGTACCCGAACTCTAACAATTCCTGGCTCCCCTGCACGTCGAATTTCATCTCGTTGCACCTTCGGTTATCTCCGGCGATGGTGTATCTTCTTCCTTTGAAGTGATGCACTTCTGTAACATCGAAGTGGTCTTCCTCTGGTTTCTCCCCGTGGAACTCTTCGTACCGATCCACCAGATTGTTGTGTAGATTCTCGTAGAACTTGCCATCCTCTGCATAAAGGTCCCAGTCTTTCAGTTCGCCGTCGACCTCTCTCTGTGTTTTCACGTAGATCGGCGATAAGGTTTTCATCGTGCATTTAGAAGGAACGTCCATATCGTCCAATATCTCTATGGACTTGATCATGAACTCTGTGTGTCCAAGATTGAACTCCGGTTCTTGAAGTAATCCGGAAGAGAAACTTTCGATGAACTGCTTTTCTGGAGAGGTCAAAAAGAAGTGAGCGTTTTCGAACTGCAGGCCGTCGTTCGCCTTCCTCCTGTCCTCTAATTTAAGGTTGGAAAACGTGTAGAACTTGAAGCCGGTATGAGAGTGCAGGAACTCGGCCAGTTCTCCATCCGCGGTGTCCAATCTATCCAACAGCATACTGGCTAACCAGTACTGGTAGTCGTACCCAAGGGGCATCTTGGAGGTCTTTTTTACTGATATCTTCGCTCTGATGTGTTTCCCTCCTTGAGGGGTTCCTTGCAGGTAAAAGACCTGACTTCAACGTCCATACATAGGATGGTGTTTATATATTTTATGTTCTGATAAAAGATTCCTGAATATTGAAAGGATGACCGAAGGATTTCAATTATATGGGATGGAAAATTATTTTACATAGGAGACCATCTAACAACCATGAAAACGATCGTATCTCCCCTGGGATTTCACACGGACCAGATCATATCTTTTTTGATGGAGGAAGGGGTAAGCAAAGGCGATAAGATAGTGGTTCTCAGACCGGAAGAGGACGATTACGAGACCAAGGGGGAAGAGGCCTTCAAGAAGGTACAGGATTTTGCGGAAAAGATTTCGAAAAACGTGGAAGTTGAATGTACTATTTTAGATACGCGGGAATTTAACGGGCTATTGACCGACATTTCGGAGATAATATCTGAAGTGGAGGGAGAGGTGGTGGTCAACCTCTCTGGAGGCGTGAGGAGCATCCTCGTAGCTTTGACCGTTAACACGGTCTTCCACGGCGAAAAGATAGAAAGAGTCTACAACTTTGAGGAGATCGAACGCAAGACGAAACAGGTGGATATACCCTACATACCTGTAGAACTCAAGGAGAACGAGAAGAAGATACTGAAAACGGTTAAGAGTGAAGGGCCTGTAACGTACAAAGAACTCTCTAAACAAACTGGTCTCTCCAAAAGTACGATTTCACGTCTATGCAAAGAATTGGAAGGTAAAAATATACTGGGATTGGAGATGGACGGCAGGAATAAAAAAGCCCGTACGACAACTGGCACCTTTCTCATCTCCCTCACCTAACCCCTCTACCGGGCGGTTCCTCCCACGCCTTTTTTACCTGCGAGGGTCCACC
>CAYNPN010000133.1:0-1922 GCA_964399085.1 Hadarchaeota archaeon (SeqCode) | reverse complement strand
CCGGAAAAACGGAAGGTTTCACCTCGACATCACGGTCGAGATAGAAGTCGAAGAGTTAAAAGAGCACGAGGGCGCCCTCGGGATCGACCTCGGGTTGAGAAACCCAGTAGTGTCGGTGGCACTACCCAGCCGGGAGTCGGAATTCCGAGGACGTGAAATCAAACGAGTGCAGTCGAAGTACTTCTATCTCAGGCGACAATCCGAGACCGGCAAGGGATGGCATAGGAGAGAACACGACAAAGTTCGAGACCAGCTGCATAAGATAACTACGGAAATAGCGGGCTATGCAAAGGAAAACAAGCTGGTGGTGGCGGTTGGAGATCTTTCCGGCATACAGGAGCAAGACAGAGGAAAAACTATGAACAGGAAACTACATCGATTTCCGCACCATTCGTTCAGGCAAATGCTTGAATACAAGTGCGCGGAGCGAGGTATTGAATATATTGAGGTTTCGGAAGCCCACACGAGTCAGAGATGTTCTCGATGTGGTGAGGAAGGTAACAGGAATAGGGGAGAGTTCAAGTGCTCAAACTGCGGTTTAGAGATAGATTCCGATGTGAACGGTGCCAGGAACATTGCCGGTCGGGCACTCGGCAAGTCCGAGATAAGACCTCTGGTGAGTGCAGGGGCTGCCGTGGCACAGCCCGGAACCCTGAGCCATGAAGCGACCTCTGGAGCCTCCTCGGAGGCGATAAGTTGCTGAGCAATACGGGAACCCTTGCTTTGGCTGGAAGCCCCTTCCTGATCTCCGATTAGGTAGGGGAGGATGTCACTGGTTGATAAGGATAGAATTTCTCCCTTTTTCTCTTTATCTATCTCTCAAGTCTTTCGATGTTTACTTTTTCCCGATTTGCAATTTAAGGGAGCTATTTTGGAGATAGATTTTCAAACTCTTTCGTAGGGACACCAAACCAAATCGTAACAGGAATCAATCCCTTCAGATGTGCAGGAATTATAATGTGGCAATCTCTTCCCCCTTTAAAATTAAGTCGTATGTCTCTTGAACTTCAATATTACCCTCATAAGTTTCGAGCAGTGTTTTACTAGTTCGTCAATTCTCAGTTTCTAAAGGAGATGCTCAGTACTAAGACCAATGGTATTATTAAAAAAAATAAAAATCGCTATGTTTGGATTGATTTAGGCAAGCTCCACTGCTGTTCCTGTGACATTTATCCAGAGCATTCCTTCGCTCATTTCTTCATAGTCAACGCTAATCCCGATAACGGCATCCGCTTCCATTTCTTTTGCTCTATCTTTCAGATCCTTCATGGCTTCAGTTCTTCCCTTTCGGATTTCCTCTTCGTACTTGCCAGACCTCCCCCCCACTATGTCTTTTATTCCGGCAGATAAGTCCTTCATTATGTCCGCGCCCATCATCGCTTCACCGGAAACAATTCCCAAGTACTCCTCAATTTCCCTTCCCTCGATCGAATTGGTCGTAGTGGTCGGCATCTCAACCTCTTCAAGAGATTCTACATCGGAGAGATCTTGACCGCAGTGGGTGCAAAAACTGGAATCCTCGGGAACTTCTTCTCCACAGTTAGGACAGATAGCCATAGATTTCACCTCCTAAAATTTCTTTTTTGAAGATTGGAATAAAAGTTACACTAGTCATTTTTCTTTTCCGCATTTAGGCAATAAAGGGGGAAAACCTTTATCTCTTCCTTCCATGTTCGTATTAGCTCTTCATAATTATCTTTTCTTTATTGCTGAATTTAAAGTAAATTAGGGTTGAAAATTGCATTTAACTAGGATAATATATATTTATATCAATATAGGAGATAAGGAGATCCTATCTCCGTCTTCAAACTATAAATATCCCGTCAATATATTTCAATATGGGAGTCCTGAATGGATTTGAAAATACTTTTATCTTCTTTTGCCGAGAAGACACCTTCCCAATCGTGGATTGGATGGGTGAT
>CAYNPN010000132.1:0-1936 GCA_964399085.1 Hadarchaeota archaeon (SeqCode) | reverse complement strand
ACCTAATCAAAGATTAGGAAGGAGACTTCTTGGCGCTAAAAGTTAAAAAAACTCAAAAACAAAAATAATAGTAAAACAGAAAAAGAAAAAAATTTCTGGAGAAATTTAAGTCTCTTCTTCCTCTTCTCTGAACCGTTTTAGGGCGAGCTCCTGAGGTGACAATTCTTCTTCATCCACTTCCTCGATAACTTCATCATCTTCGACTTTTCCTCTTGTCGGCTCTTTCCTATCCTCGATTTCCTCATCGACTACTTCTACCGGACCCGTATCCTTTATCTTTCTACCGTTGACTGAAATTTCGGCATCGGGGTATTGGTTTTTAAGCCTCTCAATCTCATCTTCGGAAATGTCTCCGTGAACCTCTACCTTTGTCTCATCGCCGATTCTCTTTATACTAATGCCTTGGCTCGAACCACCGAAAGCGAAATTTTCTCCATTCATCACCTTCCGAAACATCTTTTCTATCTCACTAAATTCGTCAAATGGATTTTTGGACATATTTATCTACCTTCTTGTTCCCTTAATTGAAAAAGACAAGTGAGCTCGCCTAAAAAGGTTATCGAACAGTCTGAAATTTTGAGAAAATCTATTCGATGACCGAACGAATCTCCGACTCGGAGATGGGTCCTTTCCTTATAATGCTCAAATCGTCGCCGGTCGTGTCCACTACAGTCGAAGATTTTCCTACCGTAGGGGGGCCGGTATCTATAGCAAATTCCACAAATTCACCGAGCTGATCCAATGCTTCATCCACGCTTCGAGGAGCCTGATTCCCAGTGATATTGGCCGAAGTGGAAGTGATGGGCCCTCTCAACATCTCTATGAGCTTCAAGGTCACAGGTTGATCGGGGATTCTAATTCCGACCTTTTCCGTACCTGCCAATAACAAATTCGAGACGAGGGGGCGAGCCTCGACGATGATGGTCAAAGGGCCGGGTAGAAATTCCTGAATTAAGTCTTCTCCCTCCCGATAAATCTTTCCTACCTGATAGGACATCGATAATGAATCGACGGCAACAGAAATCGGCTCTTCCAGAGGCCTCGACTTCGCCTTAAATACCTTCACAACCGCCTCATCGGAAGCCGCATCCGCGCCCAATCCATAGACCGTTTCTGTAGGATAAATCACCAGTTCGCTGGCGTAGATGGCCTCACATACTCTTTTTAATTCATCTGAATCCGGATTATCTCCATCGACTTTCAAAACCTCGGCCATTTTTTTTCTGCACCAAGCTTTGAATCATTAGGGGGGATATTTCTTAACAATTTTTGGGTAAGCAAGAAAATATATCTAAAATTAAAAAAGGAAAGAGGGAGAAATGTCCTACTTCCTCTCATAAATGGTCCGTCTAAGTTTCGGCTGGCTTCGACATTAAATTCTCCGGAAATATTGCTATGAGCTGTAGTTCTGTAGTTCTATCTCCTGATCTATCTCTCCCGTGTCTTCATCATATGAAGCAACGTATATTGGAAGCGCCAAGTCGGGTGATACAACAGCTTTGAAAACTGTAGTATCGTCAATGCTGACTTTTCCTACGTAACCCTCTACCCCGGCATAAGTCTCTGTATCGGTCACTTTAGAGGTGTAGGTTTTACCTTCAACGGTAACGCTCCAATTATTTCCTACAGCGAAATCCTCACCTTGAAAGCCGGTAATCCAGGCCGAAGATAGGTAGGGTCCTACAGGGGATTGTATTCCTACAATGCTCTTGTCATTTGTGTACTCCGCCGAAATCTTTTCACCGTTCGTTGGTATCCACTCTACTGCCACTGTAACCTGATCTCCTTCTACAGATTCAACACTCCACGAAAAAGTCCCTGACGTATTCGCGGAATCGACTGAATATTCATAGTATTCGCCTTCTTCGTATTCGTAAGCAGACCACGTTTCCGCTTCACCTGTGCCGTCTGTTCCGTCGGTCGTGTCGCCGTTGGT
>CAYNPN010000131.1:1406-2082 GCA_964399085.1 Hadarchaeota archaeon (SeqCode) | reverse complement strand
AATCCGCCCTAGCTTTGGCCAACCTTTCCGAGGAAACCAGGAACGAAGCCCTCCGAAACGCTGCAGATGCTATAGAGAAAAACGCGGATAGGATTCTTGAGGCCAACGATAAGGATGTAGCGGAGGCGGAAAAGCTCCTCGAAAAGGGCGAATATACCAAAGCATTCGTTAAGCGGCTGAAGCTCGACCAGAACAAAATTGACAGCATCGCGGAGATGATCAGAAGCGTGGCCAATCAAGATAATCCTCTAGGAAGAACCCTCGCCGCTAGAGAACTCGCCGAAAATTTGAAGCTGTACAAAGTGTCAGTCCCAATCGGCGTAATCGGATCCATCTTCGAATCCAGACCGGACGTCCTACCACAGATATCATCACTCTGCCTGAAATCCGGAAACTCCGTAATTCTCAAGGGAGGAAGCGAAGCTGAAAAATCAAACCGAGTTCTCTTTGAAATCCTGAAGGAGGCCACAGAAGATGTGGGAGTCTCGGAAGGATGGATTCAGCTCATCGAAGCAAGGAGGGAAGTCCGAGAACTCTTGGAGCTGGATGACAAGGTCGACCTCTTGGTTCCTCGAGGAAGCAAAAGTTTCATAAAATTCATTCAGGATAATAGCAGGATCCCCGTTCTGGGCCACGCCGAGGGCCTGTGTCACATCTACGTGGACAAAGACACGGA
>CAYNPN010000131.1:0-1396 GCA_964399085.1 Hadarchaeota archaeon (SeqCode) | reverse complement strand
GGCAATAAAGGTGAGTTACGACGGAAAGGTCCAGTACGTGGCAGTATGCAACGCGGTCGAAACCCTTCTGGTCCACGAGGAAATAGCACAAGAATTCTTGCCCCAAATCGCCAAAAAATATAGAGAGGCCGGTGTCGAGATGAGGGGTTGTGAGAAAACTCGAGAGATCCTGGAGAACGTGGGAAAAGCCACCGAAAAGGACTGGAAAACCGAGTACCTTGACCTAATAATCTCCATCAAAATTGTGGACGGAATCGAAGAGGCAATTGATCACGTAAACACGTACGGATCAAAACACACGGACGGCATAGTATCCGAGAATGCAGCTAGGTTATTGAAATTCCTAAGCGGAGTGGATTCCTCAAGCGTGATGGCAAACGCCTCCACGAGGTTCAGCGACGGTTACAGATACGGTCTGGGAGCGGAAGTCGGCATAAGCACAGGGAAAATCCACGCCAGAGGGCCCGTGGGGTTAGATGGACTAACCACGTACAAGTACTACATAATCGGAGATGGGCACATAGTTTCCGACTATTCAGGGTCCGATGCGAAGCCATTCACACACGAAGAACTCTCCGAGATCTGGAACCAAGAAAAGAACACTCTGAATGAAGTTTAGGATCGAAGGCGTTTCAGAAATTTATTTTGAGCTTACAGAACCTTACGAAGACTCATTGTCGAACTGATAACTAGGTTACTCAAATTTATGGACTAGATCCTTTAACAAAAAAAGCTAAAATACAATACGCTACTTACCAAAAATCTCTCGCGTTGTAGATTTTCTGTGATTCTTGCAAATCTCTCAAATATATTGAACACTGGGGGAGAATTTGGGCCTAAATTGGGTCTAAATTCGGATAAGTGTTTAAAGTCTCAACGGACAGAATGGTGCTCATAGGGGAGAGCAGAAATATGAGACATAATCACGGAGCTAGTCCGCGCAAGACATCGGAAAATAAAAAAGGATTCACAACCCACTTGTTGACACTTTCGATTCTTCTAGCGCTTTTAGCCGGTGGCATAATAGGAATGAGTGTTACCAAGTTAAGAATTACCGAGAGTGACTCCTCCCCCTCCAAGGATTCAAACATATCCGACTCAGAATTTCAAAGCCTCCAAAGAAGGGTGGGATTCCTCGAAAACCTTCTCGAAAACGTTTCAGGTGAAACCTCCGGCTCGGCCGGAACGGCTGATGCCCTCTGGCCTATCGATGAAATTTACGAATTTGTCAAACCATCCGTCGTTACGGTTGAAGTTTCTGTAACCTCTCAAGGGCTCTTTGGATCAGTTGAGAAAACCGTCCAAGGGTCTGGATTCGTGTATGATGAGTCCGGACATATAATCACCAACAACCACGTTGTGGAGGGCGCAGATAGCATACTTATAAAGTTCTATA
>CAYNPN010000130.1:0-2082 GCA_964399085.1 Hadarchaeota archaeon (SeqCode) | reverse complement strand
GGGAAATCTATTCGTGTTTCCTAATTAAACCTAAAGATAACTAAAAAGCCGGATGAGTTTTTGAATAAGAAAAAAGTAGATGCAATACTGGTAGGTTATTATTTTTCTTTATACTTTTCTATGAGTTCGTGCTTTTTTGCCTTCCCGGTGGGTGTCCGTGGGATGTCATCAAAAAATACGGATTTCGGAACCATGTAAGATGCCATTTCTTCCTCACAGTAGGAAATAAATTCCTCCTCTGACCCCGTTTCTCCGGGTGAAAGTTTTATCACTGCAGTTACTTTTTCACCCCATTTTTCGTCGGGTAAGCCAATTACTGCACAATCTACTACCTTTGGATTACCCATTAGTATTTCCTCTACCTCCGTAGCCATTACATTATAGCCTCCGCTTACGATCTTGTCTCTAGTCCGTCCGCCTACATACAGATAACCGTCTTCATCTACCTTTGCCAGATCGTCAGCTACGAACCAACCATCTTGGAAGGATTCTTGGTTAGCCTCCTCGTTTTGCCAATATTCGCCAGCACCGTCCGGGTATTTATAAGCCAATCTTCCAGTCTCCCCTGCCGGTTTCTCATTTCCCTCCTCATCAATGATTTTTATGTCATGGAGGCTAGTGGGCGGTCCCACCGCTTTCGGCTTTCTCTTTTTCATGTCGGGCTTGCTCACTGCTACAAACCCTGTTTCCTGTAATCCTATGTGATCATAGACATTAGGTGTTATTTTTTCCCTTATTCCTTGAAGTGTTGATTGCTGTAAGGGGGCCCCGACACTGGCTACGGCTCTAAGCGAACTAAGGTCGTAAGACTCAATGTCTTCTACCATAAGCATCATAGCATACATGGTCGGAACGCCGTACATAACCGATACGTTATATTTTTCGATAGCTTCCAACACAGCTGTCGGATCGAAGTCGATATTTATTACTTTACCTTTAGCAAGCATTACACCGGCATCCCAACTTAAGCCTGTGACCGGAGGTACGGCATTTAGTGAAACATCTTGGTATGTCATGTCAAAGGTGGTTGCATAGATTAGGTGGTTGAGAAAATTCGCATAGTGGGTTCTAAGAAAACCTTTGGGGTCACCTGTCGTTCCAGACGTAAATCCCAATGTGACGGGGGTATCGTCTTCAATCTCAACGTTAGGGGTGGTCGGATCATGTTGCAACAATTCGTCGTAGCTCGGATCCTCAGTCTCTCCACCGACGCAATACCTATCAATTTCCAAATCTATTTGGTCAGTTTCCGATTTGAAGTTTTCGTCATATATCAAAGCTTGAGCATCGGATGACTGCAAAACGTTTTCCATTTCCTTTGGAGACAGTCTGGTTCTAATCGGGACGTATACCATCCCTGCCCGAGCGATTGCGAAATAAGTTTCCAATATTTCTAGGGTACTTAACCGCATTAGAATTCCTATAAAGTCACCAGGATTCCTTTCCTCTAATAGACCATTCGCAACTCTATTTGCTCTTTCGTCCATCTCTTTATAGGTTCGGCCCCTATCCGCAGTCCCATTAATAATTTCCTTTTCAGGATAGCCTCTGGCAGCATTTTTCAATATAAGGCCAACATTGAGAAAACCGGGAGGATGCGGTTCATCCCAACAATAATTATATCTGTTCATTCTTTTCCCTTATCTTTTCTTTTTAATTTTATTAATATTTTTTACTCTCCTGTTGGTGGCGTAAATCCTGACGAAAATTCTTATCTCTATCTTATCTCTAGTTTTGTCCGAGTTTTCGTCCGGTTTCTTCGTTCCTTTTAGATGCTTTTCGCTAGGCCGTATAGAGAGAACTTTCTCTTCACTCCCCTTATCATGCTCCCGGGGCTGGCGGCTCTCACGGTTTTCACGAAGAAACGTTTGACCGCGGAGAAGAAGCCTCAACCGACCTCCGCTTGCCGTAATCGTGCTCTTCCTTCCACTCATCGTCCCCGAGCTCGTGGACACCCTTACCGGGTTCGGCTTCCGGCGAAAGTCCCAAAAACTGAGAATACTCTCGAGAGTAGGGGTGACATCCTTCCCTTCCTAATCTCCGATTAGGCAGGGGCTTCCACCCATTCGCACCCTTCCAATC
>CAYNPN010000129.1:0-2121 GCA_964399085.1 Hadarchaeota archaeon (SeqCode) | reverse complement strand
CTGCGGAAGCCATCTGTGACATTCTGAGCAAAGAACCCGAAGAAAGGAGAGAATATCCTTCTGAACTGAAATTAATGTAATAAGGCGGGACAAGGACAGATTCCCCACCGTTCTCCATTGATAAGACGCATAAGATAAACCGACCTTAAACATCTTAGCAGATGAGTTGGAAAATATAGAGAACTGTTAGAAAATCTTAACTCGAAAATCTTATTCCTCTATATCTTCCAGCTCGACTTCTTCGGACCTCCACATCTTGAATGTACTTGAACTTTTAGGCTCAAAGGCATGCCTACAAAATCGACAGAGCGATACAACACCAAAAAATATAGAGAAAATAAGCACGAGTGAAAAACCTCTCCGAATCAAGCATCTAACTGGCGGAACCCACCTGCAGTTGACTGTCACACCTCTACACTTTCAGCTATCCGCTAATTATCAAAGAGTCCAATAAACAAAAGAGAACACCCTCACCGGGCTAAAAAACTAGAAGAAAAACGAAAGAATTGAGGAGTTCAACACCGCCAAACGTTTTAAATTTACGGATATTGTCTGAGAATGCTTAATGCGTTAATGGCCCTTTCTGGCGAAGGAAATACAGGTATTTGGTTCCTCTCTAATTTTTCCACGACCTCATCCTCGTATTCACACATCGACGTCCTCCACAAAGCAAAAGGTTTTCCTTTTCGTTTCATATTTCGAAAAATATTGATACTTTCACTCAAGAACTTTGAATACTCCGATTCGGAGAGGTTATAATATAGCATTTCATAGGCTGGAGAGGGAATAGACATGGCTACGCAATCAACATTATCATCGTTGAAAACTGCCGTGAGAGTTTCCAAGAACGTAGTGACCTCTCCAGTATAAAACTCCATACACACACCAGCATCTAGAGGGTTTAAAGGGATTTCCCATCCTGGAAAAATCGTTTTAAGTTCTTGGTATGTGTTTTCTCCTAGGTCTGCGATTTGAAATCCTTTCTCCTCGCAGGCATCTATAGCTAGTACACCCTCCCCTCCGGATATGGTTATTACAGCTATTTTACTTCCTCTCAGAGGATTGAGAAATTCGAACGTTTTTGTATAATCCCAAAATTCTTCAAGGGTACTAGCACGAATAGCTCCCGCCTGCTTTAGCAGTCCGTCAAAAATTTTGTCATTCTCCCTAGCAATCGATCCCGTGTGAGATGCTGCTGCTTTCGAGCCGGCTGAAGTTCTTCCTGACTTTAGAACCACGGTCGGTTTTTCTTTTGAAGACTTCTCTAGAACTTCCATAAACCGTTCGGGGTTGCCTTGGATACTCTCCAAATGAACACCAACTGTTTCGGTTTTCGGGTCCTCGGCAAGATACTCAAGTGCGTCAACTTCGTTTACATCCAGCTTATTCCCCAAGTCAATGATCTTGGACGCACCGACCCGAGAAAGAAGATGATTGATTTTGGGATCGTAAAATCCGGACTGAAAAATGAGGGACAAACCACTACTTCTACATTCCTTAACCCGTTGGAAACTGATAGCGAAATTTAGTGAAGTGTTGATAGGGCTGAGTGTATTAGGACCCAGCACTCTTATTCCGTTTTTCTTAGCCAGTCTTTTCACCTTTTCTTCCAACTCCTCTCTTCGCTCTCCTCCCTCGGAAAAACCTCCTGTCACCAAAACGATTTTTTCAATACCCTTTTCAGCACAGTCTCTAACAATGTCAGGTGTTACGAATGCAGGAACTACGATAACTGCCAAATCCACTTCATCGGATATATCTTTAACAGTGTCGTACGCTTTTTTACCCAGAATCTTGTTGGAGTTCGGATTTACGAAATAAACCTCCCCCATGAAATCTAATCTGAGCAAGTTTTCGACCAATTGATAACTCATATTAGAAGGGTCCCCACTGGCACCTACCACCGCTATACTGGTCGGAGACATGAAGGTTTCTAAAAAATGATTCGTATCTATAAACTCCTTCTCTTTCATTTGACCAAACGTTACCTTACGATTTCCCTTCATCTGATTTATCTTTTTTTGCCGAGAAGACACCTTCCCAATCGTGGATTGGGTGGGTGATGGATCGGCGTTTAGTTTCACTGCCCCCTCCCGAAAAGCGTCTAAAGGGATAGGGTAG
>CAYNPN010000128.1:0-2218 GCA_964399085.1 Hadarchaeota archaeon (SeqCode) | reverse complement strand
CGAATGGGTGGAAGCCCCTGCCTAATCGGAGATTAGGAAGGGGAGGATGTCACATTGTAGATACTTTACCAAAACTCTTGAGGAGGTGAATCAATGGATAAAGAAGATTTAGAAATTGAGGGTTCCGAGGAAGATCTCCTTCAAGAAGCGTATGAGAAAGGGAGAGAGTATGAGAAGGAATGCACTGGTTGCGCACAGACGGTGATTGCAGGTATCTTCGATACACTCGATATTAATAATGAAGATGTTTTCAAAGCAGCCAGCGGGCTCGCTGATGGTATTGGACTCACCGGAAATGGTACATGTGGTGCGTTGACTGGTGGAGCGATGGTCTTGAGCTATTTATATGGAAGGGACTACGATAACTTTTCTGATATGTACGCCGCCATGGACTCCTATATGCTTGCAAAAAAACTTCATGATAGATTTGTAGAAAAGCACGGTAGTCCAAGGTGCTTTGACATTCAGGAAGATATTTTTGGAAGGACTTTCGACCTCTATGACTCGGAGGAATTGGATGAGGCTTTCAATGAAGGGATGGACGAAGAATGCTCGAAAGTAGTTGGAAATACGGCTAGATTGACTGTTGAGATAATTCTTGAACAAGAGGGTGAAACAGAAGATAGTTAGTATTTTTCTGGTGCATGGGACCAGAGAAATCTATAGTTTAAGTAATAGGATAGATAAAAATCTAAATGATTGAAAGAGAGGTGAGAATTTTGGATGAAGAAAAAAGTTATATTGTTCCAGATGCCGACATATTCCACGACAATGAGAAGTTCTGGATTAGGATAGAACTTCCCGGGGTTAAAAAGGAGAATATTGAATTGGATATGACTGAAAAGGCTGTTTGTCTTACTGCTACTAAAGCAGACATTGTGCCTGTTGAGTATTCTGCATGTTGGTCTCTAGCGCATCCGGTGGATCTTGACAAAATAGAGGCGAATTTTGGGGAAGGATTGCTGACTATTGAGGCTCCGCTGGAAGAATCTCTAGGAGGAAAGCAGATTGAGATAAAGGAAAAATCCAGACAGTATATGTCTGAAATCGATGTTGAGGAGTAAAATTTTGATGAATTTCCCACCGAGACTGATGAGGAAAAAACCTCAGACCAAGGCTTAATTTTTCCCGGATTTCATTAAAATCATTTTCTCCTTCTAAAAATTGATCATTGACATTTTAATTCCTGACCCCTAAGGTCAAGACGGTCTCTCCATTTCTTAAGGGAAATTGCTTCGAGTTTTGACCAATCGAGCTAAAAATTTCGGAGGAGACGGCCAAGAGAAAGAGGCTGCTAAACGAAAGCTATAATCCCTCTCAAAACGTTAAGAGCACCCGGATAATTAAAGACATATTAAACAGTAGTAGAAGATATTATTTTTTAACTGGTGGGAGAATGTTCCCTCATGTATTAGGAATACTGTTAAGTTTTCAAAAACATTCAACCTAATAGGTCAGGAAAAATATGGGACTCTTTGGAAAAAGCGATGAGGAAAGGGCGAGGGAATTGGCGAAAAAGGCCTCGACAAACGCTTCAGAGGCATTGTCAGATATCCCAGAACTAATCGAACTTTTGAAAAACGAAAATTCGAAAGCCCGGAAGAGCGCCACTCGAGCTCTAGAAATAATAGGTAGAGAGTTTCCGGAAGAGTTAAGGAACTCAATTTCAGATTTAGTTGTGTTAATTAAAGATAAGGATTGGGAAGTTCAAGAGAATGCAACACGCGCTTTAGGATGGATAGGTGAAGAGTTTCCAGAAAAAGCAGTCCTAAAATTGATACCTCTTCTGGAGAATAAACGGGGAAATATCCGAAGAAATGTTACCTGGATACTGAAGGTTATTGGTGAAGAATATCCCGAAGAAGTAAAGGAAGCCATTTCGGATCTCATTCCCCTCCTTGAAGACGAATATTGGGGAGTTAGAAGAAATACTGCTCGTATTATGAGAGTTATTGCCAAAAATTATCCCGAAGAAGTGAAAAAAGCGATTCCAAAACTGATATCCCTTCTTGAAGACAAACATGGATACGTTCGAAGCAATGCTGCCGGAGCGCTGGGCGTTGTCGGAAGAAAGTATCCCGAAGAAGTGAAAGAGATTACTTCTAAACTGATTCCCCTTTTAAAAAGCAAATACCAAAAGGCCCGACAAAATGCCGCCTCAGCACTGAAGGTTAT
This sequence comes from Hadarchaeota archaeon (SeqCode), assembly GCA_964399085.1. Lineage (GTDB taxonomy): Archaea > Hadarchaeota > Hadarchaeia > Hadarchaeales > JAGGTB01 > CAYLJV01. The sequence goes on along the minus strand of CAYNPN010000128.1, from coordinate 43 downwards.
TGGTGAAGAATATCCCGAAGAAGTAAAGGAAGCCATTTCGGAT
>CAYNPN010000127.1:0-2287 GCA_964399085.1 Hadarchaeota archaeon (SeqCode) | reverse complement strand
AGTGACATCCTCTCCGACCTGGAGGACGGAGCTTCCACCCATTCACACCCTTCCAGTCCGAGGTCGAGGTGGTACCGGTGGAATTGGCGTGAAGAGCCACCGACTCTTCATAGCCATTATTGACGGTCCTCCTCCGCTCACCGACTTTTCTCCCGCTATAGGCCGGGTCGTAGCTATGGAGTTCGGGGCACTGCCACTGGTGCCCTCGTTCACAGTCCACGAGGTCCTGTTTTGGACATACCGTGAACCAGTTATTCCCGTTCTCTCGCCCAAAGCAATTAAAACATATCGGATACATCACCCATCCAATCCACGATTGGGAAGGTGGCTTCTCCGATACAAAAGATAAAACACTACTCACCAATGAATTCTTTTTGAATCTCCACAATTTCCGAACTGGTTTGAGCCCTCGAGTAAGCCTCCAGCGGTTCTTCGTTTAGCTCAAGGAAGGAATCTCCCCATTTGAACCCCTCTAGTAAATCCGCTGCTTCGTCCTCTTTGCCGAGGATAAATAGAGCTGCTGAGAGGGCCTCGACGGTACTCAGCTTTGTCGGATGCCCGTAATATGTGGGATTTGCAGCCACCAAATAAGGCAGACTACGCGACAGAAGACCGCTTCTCAGGTTTTCGATCTTCTCGATATTCTTCCAAGAGCAATCGAGGGCCACTATCCCGTTCCTCTCAGCCACTTTTAGATCCTCCCTGGAAAGGGCCTTATCGGCGAAAGGATCCAGGAGAATCGTGTTACGGGGGAGTTCATTGGTCTTATATACTATTTTGACCTTCCCGTATTTTTCCAAGCGCCTGGCCGTGCACTTTTTTGGGTCGCAATCCTCGGCGTGAAAGACAATTAAATCCATAGTTTTCCTTACTACCTTTTTTTCATAAGAATATTTCAAACAATTGATACCTCAGTGAACTACGGGTAGCTGACTACCTTGTTCGATAGGAGGGGGCCCCCAGGGGACTTTCTTTAGTTTCACGTTCTTGTCGAGAACCAGTGGAGATAAACGTCGTTTCTCATTTGGCCAATCGCTAATTTGGTAGGAGACTTTTCAGCACTAAATGTTAAAGAGTTTGGAACTAAGGGGGATATAATGCCGGAGAGAATCTTTGATGATGCGGTTATCCTCGCTGGCGAGGAGTTGGAACCCGTAGATGGTTACCTGAAGGTAGAGGATGGAAAAATTATGGAAATAAAAGAGGGGGATCCTCCGAAAGAAGGAGTCGATTTGGGCGGAGGATATATCCTTCCACCCTTCGTGAATTCTCATACTCACATAGGAGATTCCGTTAGAAAAGGAGTTTACCAAGGAAAGTCTCAGGAAGAGGTAGTTAGTGAAGAAGGGAAGAAATTCGAAGCTCTCGAGCAAATAAGCGACGATAAATGCATCGAATCGATGAGGGAGACCCTGCTGGAGATGAAGGAGTGCGGCGTTTTAGCACATTGCGACTTTAGAGAAAACGGGATCGAGGGGACCAGGCTCTTGAACCAGGCAAAAATAAATTCGGTAGAAACTACCATTATGGGCCGACCTTCTTCCGGAGATAACCCTGATAAATTATTGGAATTAGCTGACGGAATTGGATTGCCATCCCTTGAATCCTATCCGTCCGGAGAGATGGAAAAAATTTCTAAAATGGCAGCAGAGGAAGACAAGTTTCTTTCTTTCCATGTATCGGAGACCGGGGAGGCTCACGAGAAATCCCTTGAGAAATACGGAGCCACCGAGATCGAGAGAGCCCTTGAGTTCGACCCTTCCTTCCTAATCCACGGGACGTGGGCAACCGACAAAGATTTGACAAAAATTGAACAGAACAATATACCCCTCGTAGTTTGTCCGAGGACGAATTCCTTGCTAAGCGTTGGCCTCCCTCCGATTAAGGACGCTCTGGAAAAAAATATCGAGCTTTGGTTGGGAACCGATAACGCCTCCGTGTCTTCTCCAGATATTATGGGGGAGTTATCCTTCGCATGGGCGGTTTTAAGGCTCCAATCGGAGGAAGCGGGCCACGAGGAGGCTAGGGAACTACTCAAGGCCGCGACGATTAACCCGACCGACCGTCTAGATGTTCCGTTCGGGCCCTTGCAGGAAGGTAAAGAAACTAGTTTCCTCGTGGTGAGGAGAGGGAGAAATCTTTCCAACTTCGAAAGCCCTCACTTGGCGATAACGAGCCGAGCCAGAAAGGATAACCTAGAGATGATATATCGCCCCGATGGTGAGTAGGAATATGTGACATCCTCACCTACCAAATCTGGCGATTTGGAAGGTGCTTCCGACCGTTT
>CAYNPN010000126.1:0-2299 GCA_964399085.1 Hadarchaeota archaeon (SeqCode) | reverse complement strand
CACCGCCGCCATCGGAGGGGATTTGAATATGAGGTTTGATAGGGACATTGATACCTCCGTAGACGGAAGCAACTCTCACATTTAACCAATATTCCGCTATTTCGTTGTCCGCTCTTTGAATATCTATCAAATCTTTCCTAACCGAGATAGGATATTCCTTGCCGTCCTTGATCTCTTCGTAGTACCTCTCCGCCTGTTGTCTGTTTGCCGAATAGATTTCCACATCTTCATTTTCGCGAAGATATTCTTGAAGATTCTCGTACTCTTTTTCAAGAGCCTTCCTTTTCTTTTCAGTAAGATGGGCTATCTTGCATTTGATCGTCTTCCGGACCTTCATCAACACGGAATCACTCGTCTAACTTTCTAACCTCTTATCGGGAGGGGGCAGTGAAACTAAACGCCGATTCATCACCCACCCAACCCACGATTGGGAAGGTGTCTTCTCGGCAAAAGAAGATAATCATTTTACGGCTTCAATTTCTCTCCACAGTTAGTACAATACTTTTCTCCCGGTTCTACTTTTTCTTCACAAGAAGGGCAGACATTAACTTCATAGGACTCCTCCCATCTCTCCCCTCTTGCTATGTTAAGGCTAACTCTACTTACCACCCCACCAAAAATAGCTACCCATGGAGCATACCTATATTGTGTTCTTGGTATTGCTCCTAACCCTAGAATCAGGAGAACTGTTACTAATATAAAGAAAATCGAGCCTTTTGATATCAATCCTCGTCCGGCATCGTATCCATATCCATGTAAAAAGACTCCAAAATACATGATCATTACAAAGAAAAGGAGGAAATAGAACGCCGCTTGCGATATAGCAACTTCAGAAATTTGGTAGAGGAGAGAACCCACCTCAAAAGCCGTGTAATTAACTCCCGCAATACTAATCCAGGCATGGAAGAGCGATACTAAACATATTCCAGTGCCAATCGCAGCAAATATAGCCTGCCTAAAATGTTCTTTAGTATTCTTGCCAGATCTCTTTCCCAAAAATGACACCGCGATTGCTGCTAGAATAAGAAATATGGATATGTATAGAGCCGTATTATTTCCTAAATTAAGAACGTTTAGAAACACTGAAAATCCATTTCCACCTCCATTAGAACCTGCTCCTTCTTCGACAACTATTGCGGAAGCACTCATAGTGGGTTCAAATTCGGGAGCGCCTATAGTGGTTTCGGCTATCTGTCCAGGACCCACAAGAGGGACTTCCTCCTCCAGTCCCATCTCTATTGTAGGGACGACTTTTACGTTCGAAACTTCTATCGATTCACCTACTGCAGCATCCTCCGATATTGTAATCTCAAAATTATTAGAGCCCTCATCATGAAAGTATAATTCTGAGACGCCTGCTTGACCGGGTCCAGAAGAAACTTCGATATTCTTAACCTCCGCTGAAACATTGACAGTGACAATAACTTGCCCCATTGTATTTGGAACCTCAATCTCCTGAGAAGTTCCGAGAGGAACATCGAAAGTCTTCGAAAAACTCTCATTTATGGACCCTATTTCAACAGTTCCGTCCAGAGTTAGCTGGCCATTTGCCAAACTGATTTCCCAATTTGTAGCATCCCCGGGGCTTCCCTGAGAAGGAGACATTTGAGCATCTATTTCGTAGGTAACGGTGGCACTAATGAATCCGGCAGGATACCAAGATTCTTGAGTAGACAAGGTTTCATTGAATTCTTGATTAGATGATGCATCAGCATCTGTAGCTGTGCCTAGAAAAAGAAAACTAGCGGCGATTAAGATACTGATACTGACAATAAAGTATCTTTTTTTCAAGACACATCACCGTACAATTTTGTTTGAAATGTAAGATTAAAATACTTTTATTCAGTCTCAGCTTTTTTCAACGAGTGAACTACCTCCACCTAACTCGCCTCGCTCGTTAGGAGGGGGCTTCCCTTCTCGGTCTCCCCACTTGTAGAGCCAGAGGTGGAGACCATATCGGAAGGGTTAAGGGCCGGCTCACTCACAGCCCCAACGCCGGGGATGTTACCCGACGCCACCTTTGTCCTTTGGAAGATGTTCTTGGCGCCGTTGAAGTCGGCATTAACCTCGTATCCGCACCGGGGGCATTTGAAAGGTCCCTGATTCGGTCTCTTGCCTTTCGCACCGCATCTGCTACATTCTTGACTCGTGTAGTGCTCGTTCATCTTCAGGACCTGTATCCCTCTTTCGTTAGCCTTATATTCGAGATATTTTGCGAGCTTGTGGTAGGGAAAATTGCCGATCATCCGGTTCATCGTCTCCCCCATATCGCCGCTGCCTTTCCTCAATCCTTCAAGGT
>CAYNPN010000125.1:0-2362 GCA_964399085.1 Hadarchaeota archaeon (SeqCode) | reverse complement strand
CGCTTTGGCTGGAAGCCCCTTCCTGATCTCCGATTAGGTAGGGGAGGATGTCACACGACCAATCATCGATTACATACAAATATGATGAGTATTTAAACATATGACTGCAAAAATTGTTAGCGGTCGGGTGTTTGTTTGAATATTCTCTTTGTGGACGATGAGCCAGACATTCTAGAACAGTCAAAAGCTTTCCTGCAGAAGGAAGATGAAAAACTGGATGTAGAAACTTCTATTTCTGCAGAAAAAGGGCTGGAATTGCTCGATGAGAAAAATTACGATGCCATCGTCTCGGATTATCAGATGCCCGGGATGGACGGACTCGAATTTTTGGAAACTTTGAGAGAGGAGAGAGACAGCGATATTCCTTTCATAGTCTTTACCGGAAAGGGTCGTGAGGAGGTAGCAATAGAGGCTCTCAACCTTGGAGCCGATAGATATCTTCAGAAGGGAGCGGACCCAAGATCCCAGTATGGTATTCTGGCGGACGCGATAATTCAGGAGGTCGAATATTCTTTTTTGGAAGAAAGACTTCACCTTGCCAGCTTTTCCCTCGAAAACGCCGATGTGGGGACTCTCTGGATTTCTCCGGACGGTGAGATTAGATATGCAAATAAGCAGATTTGCCAATGGCTCGGATACGATCGAGGCGAACTTACAGGATTGATCGTATCGGATATTGACCCCAACTTTACCAGTGAAAGGCCCGAGATTTGGGAGGAGATCAAGGAAAGGGGCTCGGTAACTTTTGAGTCCCAGCACCGAACGAAGGATGGTGAGACCTTCCCCGTACGAATCACCAGCCATTATTTGGAAAGGAACGGGCAAGAATACGAATTTGCCTTTGTTCATGATATCACCGAAGCGAAGGAGAGAGAGAAGGAACTTAGGGAAAGGCGGAGGGCAGTTGAGGCTTCAGATGATTCCATATATATGATTGACAAGGATTTCCGGTACGTCTTTGCGAATGAGGAACACCTTTCGCGATTGAAGGGGGAAGGAAAGATTCCCCGTAAGGAGGAAAACGAAGTGGTTGGAGAAAGATACGAAAGCGTTCATACTGAAGAGGAGCTGGAAAATTTCAAGAAAAACTTCCAAGAAGTTATTGAAAGTGGAGAACCAGTGAGGGAAGAATACGAAATCAAAGATGCAGGTAGATGGTCAGGGAGAACATACAGCCCATTGAAAAATCCGAAGACCGGGGAAGTCGAGGGCGTAGTGGTGGTGTCGAAGGACATTACAGACCGGAAGGAGGCTGAGGAAAGGTTAGAGAGGGAGAAGGAGAGATATGAAGAACTTTTCCGGGGAGCGAACGAAATGATAATCACCACCGATGTGGAAGGATTTATTAAGAGAGCGAACAAGCAAGTGGAAAAAACTTCAGGTTATTCCGAGGAAGAATTGAAAGATGAAAGCATTCTAAAGATTGCACACCCCGAAGATAAAGAAAAGTATATCGAGTTCTGGAAAAGAGTGAAAGATGGTGAGGAACCCGTTTACAAACTGAAAGGAATTACCAAAGATGGAGAGACTACCCACCTCAGAGCGGCGGGCAGACCCATAATCAAAGACGGTGAAATCATTGAAATTCAGTATAACGCCCAGGACATCACCGAAAAAACTGAAGTAGAAGAAAGAGAAAAATTCCTCCACTCTCTCTTGAGACACGATGTTAAGAATAAGATTGGGATAATTCAGGGTTATCTCGAACTTGCGGAAGATTACCCTCTGCCAGAGGAATCCGAAAAACATCTAGAAAAAGCAAAGAAAGCCACAAAAGACAGCAGCGAATTGATCGAAAAAGTGAGAACGCTTAGAAGGTTAAATCAAGAAAAACAACAGATCATAGATTTGGAACCTGCAGTTGAAAAAGCCGTAAAAAAGTCTAAACCGATAAAGAGGGAAATACAGATTGAAAACAACCTGAAATGCCCGGTCGAAGGGTGTAGAGTGAAAGGAGGCCCCCTCCTTCACGAAATATTCTACAACATCCTAGAAAATTCCGTCAAACACTCCGGAGGAAACAAAGTCAAAATCACGAACAGGGAAACCGAGGATGAAATGATTTTCACCATAGAGGACAACGGCGAAGGTATTCCCGACGAAGAAAAGCAAAAAATTTTCGAGAAAGGTTACACCAAAGACAAAAAGACCGGAGCAGGGCTGGGATTGTATCTAGCGAAAGAAATAGTCAAAACATATGACGGTAGAATCGAAATCAAAGACTCCGAACTCGGCGGTGCAAAATTCGAAGTTCACTTTCAGAAGGCATGAATTTGTCTGATAGTGGTATATACCCAAGTTTAGTTCTTTAACTTTTAGCGCCAAGAAGTCTCCTTCCTAATCTTTGATTAGGTGGGTGATG
>CAYNPN010000124.1:0-2373 GCA_964399085.1 Hadarchaeota archaeon (SeqCode) | reverse complement strand
GGTACGAATGGCACGAAATCCTGAACCGGATCAAGGAAGACCCTTACGGTTTCTTAAAAGACTACTTCAAGCGAGAACTTTCTGAAACCTTCTTCGGAGCAGACAAGGAAAGATTCGGAAGAAAAATTTCCCAACGGAGGGAAGACAGGCGAGAGACCGCATCATTCGCAACGGCGATCCTACACAACCTCTTCACCATAAGACCACCACTTACTTAACCGAATTATGTCCCAATGCCAGCCACTCCTATACCTTTATCTTTCATAGTTTTTCACCTCCTTAAACGCTTCAATAGTAAAACAATATAATTTCCCAGACATTAACAGGACCAATCTCTTTCATTTTCTATTGGCTGAAGTAGAAGAACGCTCCACCTACTATTATGACCGCAACAACCCCAACAATAATGAGCGTCAGATTGTCTAATCCACCAGAACCACTCTTTTCCGAGACATTAACAAAATAATCTTCCTCGGAACCGTCCACGCTCTTTCCATGAACTTTAATTTCCCATTCTCCGGACTTTGGATCCGTAATGCTGTAGTATTCCGGTCTGGAATCCGATCCGGAATAGGTAATATCGTCCGAGTCCGGATTCACTTCATTTCCCTGCGGATCGATTAGTGTCAAATCAAGATTACTACCGGGCCAGTTCAAAATAATCCTGGTTTTTTCGGTACCGGATCCAACGTTGGTTGAACCCACTATAACATTCTCTCCTTGAGATATTTCTCCCTTGAAGTTGTCTTTTATCTTGAAACCTGATGACTGTTCTCCCACCGTGATGAAATCGTTCTGTAGATCGAATCCTCTCTCCGAGTAGTAGTATTCCCCTCCAGTAGCATTGGCGACGTCTTTCAAAAAGTTCTCCTCCAATTTCCCCTCCGGCCATAGTTGTCCGAATCCTACGGTGTATATAGTTATATCCTCGCTGACAGCTTCCGGGACGAGATCGTCCATGACCGCGTTTTCGTTCTTCCAGTTATCCTCAGGCCTTCGCAAACTGATATGACCGTCCGTTAGGAGTAAGATGTTTTGAGATGAAGCTGTGCCCTGGTTCTTCAGCACCGTCAGAGCGTTATCGAGCCCGTCGTAGATGTTCGTTGGTTTTACAGTATGGAGCTCATCGACGGTAGTTTTTGCATTCTCGAATTCACTAGTGAGTCCGAGGTCTATCTGGGCATATTCGGAAAAGGAAACTATTGATACTCGGTTAGTTGAGGGTAAGACATCGATAAGAGCTTTCGAGGCTTTCTTCGCGGAGAAGAATTTTTGTTCGCCCTTCCAGTGGGCTCTCATGCTACCTGATTTATCTATTACCAAGACTATATCCGCATTGCTTTCCGAATCCGTGCTCGCACTCGCGACACCTGAAAACATGAAAGCAAAAAAGACCGATAGCAAAGCAATTACGGCTATATATCCAATGAGCTTACCTTCAGAAACTTTATTATTATTCAATTAGACACCTCCTATGAACTCACTAGGAATTATTAGCACCCTTTTTATCCTTTATGGTATGTTCGTAATTGGGACATATAATTCGGTCAAGTTAGTGGTGGTCTTATGGTGAAAAGGTTGTGTAGGATCGCCGTTGCGATTGATGCAGTTTCTCTTCTGTCTTCCCTCCGCTGCGAGATTTTTCTCCCGAATCTTTTCTTGCCTGCTCCGAAAAAAGTTTCCGAAAGTTCTAGCTTGAAATAATCCTTCAAAAAACAGTAGGGGTTTTCCTTGATCTTGTTCAAAATCTCATGCCACTCGTAACCAAAATTGGAAAGGTTTTTCTTTGGAAGCACACACACGCCTCCACACCCTCACCACGCTCCTGAATATCCTTCTCATTGCTATAATACTTATCAAGCCTGACTTTATTGAAGGGAATGACGTGACCCCTGACGAACTTCACGGCTTTCTTAAAAGCTTCCTTTTCCGACTTGTTAGAATAACCGTAACCGATGTACATGCCGGTCTTCAGATCCAACAGGCGAAAAACATATCGAAACTTTTTCCCGTCCTTTTTCGCTCTCACTCCGACAATTTTTTCCGGCTTGGAGCGAATAATCTGTTCCGTCTCCGGAAAAATCGCCTGGAACGTCCTCTTTATCGATTAAGAATAGGAAAAGATTATGCAAAACCATTTTGACTTCTTCGTCCGAGTAAAGTCTTTCTATCGTCTTATAACTCACATCCACGCCAAACGCGGGACCTAACAATGAGAGTATGGCTTCCATATCACGATTGCTTTTCTGGGTCAAAAGGGCGAACAAGAAAAGCATTATTTTCTGTTCGGGGTCTAGTTTTCGTTTTCTACCACGATCCGGTCTGTCAACCTCTAGCTGGGAAACAGCTTTTTCCACCATTTCCGGAAATTTT
>CAYNPN010000123.1:0-2434 GCA_964399085.1 Hadarchaeota archaeon (SeqCode) | reverse complement strand
TGAGGACCCGAGGCGAAAAACCAAAATGGGGAACAAACCCCGGATAGGTGAGTGCCCTAAAACCAATCGTTCTTTAGAGGATCGGAGAGTTTTAGTCTTTCGCCAGAGTAGTCGGGGGTATATTTTTATGGGTAGAATCCTTTATGGACGGACAATTAGTAAAATGGCTATTTATTGTCCGAGTTTCTCTCTTTAATGATTCTATTTATATTCCAATATCTTCGGCTACGTAATCAAGATCCAATTCTTTCAATTTACTCTTTTTTGGCTTCCCCGTTTCTGTATCCCATCCCATTTCCTCATAATAATCCTCTAACATGCCGTAGGCTCTCTCTTCAGTGATTTCCACATCTCCGTAATAATCTTTGTGCTTCTCTTCACCAAACCACGCTGCGGGGAAACGGTCATCTTCTCGGCCAAACCCTTCTCTAACATTAGCGGCTTTTACTAAGTTAAAGGCCCTTTCAACCCCCTTCATAAGCTCCTCCGGGGTTTTTTCTATACCAGTTACTGCTGAGTAAAGATCTGCTTGAAGCTCGGCGGAATTGAATCTGTTAATTTGTCCTCTTCCACATGTACCTAAGCTATCGCAAGCGAAAAGAAATAGCTGAGAGTATTTTTCCATTCTTCCAACATTCATTTTCATCCCTTCTTTTGGTGTAAAGATCCTTTCTATTGCTTCCTCCGGAACGCCTTGTCTATCTAGATGGCTTCTTACCCAATCCTCATCCCTTCCTCGGGTGAAGTATAAAGGGGAAGATCCACCTGGAGCAGCTGTTGGGCCTTTCGGATGCACTGCTTCTCCAAATTCGAAAGTGCTAAATAGGTCCCATTCTACTGGTCCTGTTATGCCCTGATAAGCGAGTAACCCTTTTATTACAGTAGGCTCGAATTCCTCAATTCCGTCTCCATATTCATTCAAAACTTCTTTAAATCCATCTGCTAGTGTGTCTCCGAATCCTTCTCTATAAGCTATTTTCCTTATCCATTCTGTTAGAGAGTCAAAGTTAAACTCAATTCCCGGCTCTCCAAGCTCCTCTTCATCTAATTTTTCGTGCTTAAACAGTTCGTCCGCAAACTGTAGTAGTCCAAAGGTCTCAAACATATCGAGCCCGTATTCATCGAGAATATCAGTCACTTTGATAGACTCTCCATAATCTTTAGCATAACCGTATGGTTCCATGGGGAGTAGAGTATTAACGGCTGCAGTTGTTTCTTTAACAAGACCTTCGAATCTCCCGTCCTTTACTTGAAGACAATCCTTATCAGCTATTGGGCAACTAATGCAAGCCATTCTTCTTTTCTTCAATTCAAGGTAATCTTCTTTGGGCATTAATGGCATAAAATTCAAAAAGCCGTACTTCTGGGCATCCTTCAGTTGAGAGTAATTCTTCATTCTTTCATACAAGTTATTTACCAGTTCTCTGTATTTCTTTTCATTCGAGACTTCTATGTCTTTTGTTCCCTTGGCGATAATTGCCTTGAGGTTTTTGGACCCCATCACCGCCCCGAGACCCCCTCTTCCTAAAGTGGAGGCATTGTCGATGAAACTCATCGAGAACTTAACTAGGTTCTCTCCTGCCTGCCCTATTGATATGACTCCTGTCGGCCATTCATATTTACTGTAAAGTTTTTCGGCAGTTTCCCCCGATCCTTTTCCCTCAAGCGATTCAGCATTACAGATTTCTACATCATCATCAAAAATTTTAAGATAGACAGGTGAATCAGCGCTGCCCTTTATAACTAGGTGATCGTATCCTGCGTGTTTAAACATATGGCCGAAATTCATCCCTCCTCCACCTGACCTCCCAATTGCCCCGTTTACGGGGAGTTTAGTAAGACTGCAAACACGTGAGGAAGCTGGAACGTTTGTCCCAACCAGTGGTCCTACTCCGATTATTATCTTATTTTCTGGGGACAGAGGATCTACTCCGGATTCAATTAGATCATATCCTAATTTTGCATTTATACCGTATCCACCGACAAAATTGCGGGCTAAATCTGGGTCTATCTCCTTCTTTTCTATTTCTTGAGTTGTAAGGTCTACGTGTAAAATATGACCTCCAAATCCACCTATGCTCATTTGCTATCCTCCTCCACTTTCTCTAGTGCATCATAGAGACAATAGTCGGCACAAATACCGCAATCAGTGCACGTATCCTTAAAGTCTATTTTAAATCCTTCTTCATCAGAAGGTTCAATGGTCAACCTCGCTTCAAATATATTGAAAGCCTGCTCAAAAGTCAAAGAACATGCTAGCATGCAGTTAAAGCATCCTACACAATTTTCGGGAGAGACCTTTATTTTCAAGGTGGGCATTGTTAATGATTGAAGGTTTTTATAAGTTTCGTTTTTTGTGACGTGTTGAATAATTAACTTTATTTATCTTTTTATCGGAGAAGACACCTTCCCAATCGTGGATTGGATGGGTGAT
>CAYNPN010000122.1:0-2436 GCA_964399085.1 Hadarchaeota archaeon (SeqCode) | reverse complement strand
CATCACCCACCTAATCAAAGATTAGGAAGGAGACTTCTTGGCGCTAAAAGTTAATTTATTTTAAAGCTTCTTTCAGGATAGAGTTCAGTTTCTCGATAACTCCTTCGATTTTTTCTTCATTTCTATCCAGGTAATCCTTTTCAATAAAGAAACCTTCATAGGATATCCTGTTGCGGTATTTTCTTAGCTCCTGTAGAAATTGTTCTAAGCCACTTCCGAGCTCAAATTCTTCACAAATGAAGGAGATGAGCTGGGCGTGAGCTCCTCTGCCCTTTACCTTCTTCCCTAGGCTCACAGAAATCGCCTCCATTAGATGATGGATAACGTTGTAGTAGTCTTTCACGACCTGAGAGGTGTATCTATTCTTGTCAGTTTCCTTTATTCTGCTGTTAGTTTTTTCTGCCATTTTCTTCAGCGATTTGGCCATCTCCCTGTCACGAGAAACGTCATGTATTTTTCCCAAATCTACCCCTCAAATACACTAAGGTACCCATATAGCATTATTCCATTAATAATATTGTTTTTGAGTTCGGGAGGGTAGGACTTGAACTGGGGTTGGAAGTGGAGTTGGATGGACCTTTTCAAAAAGCCCTCGTATTCTTGCAAGTCTATTTCCCTCTCACTGGATTGTACATATAGGTCGACATCGCTATCGCGCAAATCTTCCCCCCTAGCCGCGGATCCAAACAGTATTACACAGTCGGGTGCCGTTTCCCTCACTAGTTTGTCGAGGAGGTTACACTCCCATATCCGGTGTAGAGTGTCGATGATTTTGTAATATTTGAACTTCTCGCTCCTTCGATTCGCGAGGTAAACTGGATAGGTTCGGGACCCCGATCGCTTTTGTTTTGTCTCTACAATCCCCTCCTTTTTGAGGGTCTGCAAATGGTTTTTCACGCTCGTATGAGCAAGCCCGCTTTTTCTACTTATTTCTCTCAGGGTTAAGCCGAGTGTTTCCGGATTCGGGTCGTCGAAGAAGACTTTCAAGACCTTCCAGGCGCTATATTTTTGTAACATTTGTTATAATTTTATAATATCTGATACATAAATGTTACACCTTATGTAGGAAAATAGTGCCCACCTGATTTATGTTATTTTAAAATACCCTCGATGAAGACCATAATGACGAGTTCGTTTTGATATTTTAGGTGACTTGAAATGACTAGGGAGGAAGATATGAATCCGCAAATCAAGAACTTTTTCGAGGAAATTGTGAAGCGGATTGAGCACCTAGAGAGGGATTTGCGAGATTTGGATAGTAGGTTAGTGTTACTTGAGAAGGAAGTTGAAGCAGTAACGAATTCCTCCATGTTCTCTAACATACCCTCACAAACCTGAAGGGGTTAATTGAATACTTTCACAGATCCCTCCCGTGAGATGTTAAAAAGCATCGGCAGGACCGGGAAATGATGATAAGATGCAGACTACTGTTCGCGGCAAAATATTTCCATCTAAGGATCAAGCCGAAAAACTCGACGAGTTAATGCGAATCCAATCATCCTGCATGAGGTACTCTTACAGCCGCTTATGCGAAGGAAAGTCGAAGTCAGAGATCGAGGGCGACCTGAAGGAAAAATTCTCGGAAATCAACTCCCGGTACCGCCGCGGAGGTTACTTCCGTGCTAAATCCAACTACGAGTCTGCCCTGGAACTCGTCGGATCCGGAGAGCTAGAGTCCCCAGAGAAAGTAGTGTTCGGCGGGAGAAAGAACCTCAAGAAGCGAGAGCGGGGCGAGATCTCGAACAGGGAATGGAAAAGATTGAGGAATAATCAACTTTACTCCCGTGGAGATAAAAGTAAGGGAGGGAACCTCAACCTCCGATTCGTGGAGAGGGACGATCAGCTTCACCTCCGAGTAAACACTGGTGACAGAGAGTGGATCTATATTCCTGCTTATTTACCTTCGGAAGTGAAGGATCGGGTTCTTGAGGGTGAAGAAGCCTACGGAGTTAGGATACTAAGGAAGAACGGTGGGTATGAGCTTAGAGTCAACTTTGAAGAGAATCACGAACTCAAGGTCGGGTTTGAGAGGGGATGTGTGGGGTTGGACTTCAACCATCGGACGATAGACCTAGCAGCGGCTAACGGACAGGGACAGCTCAAAGATACCAAGACGATCGAGTGCAGTAATTTGACTTCCGCTCGAGAAGGGAAGCGTGAATGGTTGATCGGGAACTACGCCGAGTAAGTGGTGGAGTACGCGAAGTACTGGAACCGGGGTCTCGTGGTCGAAAATTTGGACGATGTTGCAAGAGAACAGCGGAACCAACACGAGTTCAACCACAGCAAATTCTTAGAAGCGGTCAAGCGTAGAGCCGAGCGTGAGGGAGTTGAGATTCGAGAAGTGAATCCTGCCTACACTTCCGTCATCGGAAAGCACAAATATACTTCTTACTATCACATCACGATCCACCAAGCAGCCGCGTTGGTCGTGGC
>CAYNPN010000121.1:0-2596 GCA_964399085.1 Hadarchaeota archaeon (SeqCode) | reverse complement strand
GATTTCCTAGCTTGAACCGTTTTCTCGATAGTGAGGTGAAAGTAGAACTCTCCATCCTTTCTCAGGATTTTAGACTCACAATACACCACACCGCCGCCATCGAAAGGGATTTGAATATGAGGTTTGATAGGGACATTGATACCTCCGTAGACGGAAGCAACTCTCACATTTAACCAATATTCCGCTATTTCGTTGTCCGCTCTTTGAATATCTATCAAATCTTTCCTAACCGAGATAGGATATTCCTTGCCGTCCTTGATCTCTTCGTAGTACCTCTCCGCCTGTTGTCTGTTTGCCGAATATATTTCCACATCTTCATTTTCGCGAAGATATTTTTGAAGATTCTCGTACTCTTTTTCAAGAGCCTTCCTCTTCTTTCCAGTAAGATCGACTATCTTACACTTAATCGTCTTCCGGACCTTCATCAACACAAAAACACTCGCCTGACTTTCTAACCTCTTATCGGGAGGGGGCAGTGAAACTAAACGCCGATTCATCACCCACCCAATCCACGATTGGGAAGGTGTCTTCTCGGCTCAATGGGATAAAGATCGTAAGTTGGAAAAATTACCATGTGAGATCAATCTAATTGTTGGCATTGCTTTCAGTAAAAGAGACCTCAAATGGGGCTAAAAAATGAGAAAGAGTCCTCAAATTCCTAAAAAATTTGAATTTGAGGACCTGAATATCAGGAGGTCCACTATCTTCCAGAGGTATTGATTCAATCAGAATGTGCTACGCGATAGGTATCATCATCGTCGGCAATTTCTTGAGCTGCGACGCTATTCCAATATTTATAATGATATCCTGAATTAGCATCGATATCCACACCGTTCACATAATAACCAGCCCAAATCAATTCGGTGCAATACCATTCATCGCTATGCGCGTCCTTACTTCCAGGCCAGAATAAAAAGCTATAATCAAATGGTTTGCCAATTTGGTCCATCGTATAATCTATAGCCCCCTGTATAACCTCATCGGTGGTATTTACCCTGTATATTGCGGCTTCACCAGCATTGTGTACCGTGCTAACTGACATCGTTTTCACGCCATCCGGTCTTGCTGCGATAAACTCATCATTTCCAACATACATCACGCAATGATCCCAGTGGCCAGGCATTGCGTAATCTAAGGCATATAAATCAGTCAACATAATGAGGTCTCCTTCTTGTAGCTTATCCAAATCTAGAGAGTTTCCCTGAGATTCTTGATAATAGTCCTCAAAAAAGCCGGCCGAGGCAGTGGAAACAAGGGCTAAAGACAGTAGAATAAAAGTTCCGACGGCAATAACATTTAACTTGTTTTTCATCTAATTTCACCTCCCCGCCCGAGATTTTTTAATCTTTTTAAGGCGGTTTCTTATTTACTCAGGTTTCTTTTTTGACAAAAAAATAAAAAAACTACTAAATCTCCTTCTGAATATCCTTCTGGACTCTCGATTTCAAGAATTCGCGGACTGTTCCTTCCATTGGAAGGGCTCTCGTTATTTTCCCTATCCGATATTCCATCTCCAAAGTCTTCGCAGATATCATCTGGCCAAGGGCCGTGCCCATAGCAGTTTTTTTCTCCATTTTCTCTACGTCTTTCGTCTGTATTAAGTGAACTACCTCCACCTAACTCGCCTCGCTCGTTAGGGAGAGGCTTCCCTTCTCGGTCTCTCCACTTGTCGAATAATCTTAGTCACGGTGACTTGATTTGTGGCAAAGGAATCTCATGGGTACTTTTTAGTCGGTTTTCGACCTATTATTCTGGTTGTTTCTTTTCCTAAAATCCAAGGACGTAAAACTTGGCACGGTCATTGGGCAAATGTCCGCATTCCACTACGGGAAGATACCTCCCGAGACATGTGTAGGAAGAGATAATTTTGTCGGGACTCTTTTTCCCATCGCATTTTCGCTCCTTTACATCGAATCTTCTAGTTTAATATGATTGTTCATTAGTTTTGCATTGCGCACAAGAGATGCGATTTGAGGGTATTCGGTATTATGTTTTTATATTCTTATACCTTTTTCAGGAAAAACGGTTGAAAATATCTACAAAACCATTCTATAGAAAAATAGCAAATATAAATCCGATTTAACCTATTAATATTATTAAAATGATTGAATGGATAAATTTATCCTTCCAAGTGGGTAAAAGAAAAAATTAAAAAACAGGGGAAGTAAAAAATGATTGGAGGATTAACGGTCATCCCCACTACAGCATGATTAATCCTGTTCAATCATGCTAATGGCCGTTAATCTTCCATTTAAGCTCTGTTCAATTTTGGTTCTTCGGTTCTATTTCCTGAACCAATCCAAGTGAACTACCTCCACCTAACTCGCCTCGCTCGTTAGGAAGAGGCTTCCCTCCTCGGTCTCTCCACTTGTCGAGTCAGAGGTGGAGACCATATCGGAAGAGTTCTGGGCTGGCTCACTCACAGCCCCGACGCCGGGGATGTTACCCGACGCCACCTTTGTCCTTTGGAAGATATTCTTGGCGCCGTTGAAGTCGGCATTAACCTCGTATCCGCACCGGGGACACTTGAAAGTTCCTTGGTTCGGTCTCTTGCCTTTCGCACCGCATCTGCTACATTCTTGACTCGTGTAGTGCT
>CAYNPN010000120.1:0-2767 GCA_964399085.1 Hadarchaeota archaeon (SeqCode) | reverse complement strand
GAATGGGGCTGGAAGCTCCTTCCAAACCGTGTTTGGTGGGAGAGGAAGTCACTCTTCCTATTAATCTTCCATTCTTTTTTCGTAACTATTTAGCTAGTCCTTAGTATTTTTTGCATTTCTTCGTGAGGGTTTTGCCCTCTTGCTTTCCAGGTTTCGATTGCTGTCATGATTGTTTCCAGGGTGTATCTGCCTCTTTCGCTGCGGACGGTTCCTATGATTTTTCGGAGTGTTACGATTTTTCTGAGCGATCTCTCCGCCCGATTGTTTGTCGGTTCCACTTCGGGGTTCGTCACGAAGGTCAGCCAGTGATCTATTCCGTTTTTGATGTAGTTGACGAGTTTTTGAACCTTGCCGTTCTCGTAGTCCTGGTTCACCAGACCCTCCAGCTCTTTCCTCGCTTGTTTCCGTTTCTCTTCCCTTTTGTCGGGCGGTGGGTTTTCTTCCCGGAATCTTTTGAGGTCTTTGTAGATTTTGTGAAGTTTCTCATCGATCGGTGCGGCTTCTTGATGCTTGTCGGCGGTGAACTCCGATTCGTTCAGTAGGTGTGACCAGCATCTCTGAAGGTTCGAAGAGTAAGCTGAGTAGGATTTCCAACCGTCGCAGACTATCGTTCCTTGGTAGTTTTTGCCGAGCATGTGTTCGAGAGCTTCCTGACTTCTATCTTCTCGAACGTTGTAGAGGACTTCGTTCTCCGTGGTCGTAGTCCATATCCATCCGTTTTCCCCTTCCAGACTGATTCCGGTCTCATCGCAATGCACGGATTCGCACCGCCTCACTTTTTCTCTGATTTCTTCGTAGAACGGACGTAGTTGATCCGCAACTCTCCCGGTGAAGTTGTAAAGGGTGTTGGTGGAGACCTGTAGTTCGTAGACGTCCTCGAAGAGGTTTTGGATCTTTCCGTAAGGAACTCTCTCCTGAAATTTCAAGAGCGTGGTCTGAACCAGAACGTTTGGACCGAAGTTCCCTTTTTCGGGAACGCCTTCGTGAGTTGCGACGGTTTCTTCGCCGCACTCGCACTCGTAATGCCCGATCTCGTACTCGACCGCTTCCACGGATCCCGGGTCCGGAATATCTTCAACAATCTTCGTCTCGGTCCGGTCGGGATCCCCGAGCTCCCTCCCGCAATTTGTGCAACGCTCCTCCAAAACCACCTCCGTCCGGTCGGGATCGGGCTTCTCCCTAGTCTCGCCGTCATGTCCACCATTTCTTCCTCTCCCACCATTCCCATCACCAAGTTTTTCCTGAGAACCACCGCATCCCCCATTCGATACATTCTTATCCCCATCGTCTTCATTTTCCTCTCTCCTGTCATTTGATTTGGTCGTCTCGCGTTTCTGACTAGACGGGACATGAGGATTTTCGTGCTTCCTCAGCTTACCTCTCAGACGCTCGATCTTCTCTTCCTTGACGGCGAGTTTCTCCTTAAGTTTGCGATTCTCCTTTTCCAGTTCAGCTACACGAGGACAGGTCGCAGAACACTCTGGAAAGGAAGCCGCCGAAGAATTCACTCCTCGCACACCACAAGATAGACCTTCTTACCTAAATGCTCCTTCGGACAGACAACGTGAGCACCCGTTCCAAAGGAGGCAACTTCCTTCTGGATAACCTCCTTTACATCCTCAGTTATGACCGTCCTTATCTCATCAGACGTTATCTCCCCAGACATCAATATATATTTAATATATATTATCCTATTTAAATCTAACGGAAAAGCTCAGAAAAAACTAGCGTTTATAAGGTGCTAAATAGTTACCTTTTTTCTATTTCCTTGGTAAGACGGGGTTTTAACCCTTCAGTTAGGTCCTCTATCATCTGCTCCCACTTTACGTCGCTAGTTTCAAAGGCTTGGGGAATATTATCGAACCTTTCTTTTACCTTTTGTAGTAGTTCCTCCACCATCTTGCTTTTATTTCCACCCTTTTCGATTGTTTTCTGGATCAGGCTGTTTCTCTCGAGGTTGGTGAGTTCCTCTTCAACTAGGAGTAATTTGTCGTAATGAAATTCAACATTATTGGTCTCAGCATTCCATGAATGGGAAGATGGGTCAAATGTGTAGGTTTTAAATATATGCCACCTAGCTGGACCGATACTCTCTTCTCCAACACTGCCTAGAAGGGGCAAATGGTCTATAATATCAAATTTTATTTTGCCATTGCTCGTTTCCCTGAAGTTTCTACCTCTTTGTTCTATTTCCTCTAGAGAGAGTTCGTCTGGCAACTGGAAATAGTTTAAGAATTTTTCCTTAGTTCCCCTGTCCATACTTTCCCTTTTATTTTGATGTTTCTTGAATTAAAAATACCGATTCTTATGAATATTTTTTCTATTGGATAAAGAAAACAGATAGGTGAGTTAAATGAATACTTACTCTTGCCCGATTAGACACCGGCTTTGGACGAATAGATCAGAGATATTAAACTGCTTCGACTTTTTCTACTTCAGGGATTTTCTCTTTCAGAGTATCTTCGATGCCCATCTGTAGAGTCATAGTTGACATCGGACATCCCGCACATGCCCCGACGAGACTAACTTTTACAATACCATCGTCTGTGACGTCTACTAGTTCAACATCTCCGCCGTCAGCCTGGAGTTGGGGCCTGATTTCATCTATTACCTTCTTTACTTCTTCTTTGTTCATTTTTATCACAACATATCTTCTTATCTTCTTCTCTATAGCCTCTCTTTTATCATTAATCCAACTACTGCCATCATCGATATTTTTATCTCTTTTGTCGGAGAAGACACCTTCCCAATCGTGGATGGGATGGGT
>CAYNPN010000119.1:0-2805 GCA_964399085.1 Hadarchaeota archaeon (SeqCode) | reverse complement strand
TTCCTCCAAACTACGCAAAAGAGAGGAAACTAAAATCACTTGCGGAAGTACTGGAATGGCCCTTAATGGGTTGAAACTCACTATTGTAAATACACAACTCCCCCTGATCTTGATGATAAGGAAAAACATGCAGGTATTGCAAAAAGTAAAAGCTATGGAGAGGTGAATTCGAATCATGAAGTTAAAGGACAAAGTTTCTATTGTCACAGGTGCTGCATCCGGGATGGGGAAGGCTATAGCGGATCTTTACGCAGAAGAAGGAGCAAAGGTGGTAGCTGCGGATATCGACATTGAAGGCGTTAAAAAAGTTGTGGAAGGAATCGAGTCTGATAATGGAACTGCTACTGCCGTAGAAGCCGACGTAACGAAATCCGATGACATAGAAAAGATGATCGATACTGCCGTAGATACCTACGGCACTTTGGATATTCTGATAAATAATGCAGGCATTACAGATAACTTCCTATCGGCAAAGGACGTAACTGACGAAATCTGGGAAAAAGTATTTGCTGTTCATGTAGACGCGCCGATGAGAGCCATCAGAGAAGCACTACCTATCTTTATTGAAAAGGAATCCGGAGTCATCGTTAACACTGCTTCAGTTGGAGGACTACAAGGCTCAAGATCCGGCATCGCCTATACAGCTTCTAAACATGCCCTTATTGGAATCACTAGAAATGTAGGTTTTCAATATGCCGAGAAAGGAATCCGCTGTAATGCAATTGCTCCGGGCGCAGTAGAGACAAATATTGACCAGACGATAAATAATCCCGATGAATTCGGGATGGAAAGGGCGACTTCGGGCATGGTCCTAAATCCTAGACTCGGTGATCCCGAAGAGATTGCCAAAGTTGCTCTCTTCCTTGGGTCGGATGACTCCAGCTTCATAAATGGTGAAGTAATTGTTGCTGATGGGGGCTGGACTGCCTATTAGTAGGAAATGGCAGACTATCTCCCCTCTCGGTTCTCAAAGAGCTAATCCTCGATGAAGATATTCGTAACGGTTTTTTCTACGCCTTCTATATCTCTGATTTCGTTTAACAACGTCTTTTCGATCTCTTCTTCCTCCTCGGCCTCCACAGTGGCCATTATATCATAGGGTCCCAGAATCATCTTGGCTTCTTTGATTTCCTCCAGCTTTTTTATTTCCCGAAATACGTCCCGGAGTGTCCGGATTTCGGCCACGATTAAGATAAGAGCTCCAGCCAATTTATCCATTAATTTCTCACAGGATATTATCGAATAAATCTTTGGGTTTAAGAAAATTTTTGCTCGGGTTATGTACGGAATATATATGTATCTCTTTTCGAGACTCTGTGTTATTCTTTATCCTGAGCGTAGTACCTTTTCTATCGGATTTTTCTTACTGTAGTAATATTCCTCCCTATAAATTTACAATAAATTTGATATGGTAATTTTTTCAGGAATAAATTAAATTTGGCCTTTTTATTTGAAATTGACGCCGTAAAAGCTCTCAGATGACTTCCGAAAAGATCGATTCGTATTCCTGAGGTTTCTTTAGGAAGTTCAGATTTGAAGGGTCATCGATGAGGTTATACATATCCGCCCCGCTTTCTATACCTAACTCGGGCACTTCGGAGGGTTCCACAAACCGAAGATCGGGCACCTCTTCGTATTTCTCATTCTTCACGAATTCTCCATCGCTGAGTTCGAAATAAGCTCCCCCTTCCAGATCGAGAATATCCTCATAGATGGAATCGAATCGTCTGTCGACCCAATTTGCCATCTTCAGCGATTCATTGGATGGGTTTATCGTTATGTGACCATAATTGGGTGGGATTATTGCCTTTTCTCCTGCCTGAGCCTTAACTATCAAGACATCATCTATCACGCCCTCTCCGGACTTCTTCTGCAATAAATAGTGAGCCTTTCCTTCCAGTACCTCGTAAATTTCGGGGTAGGTCTTCTCCCCTTCGGCAACTGGGTGATAGTGACCCTTTGTCTTGACGTATTCCTTACCGATCACGCGTGGAGGGATGACGGTGATATCGTATCTCAGGCCCTCCTCCTTTATCTTCTGTTCGTCGTTCTCCCGCCAAAGGTCGCGATACATGTAGTAAAGTTCGGCGTCGGGGTTTTCTTCCAGCCATTCCCGATCTAGGATGACTTCTCCCATATCCTTCGCATATCGGATATCTGGCTCCCTGACGACCGCTCCAAATTCTAGAGTTTTACTCATCAGTATCACCATTTAGAGTTGAATATCTTTACTCAAAATTCTTTTCTCGATTTCTTCGTCAGGAAATATATGGCGAACCCTTTAATGATTTCCTTTGGGAAGGGTTATATGAAAGAATATAACGGGTTTTTGATTACATAGACCTCTTAAATAGCCATATTGAGAGCTTTTGCTATGTATTTCCAACGAATTTACATTTTACTCTTCCTTCCGTTGGCTAAAAGCTCGTTAGTCAAATACACGTGACATCCTCACCTACCAAATCTGGCGATTTGGAAGGTGCTTCCGACCGTTTTAGCATAGGTTACCACCTACCTCGCCGACTTGCATTGCAGAGGTCGAGTCAACAGTAGTGGCTTCGGGCGTTGTCACAACACCCCTGGCATCAGAAGAGGTCTCGTTGTACTTTCCGATGCCCCGTCTAGCTATATTATGAGCGCCGTTCTTATCACTATCTATCTCAAGTCCACAGTTACCGCATCTAAATCTGCCCCTGTGTCTATCGCCGATCTTACCACACCGTGAACATCGTTGAGATGTATACGCTTCGGACACCTCTATCACCTCTATACCCACCCACTTGGCTTTGTACCTGATGTAGTTTC
>CAYNPN010000118.1:0-2991 GCA_964399085.1 Hadarchaeota archaeon (SeqCode) | reverse complement strand
GCGAATGGGGCTGGAAGCTCCTTCCAAACCGTGTTTGGTGGGAGAGGAAGTCACCCTCGTCCAAATTATCAAAGTAGAGAGAATTTTCAGCTATTTTAGTAATTTCGTCGAAAATCATTTCCTTACCTTGTATTTTGGGTAGAGGAGTTCTTCCCCCTGCCGGCAGACCAACGGCAAATGTAACTCCCACGTAATCTCCATTTATTTCGCAAGAGGTCCTCCGGAGAACTGCCTGTCCAAAGTCCGTTACGGAAATCATTCCTGACTTCCCCGATCCTCTATTCCCCTTCGCGATTTTATTTGCCTCTTCGGAAAATTTTCTAGTCAAAAAATCTTCCAAAGCAATTTTTCTAGTCTCGGTCTCAAATAGTTCAACTGGAAATCCAGCTTTGAGCTGAGTGAGACGTATCCGGAATCTGGAAGGAGATGCGTAGGGATCCCCTTGAACATAATCGATAAAAAGTTGATAGTCCCCTATTTCATAAGAGCCCTTAAGCTTCTTGTAGGCTCCATACCCCTTGCCATCTATTTGATTCAAGAGTTTTTTCAGTTCTTCAACGGATTTCACAGATTCACCCTCCGACTTTTGATTCAGTATTCAAATTGATATACACGAACTTTTTTAATTTTCATTCAGTTTACTGCCCCGTGTTTAAAAATTCTCATCAAAAAATGAATTTCAAGTAATGGGGGTTAAATAACAGGTTTCGATTTTTCCCAGTTCATAGGGAACAGGAATTTGTAATCAGTAAATCCAATATTCCCGTTTCTACAAAATCTCGAATTGGGATAAGTCATGAGGTTTAAAGAAATCGCTTCTCTCTGCGAAAGGATCTCCGAAATAGACTCCAGGAATGAAAAAATAAAACAAATATCCGAATTTATACAACCTCTTGACTCGGAAAATCTTCGAAGAGTATGTCGAATGATTATTGGGAGGCCATTTACCAAGAGCTCGCAAAAGAGCACGAACATTTCTAAGAAGTCTCTTTTGAATGCCCTTGAAGGGATAATTGATACGGAAAAATACGAAGAATATTATGATAGATATGGGGACTTTGGAGAGGTAATCAGCCAACTATTTCGTGAGAGTAAAAATAAACAGTCTACCCTGAAGACGGAGGAAAATAGCCCCAAAGCCATTCAGGGTTTTCTGGATCGTCTCAGCGAAATTCAGGGGAAAGGTTCGGCAAAAGATAGGAACAAGATAATAGAAGCGAAGTTTTCTCAGCTAGATCCATTGGAGATTAAATATGTGTCAAAACTCTTACTTGGCGCTAGTAGGCACGGCGTATCTGATGGCTTAGTTATCCACGCAATAGCGGATTCTTGGGATGTACCAGTAGAAGAGGTCAGAAAAGCCTACATGTTGACGGGCGATTTGGGGGAAGCTGCAGTGCTGGCGAGGAGAAAAAGTCTTGATGAGGTGAAAATAGAATATCAAAGACCCTTTTTGCCTATGCTAGCAGAAATGGCAGAGTCCGTTTCCGAAATAAAGAAAGAGATGGGATACTGTCTCTGTGAGGAGAAGTTGGATG
The DNA here is from genome assembly GCA_964399085.1 of Hadarchaeota archaeon (SeqCode). Classification (GTDB taxonomy): domain Archaea; phylum Hadarchaeota; class Hadarchaeia; order Hadarchaeales; family JAGGTB01; genus CAYLJV01. Next base: position 1,453 of record CAYNPN010000118.1, on the reverse strand, counting down.
GGGTCCGAATTCAGGTTCACAAAGGAGAGGAGATAGAACTCTACACCCGAAATCTAAATAGAGCCACTGAAAATTTCCCGGAAATAGTAGAAGATCTTGAGGATATTGGAAGGAATTTTATCGCCGAGGGGGAGTTAATTGCCGTGAAAGACGATTCGATACTTCCCTTTCAGAAGCTCATGAGGCGATTCAGGGAAAGTATCGACGAGAAATTAATCAAAAAAATCCCAGTTGAAGTTCAATTTTTCGATTTGCTAAAGTTGGAGGATATTTCTTTAGTCGATGAAAGTTTGGAAACGAGAATTCAAAAATTAAAGTCTAAATTTTCAGAATTGAATCTCACCAGAAGAATAAAGACTGATGATGAACGAACAATGGAAGAATTCTTTCAGAGTTGTGTTGATCGAGGAAATGAGGGAATAATCGCCAAGAATTTGGAGTCAGGATATCATCCTGGCGAGAGAGGAAAAGATTGGTTAAAATTGAAGAAGGCTGGAGAGACCCTGGATCTCGTTATTACTAGGGCAGAATACGGTCACGGGAAGAGACATAAGTGGTTGAGTGATTATTATCTCGCCGCCTACGATGAAGAGAAGGAGCGGTTCAGGGAAGTGGGTAAGACGTATAAGGGCCTCACCGACGAGGAAATTCAGAAAATGACAGAACTTTTGGAGGAGATTCAGATTGATAGGGAAGGTAGAACGGTAACAGTAGATCCACAAGTCGTGGTGGAGGTGGAATACTCAAATATCTTCTCCGGTAAGAGTAGTTCTTATGATTCAGGATACACTCTAAGATTTGCTAGAATAAAAAGAATAAGAGATAATCTGGGGCCGGAAGATGTGGACACACTGGAGAGGGTGTCCGAACTGGCACAAAAGGAAAAATGAAGCAAACTCGAAGAGAGATATCAAAATTTCTGTAATTTTTCTCCTTTTAAGGGACATTCTTCTAAGAATTTCTTAGAATAGAATTGTATGTATACTAGAGCATTTGCTTCAGGTAGTCTACGTCTATTCGACGGAATTGTCTATAAATGGAGGTGAAATAATTGGCTAGCCCAATCGAGGATATTGATATCGACGATGAGGAAATATCAAAATTCAGAATTGTTGCCAAGCGGGAAGGGGATAAAGAACCTTTCACAACGGATGTACCTATAAAAAAGGATACTTTTTCGTTAGTTCTTCCAGGAGGCTACATAAATTGGCCGGAAGGCAAACCTTACCCTGATCCAGTAAGAGTTTCTATCGATGAGAAGAGGAATTTATGGCTAAATTTTGGAGTATCCAGTGAACACGGATTCTATGCCTCCTTGAAAGTGAGCGAGAACGTAGAGGAATAACCAATCCCCTCCCGCCGGACGTTATCCGGCGCTTCGTGCTGTCTCCTTTTCTTTTTTATCTCTTTTGTCGGAGAAGACACCTTCCCAATCAAAGATTGGGTGGGTGAT
>CAYNPN010000117.1:0-3028 GCA_964399085.1 Hadarchaeota archaeon (SeqCode) | reverse complement strand
CCACTGGCGGTCCCCCGAGGATTATAGCATTTCACCGCTACCCCCGGAGTACCCTAGGCGCCTACCGGTCCCAAGACCGACAGTTTCCCTTGCAAGCCGAACGGTTAAGCCGTCCGATTTCACAAGGGACTTGCCAGTCCGGCTACGGACGCTTTAGGCCCAATAAAATCGGTTACCACTTGGGCCGCTGGTGTTACCGCGGCGGCTGGCACCAGTCTTACCCGGCCCTTATTACCTGAAACTTTTTACATTCCAGAAAAGCCGACGGTTGTTTAACCATCGGCACTGGGAGTCACTCCGTCGCGCTTTCACGCATTGCGGAATTTTCGCACCTGCTGCGCCCCGTAGGGCCTGGGGCCTTGTCTCAGTCCCCATCTCCGGGCTCCCCCTCTCAGGGCCCGTACCCATCTTCGGCTTGGTGAGCCTTTACCTCACCAACTACCTAATAGGCCGCAGTCTCGTCCTTGGGCGCCGGAGCGTTTCGACGAGGGACCTTTCCAGAACTCCCGTCTATCGGGGATTATCCCCAGTTTCCCGGGGTTATCCCCGTCCCAAGGGTAGATTGACCACGTGTTACTGAGCTATCCGCGGGGCAGCCGAACTGCCCTCCGCTAGCATGGCTTAATCCAACTCCCAGAGCGGTAGCCTCCGGCAGAATCAACCGGAAATGGCTTTTACTTTGGCCGCAAACAAAGCTGTGGAGAGGAGTAACTAAAGGGTGTCAGGCTTATCTCGGACCCGAGCTCTTCCGGTAGCCCGGCATGTTCAGGTCCACATACAATGTTCCCATACCAAGAGCTAACAATCTCTCATAGCAAGGCAAAAAGCCCTTGCTCGGATCGACGCCTTCATACCGCGGTATGGGCATTTCAATTTTATTGGGGCGGAGATACTTAAACTTTTCCTAACGAAATACGATGATGTAAACTTAAGCTCTTTATTCATTCCCTGAACCCGTGGTCGGTCCCGTCCGGGGGCCTCCCCAGGTCATTTGATTTCTCGATTGGTTGTACCAGTGGTAAAACGCATTCATGAAGTTCTCCACCGTCCACGTCCCTTTCGTCGGAAAGTAGACATCGAAGTTTCTAATCCGATCCTTCAGAGTCTCGAACCCCCGCTCGACTTAGTTTCTTTTCCCTCCGCTGACCACCTCGTTGTCCAGTCCTACCAGTTAAGTAGTCCACGAGTACCACAGACCGCCCTCCATCACGAGCAGTAGCTCGTTCTTGCAGTATTTGACGCATTTCTGCAAGAATATCCAAGCATCCGCCAGCCCACGGTGTTCCGACACGTGAAAGTTGACTATTTCCCTATTTTCCGGATCTACCGCCGCAAATATGTAAATACGACCTTTTCCAGTCCTCATTCTGGTCTAGTCCGCGATTATGAACTTTCTTTCCCTTCTCCGATAGACTTCACGCTCGAGCTCTTTCCCGAAACTCTGTATCCCCGACCATTCCGGTGACGTTGGAGACTAGAATCGAGAAAACTTTAAGGAGCCGGGCAATTCCTCTGTAGCTTGAACACTGCGAAACGTAGAGGTAGGCTCAGAAAGCCCTCACCGCAGAGCTCGTCCTGTCCCTATCGAAATGTTTATCGCTGAAATCTCTCACAAAATTCTCTGAGAGGAGGTTCCGCAAAAACTCTACGAGTTTTCCAAATAGGGGTATCCACCTCTTTATTTCCTTCCCCCGACCCAACCTCTAAGTTCCGAAATGTAGCTACTCCTAAAAATAGCTTAAGTTAACATCACTCCTCATTCTTTTGAAAAAATATATAACATCATGCTCTTTTTTAACAAGTAGATAAACGATGAGTAACGTTCCAGCTTTTCCCGAAATAATCGAAGGAGGAATCAAAGGACCCGCAACAATCCTTTTAATCGGCGAAGGTGGTACAGGCAGATCTTTTATAACTCGAAAGTTCGCTTTAGAAGCGCTGGAAGAAGATGAAAATTGTATCTATTTCTGCACTTCTCACTCTCTAAAAAGCGTGCGACAAAGAGTTGACTGGGTGGAAACCTACGAGAAAAAGGAGAAAAATATTCTAGTCGATGCCTATCCCGGGCGAGTAGGTGAACCTACTAGTGAATATTACATCAACAATCCTGAAAATCCTTCAAAATATGAAGAATTATTGGACACGCTGATGGAGGAGGAATACCCAAGCAGAATAATCCTAGACAGATTCGACACTCTTCCACAATGGATAGGAAAGGAAAACGCAATTCGATTGCTTAAAAGATTATTGGGCTACATCGAATCCTGCGGCGGGATCGGGCTTTATATAGTAACCGAAGGAGTTCTCTCCTCGAGAATGGAGATGCTGGCCAGAGAAAAGGCCGATTTAACTTTGCATACTGACCGACTGGAGGGTGAAAAATATGCAGAAATATTTAATTTCCCATTACAACTCTCACCACACCAAAAATGGAAAATTGATATGGAAGGGAGGGAAATTAGTCTTTCCGAATTGCAAGAATCCTAGTTTTTCCACTTATTAGAAAATTAACTGAATATTTGAATAGATCTAGTTAAATTGGTTTAGATTTCTTTTCAATTAAAGGGGAACTTGTAAATCCGAGTGTCAGAGTAGTTCTTCACTCCTATGTCTTGCTTAAATCCGAGAATTGGTTTTTCACTGCTTATTTAGACCGAATATCCTAGCCATTCAATCTTGCTCCCAATCCGATTCTTGTACTCGCTTGAAGGTTTGATATTTGCTACCATCAGCACCCGGAAATATCCTTGCCATTCATATAGATGGGGACTTATAAGGGGTGTAAAAATACTGGCTTTTTGAAGACGTAAACACCCTATTTTCCGCACTCTTGATAAATTTTCGAAAGACGCGAAATATCTTATTTTTAATTTTAAAAAACAGTGAAAAATCCGATCTATTTATCTCAAGAAATTAGCCCGGGAGAAACTCAACAAAAAACAGCCAGGAAACGATGGAGAGGATTTATAAAAAAATTTTTTGAATTTTTACGGATAAGACTTAATTATAATCTCGTTATATTTCGGAA
>CAYNPN010000116.1:0-3105 GCA_964399085.1 Hadarchaeota archaeon (SeqCode) | reverse complement strand
CCGATGTGAACGGTGCCAGAAATATCGCCGGTCGGGCACTCGGCAAGTCCGAGATGAGACCTCTGGTGAGTGCAGGGGCTGCCGTGGCACAGCCCGGAACCCCGAGCCATGAAGCGACCTCTGGAGCCTCCTCGGAGGCGATAAGTTGCTGAGCAATACGGGAACCCTCGCTTTGGCTGGAAGCCCCTTCCTGATCTCCGATTAGGTAGGGGAGGATGTCACAAGCCAATGAGACAAATCTAAAGGACTCGATATTTTTCAACACGCAGGACGGTTACCTGCCCCAGGCCCAGCAGTTAAGAGGGTTTGGAATCCTCCTGCGTATCTAGAAACCCTAACTAGAGAATAGTTTCAAACCAGCATAAAATCACAAACTCAAGAAATAGGATTAGCATAAACTAGTCAGGTTGTTAGAGAAAACTAGATTCATGTGGGTTTAGGAAAAGCATTTCTCTATCTGTGAGATTTCTACGCGTTTTTAGAGGTTAAAAGATATAAGGTTGTTATCTTCGGAGAAGTTCTCTCGAAACTGCCATTTTTTCGGCTTCTCTAGTACCTTCTACTATTTGTATAAGCTTTGCATCGCGGTAAATTCTCTCTATCCTATACTCGTCCGTGTACCCATAGCCTCCATGTATTAAAAGTGCCTCATTAACGATCTCAGCAATAACATCACTAGCGAACCATTTTGCACAGCTCGTGACAGCAGGATCAGGGTCTCCCTTATCCCAGAGGCTTGCTGCCCTATATGCTAGGTATCTTGCTGCCTGTATTTTCTTTTCCATTTCCGCCAATCTGAATCCATGTGCTTGAAAATCTGATAGCTTTCTTCCAAATATATCTCTTTCCTTGGAATACTCAACCGCAAGATCGAGACAACATTGGGCAGTCCCAACCGCTTGAGCTGCGACCCAGGGTCTGGTATAGTCAAAGAATTCCATTGATTGTAGGAATCCTTGCCCTACATCCCCCAAGATGTTCTCTTCGGGGGTCTCTACGTCCATAATACCAACTGTGTAAGTGGGTAAATAATGACCTCCCATTTTATCAAGCTTATCACATTGCCAACCTGCCTGTTCATTAGGTTTCTCAATAATTACTTGGGTCAATCCTTGGTACTTTTTCTCGACCTCGTCTATTGGAGTTGTCCTACAGAGGACTACACTATAATCACAATTACCTGCGTTAGTAATGAACTGTTTCTCTCCGTTTATTAACCAAGCATTTTCTGTCTTCTCCACTTTAGTTGTCGCACTGGCCACGTCGGTTCCTCCACTTGCCTCTGTAAAGGCACAAGAGAAGGTAGCATAATCTTCGAAGACCTTGGAAAGATATTCTTCTTTCTGCTCTTCTGTTCCATTCAAATAAATGGATTCTGTTCCAAAAGCACCAGCCTGTACTATACCAAAAAAGTTGTCTACCTCTGAGAGAGCCTCAACGATTAGACATCTATCCAAGACACCTAATCCTTGGCCACCATATTTCTCCGGAATCCAGCTACCGACAAAACCTAAATCTATTGCCTCTTTATATAGGTCTTTAGGAAATTCGTTCTGATTCCTAATTTTCTCTGCATCCCACTCACCTTCGAATTTTCCTAGAGCCCAATCCTTTGCAGCCTTCCTTATATCTTTTTGCTCTTCAGTCAGTTCAAAAGACATTGGATAATCTTTTCAAGTAAACCTTTTTAATTTTTCGTTTGCTCCAGCTGACGGAGCAGATTCGTTGTGTTCCGTATTATTTAGGGCCTACACTTTGTACCGCCTCTTAGTGTATCAGAAATTCTTCAATATGAAATGATAGCTATTTTAGGGTTAAAATTATCGAAAAAATTTACAAAGTAGCCCAAACAAAAAATATCATAAACTTTTCTAAACTACCTAATATTTATGAATAAAACGAGGTGATATAGATAAGTAAATATTTTGAGGATATTGAGATCGGTGATACATTTGAACCTGGTTCTAGAACAATAACGGAAGGTGATAGAATAAATTATCTAGGTGTCTCAAGAGAAACAGATCCTTTCTTTTTGGATTTGGAGCTCGCAAAAGAGTCAGATTTTAATGGGCCGGTGATTCCAGGAGGGCTAGTTTTTGTAGTTTGCTTGGGTCTGAGTTCTTTGAGAAGTTCACCAAAGGAAAAAGAGACCATAATTGCTTTTATAGGAGTAGATAATCTGAAATTTCATAATCCTACTAGACCAGGAGATACTCTGTATTTGAAAGTAAAAGTAATTGATAAGAAGGAAACATCAAAACCGGATAGAGGTATTATTATAGAACGACATAAACTACTGAATCAAAATGAAGAAACAGTTTATACTGCAGACCACAAAATTATGGTAAAAAAAAATGACTAGATAGCAATTAGTTATCTACTAATAGTAAATGGCTAAGTCAAATCAGAAATCTTTTCCAACCCAAAATCGGACTTCATAACTTCAACTTGGATTGAATAAAGAAATATTTGGTTGGACCTGGTTATAAAATAAGATTTAATAGTTGATAAGATAGGCCGATTATCCTTCCTAGAAGTGGAAGCGAGAGGGCAAGGAAATCGTGGGACTTTTACAGGAGCTGGTTAGCGCCCACGCCACGTAACTGTCTAGGGATATCTGCGGTAATCCTCACCTTATGAGGATGGGCAAGCTTCACCTCGAAGCTATTCTCGTCGAGCCATCCGTAAACTGGCTGCTAGGTATCGCCAGCCTCGATAGCAACTTCTGCATCAACTATCCCCATCAAGAATCGTTCGAATCCTGAGGGAGAGTTCTGAAAGTAACCTTGCTCTACTATTTCCCTTCCTTCATCTTGAACAGAAGCGTAACAAGAATCCTTATGCACATCAATCCCGATATAACTATTCAAAAAGTGTAACCTACTTTTGTGTTGATAATATTTTTTGGGAGCCGATCGCAGCGAGGCTTAGGTAGTGGGGGAAGTTAACTCCTCCACCAACTGTAGGAGGCTTTCAGAAAAACTTTGTGCTCTCCCGGTGGAGAATTCCTTCATATCATCATTTATCTTTTTTTGCCGAGAAGACACCTCCCCAATCGTGGATTGGATGGGTGATGAATCGGCGTTTAGTTTCACTGCCCCCTCC
>CAYNPN010000115.1:0-3199 GCA_964399085.1 Hadarchaeota archaeon (SeqCode) | reverse complement strand
CGGACGAAACGGAACACACCGTTTCAAACAGCAAAAAAGAAGAAAAAGTTCAACTATTATTTACGGAAAGGGAGACGGAGAACGGGAAAGAAATCCACCCGTTCATCACCAACCTGGACATGGATCCGGACGAGGTTTCGGAAAATTATGGTTGGCGTTGGCGGATCGAGACGAATATTCGGGAGCTCGAAAAGTTCAAACCGTTCACCACGAGCCAGTCGATGAGTTTGAGACGTTTGTATTTTCTCGTGAGCATGATTTTGTACAATTTGTGGATTCTTTCACGGGACGGGTGTGAGCGTCCGAGAGCTCATGAATTCAAGAGACGGTTGAGACGTTTGTTGACAGTGTTTCGAGTGTTCGGGAAAGAAAAAAGCCGACCTCCGCCAGTTCCAGCCCTAGCTTGAAAAACCTTCAACAATTCCTGTTAGGGGTAAATATCCGCCACCGAAAAAATTTTCCGTACACCGAATCTCTATCTATCAAGGGCACGAACGGAAATCTCGAAGGATATAGGCAAAACCTCCTCCCTATCCACCAAAACTCGGGGAAAATTTTACCAAAAGGACAGGGAAATTCTACCTACGTGAGTACTGAACTCAGATTTTCTAGAAAAAATAACATTCACTCTAATCGTTGGATAGAGGTATTTTATCCCGTTTTGTTCTCTGGACTTTGGACGAGCTCATCAATCATCTCTATCGTATTCGGGCGGCAGACTCTCTTCTTATTTATCGGCCAATTTGCATTCATTCCCAAATCTATTCGTGCTTGCGATGGTATACCTACATGGCGAAAACACCGTTCACTTTATTCCCGCTTCTACTTCACAAATACCTTTCAGATAGCTCTAAAATCTATGGCGTAGGCACTTTATCGCCTTTGTAGGATGAAACGAGCGAGCTTAAGATAGCAAAAACTCAGTTCAATTGCTCGCTGCCGTATTTCTTTAGGGAATCCCATTTCTATGCTCTTTATTACAAAAACTAGAAACGTTTTCTTCGCCAGCTTAATCTCCCAAGATCTTCCAGCTCCATCGTGCAAATAGCAGATGCGGGGCTAGAGAGTGAATTAGTAAATAAAGCTTTCGCTTCGACTCTATTTCTAAACTCCTGTAGACTATGATTCCCTGTCCTTTTTTATCAGCCAAGCACTCCGGAACTTATTTCCCTCTACTATGAAATTTTTCTCGTCCCCCACCCAGTAAGTGGAAACTAGTTTAATTGAATAGAATTTCATCCTTAAGGAAAAAGGGAAAGTTGTTTTTACAAATTTCCATGACCAAAAACGATTTAAAGGAAAAAGAAAAACTCGATTCAACAATGAAAGAAATATTTCATCCTAATCCTTGTGAAAAATTGATTTCTCCCCGTTGCGGGGATTGATATATTGACAGAAAAAGAAGAACACTTTCTCTACGAAAACCTCAAATCGATAGTTGGAGAAAATTATGTTACAGATGAGGAATTTGTCAGGCGGGGATATACCCGTGTTCCTGCTCTCTATTCCCCCGGAACACGGGGGGAAACACCGGGCATAGTAGTTAGGCCTGAAAGCTCGAAAGAAATCTCTGAAATAATGAAGGTGGCAAACGAAGAGCGCATTCCAGTAATACCTCGAGGAGGAGGAGGAACCGTGACTGTTTACCCTCCCAAACATGTAGGTACCGAAAAAAGCATTCTTCTCGATACAACTCGAATGAACGATGTAATTGAAATCGACGATGAAACTATGAGAGTAACAGCTGAATGTGGAAGCGTCTTATCGACACTCTCAGAAAGAATCAAGAAAAAAGGTCTACACATGTATACTGTGGATGTACCATTCCACATGGACACTTTGGGGGGAGTGTTAAGTGGATTTTGCGGAGGGGGTGAACCGTCGGATCTTGCAACGGCGGGCACACTAAATCACCACGTTCTGGGCTTGAAGGTCGTTCTTCCGCAAGGAGACATCATCCAAACTGGCGGTGGTCCAGGAACGAACACTTCTCTCGACAAGACTTTACATAGAGAGGCGGGGACCCCAGACCTAACGGGGATGTTTATCGGAGATGGAGGAATCTTTGGAATTAAGACAGAGGCAACAATTGCAGTTAACCCATTTCCAGAAGCCTACAAAATCGGATGCTACAAGATGGGCTCTAAAGAAGATACATGGAAAGCCTTTTCCAAGTTAGTCAAGACTGACCCTTATCCATATAGCCGGCTAATAGTATTTGACGACGAATGGCTCCTCTTCTACGTAATATCAGAAGGTTTTGAGGAAATAGCAGAGTTTAAAGAAAAAATTGTTAAGGATGTATGCACTTCCCTCGGTGGAAAAGAAGAAAAGGAAAGAGGTTACGAGTTGGCATCCTTATTCTCAGTACGTGATTTCGGTGAAGATGTGGTTAGTAAAGGATCAATGATTTACTTTGGGGAAAACCTGGTCCCAAGAAATCGAACGCTGGATTACTTAGACCGAATACACTCCATTTTAGATGAAGAGCTCCAAGATCTTGAAATTATTGAGAAAACTGGCTTTATAGTTCCTTACTTACGTGCCACAACGATCACTGGAATTTTAGTATACTTCGAAGAAAAAATGTCTGAGTTAGGAGATAGGATTGAGGAAATAAATAGAGAACGTATAGATCCTCTCCTCAGAGAGTTTGGAGGATTTACAGAGGCTAATCAAGGAAGAGGTGCAGTTCTTTCCGCTTCACTCTGGTCTCCCACTTACCGTAAATTTGCAAAATCGATAAAAGAGACGCTAGACCCGAATAATATCCTAATGCCTAATCTTTGGAGGTTAGATCAATGAATTACCTAGCAGAATTTCAGGATAAAGTGGAAAGATGTGCGGGGTGTGGCACTTGTCGAGGGAAAGATGATAAAGGATTATGTCCTTCTTGGGTAGGAGGCATTGGTTTTGAAGACCGAACGCCTAGAGGAAGGGTTACTCTAGCTTTAGATTTACTTGAAGGGAATATAGAACCTTCTAAATCTCTCGCAAAATCATTAGCCACGTGTACTAATTGTAGAAGTTGCGTGATACAATGTGGTGCTGAAGATAAAAGCGGTGAAGTACTTATCGACACGCCAAACATAGTTTCCACGATAAGGGGAATGTTAATAGAAGAGGGGTTCACGCCCTCCGAAATTAGGGATTTTCTAGAGAATGTCCAAAAGGTGGGCAATCCCTACGGCGAATCGAG
>CAYNPN010000114.1:0-3216 GCA_964399085.1 Hadarchaeota archaeon (SeqCode) | reverse complement strand
TTGAGATGAGGATAAATATTTAAGAAGTTTAGAATAGAGAACCTAAGCAAATGCAAGAAGCTTTTCTCTTCTTCGTCCGAACCAGAAAAGAGAGAAGGGGGTGATAATTTGGAAAAATTAGAGAAAAAAGGTGTTAGCACAACCAAATTAGCCATCGGGGCTATTATAATCATCATTGCTATCATAGGAGCTGCGGCGTTTGTCTTGAGAACAGAACCGGAAACAGTGCCATCACCAGAGCCAACCGATCTGACTGTAGGGGAAGTAGTGGAATGTTCCATGAATTACGGTGAGTACGAGCGCTCCTACGAATACTACCTGCCTTCCACATATGAAAACGAGGAGCCTTTACCAGTGGTTTTTTCTTTTCACGGCTTGGGAAGCAACATGGAAGAACAGCGGGAACTGACTGGTTTTACCGATTTGGCGGAAGAAAAAGAGTTTATTGCAGTTTTCCCCAACAGCACTGAACTTGAAGGCGATTATGAAAACTTACCGAATCTTCCAGGAGCCGAAAGACAGTGGAACATAGGTACTCCTACGTCCCTTCAATACGAGGAAAATGTGGATGATGTGGGATTTACTTCCGAGATTATTGACACATTATCGGCAAAGTACGAAGTGGACGAATCTCGGATTTATTCGACTGGCATGTCAAATGGAGCCCAGTTATCTTACGTGCTGTCGATCGAGCTTTCCAATAAGATCGCCGCAGCGGCAACTGTTGCGTCTCCAATGACCAGCAATCTTCTGGAGAAAGAGCCCCAAAGACCGGTTTCTATGGTGATCATGAAGGGAGACAGTGACCCTATCGTACCCTACGAAGGTGATAATGGGTATATCTTATCCACAGAAGAAACAGTTGATTACTGGCTGGATGTCAATGGCATCACCGGGGGGCCGGAAGTAACCTATCTGGAAGAGGAGAATGAAAACGATCCCACTAGTGTTAAAAGAAGCTATTACGGTGGAGGAGAGGATAACACCGAGGTCATTCTCTACACTATAGAAAACGGTGGCCATACTTGGCCCGGATCCCATCAGTATCTTCCGGTAGCAGTGATCGGCCCGGTTACTCAACATATGGACGGAAGCGAAGTCATATGGGAGCATCTCAAGGAACACTCGCTACCTCAATAATACGGGAATCTTCAACCTCAGCCAGGGCGCTTTTCCCAAATCGAATGTGATGGAAGGCTTTAAAATCCACTACTCAACCGTCCCGGCTTCTAATTTTTATTTATATATTTATAGAATGATTATAGGGAGTTCATCCGGCTTTTCCAGTCGTTATTTACAAGACTATCGGACTATCCGCTTAGTCTTATTATAGTCACCAAGCAAGGAGGAATCTAATATTAGATTTCCACTTAGAAAAATCAATCAAAAAATAAACAAAATCAAAAAAGATAGACCCAGAGTTAGGAGTATCAAAAACCTGGAATCTCTTATATTCAATATCTTATAAGTCACTGAGAGAGCTATAGGAACACCAAAAAGTACATATCCGACCAATGCACGCCTCCCTGAAACTAGTAGCATCCCCGTAACCACATTGGTCCCTGCAGCAATAGGAGCAGTCCAAACAAAAGCCAGAGCCAATCCTATGAATATAAAGCTCAAATAATGTCTCCACTCAAACTCCTCGGTTTCTCTTTTTGAATAGTCCAATGAAAGCACTATCATAGAAAATAACAATAAGAGACCTATCTCCAAAAGGAGATAAGGAATCCAATTACCTTGAACGAAAAAATCTTTGAATAAAACATACTGCTCCAATCTTACAAACCTATCAGGGCGAAAATAAAAGACTGCAAACGCTGTTGAAGTATCCAATAAACGCAGGAATATTAACGATAGAAACAAACTGAAAGGGTCGATCCCTTCAAACCAATCAAGAAGCTTATCACCTAATCCGAGGAATTTCTTTCTTACCATGATTAAAAAAGATTAGTTGGCGCCGGATTATAAATTAACAGAAAATACGCTTAAAGGAACAGCACCACAAACAGATACCGTAATTTTTTTATTAATGAGACAGAAAAAGGAAGAGGAGTGGTTTTTTGCCCCTAGAATGGATGGAAGATGATTCAGTTGAAGAACTGAAAAAAGAATATGATTCAGCTCTAGATTTTAAGCATGGTAAGAAGCCTTTATCTGAGTACGTTAGGGGAATAGCGGAGGAACGGCCTCAGAAAACGGCCATGATCTACTATGGGAAAAGAATAACATACGAAGAGTTAGATGACCAGAGTGACAGGTTGGCGTCTGCATTAGCTGATTTGGGATATGGAAAAGGAGATAAAATAGGCGTTTATTCACAGTCTTCACCACAGATTCCTATTACTTATTTGGCAGCGACTAAACTTGGCATGATTATCAACCCAATAGATCCTATGCATAAAGAACATGAACTAGAATATCAACTTGAAGACTCGGAAACGAGGCTTGTAATGGCGCAAGACCAAGTTTACCCTGTACTGGAAAAAATAAGGGATAAAAGTGAAATCGAGAACGTGATTGTCACTAGTTTTTCCGATTATTTACCCGAAGATCCTGATTTACCGCTTCACCCCTCAATGAAAAAGGAAAAGCAAACTTTTCCCAATACTACGGAATTCACGAAATTAATCGATGAATATGATCCGTCTCCTCCAACTGTCGATGTATCTCTCCAGGATATAGGATGGTTACTCTATACAGGAGGAACGACAGGCTTGCCTAAAGGGTGCTTACATAGAAACTATAGCGCTTTAGCCCTGGGACTTTCACACCTTAAATATGAATTTGAGGGAATTGGGCCAGACGATATTTTCCAACATTCATTTCCCCAAACACATATTTCCGGGATTATTGCAGTGTCTGTGATGTTTTGTGGTCTTCCCGTAAGCTTTCTTGCTAGGTTTGATCCAGTTGGAACTATGGAAGCAATAGATAAATACAATATTACGCTTGCCGGCCTGCCAACCCCAATTATTCAAGCCATCGTGAATTATCCTGAGGCTGAGAAATATGATTTTAGTTCCTTGAGGATTACTGCAGCTCCTTCTTTCGGTATAGAGTTCAGTGAAGAGATGGCTGAAAAGTGGTTTGAAGTCACTGGCTGTCCTCTGTACTCCTGGGGTTATGGTTCAACCGAGACTTTTGATGCTTGTTCATTGGGTGTCCCCCTCCGTAGACTCGAAAATTTCGCCTATGGGTACCCATTACCGGGCG
>CAYNPN010000113.1:0-3269 GCA_964399085.1 Hadarchaeota archaeon (SeqCode) | reverse complement strand
CTTTCTCGATCTAAAAAGGATCTCAAGAAAGGATTTCCAAGTTAACACCCCTGTTGGATACACTCCACCCAGCTAAAAATCGATAATACCACCTTAGCCGGTACCCAATCTACAAACAAATCGTGTCGATTGAGAAACAAGGTCAGCACGAATCGAGTATTTAAAGAAAAATAAAAAGAGGATAGGGAGAGAGTCTCACAGGGATTTACTCTACAATCCGCCCGGCATACCTCCCGGCATTCCGCCAGGAGCACCACCTGGTGCACCACCGGGTGCACCTTCGGGCATACCTTCGCCACCGGATTCACCTTTCGCCGCTATAACGTCATCAATTCTCAATATCATTATGGCGGCCTCGCTGCCGGAGCTAACGGCTTGCTTTTTGACCAGGAGGGGTTCTATCACACCTTCATCGATCATGTCCTTGACTTCTCCACTGTAGGCATCGAGCCCATGGTCTGCTCCATCATCTCCGTGTTTGGAGCGCAGTTCCACGATGGTGTCTATGGGATCGAGCCCGGCGTTTTCGGCCAGCGATCTCGCTATGGCTTCGACCGCATCTGCGAATGCTCTAACTGCTAATGCTTCCTTGCCCCCGATTTTGTCCGCATAGTCGGCTATCTTCATCGAAAGCTCGATCTCGGAGGCGCCTCCTCCGGCGACTATTTTGCCGCTTTCGACGGACTTGCTAACTACGCTGATTGCATCTTCCAGGCTTCTCTCTGCCTCGTCGACTATGTGTTCTGTTCCTCCGCGCACGAGGATACTGATAGCCTTGGGGTTATCGCATTCTTCCACGAAGGTCATATCACTACCGGAAACCTTTCTTTCCTCGACCAGACCCGCTTTACCGAGGTCGTCCGAGGAGAGGTCGTCTATATTGGTGACGACAGTTCCACCCGTGGCACGGGCGAGCTTCTCCATGTCCGATGACTTCGCTCTCCTTATCGCGAATATTCCTTCCTGGGCCAGGAAGTGCTGAGCTATATCGTCGATTCCCTTCTGACAAATGACCACGTTGGCTCCGGCTTCCTTAATCGTGTCGACCATTTTTCGGAGCTCCTCTTCCTCGTGATCCAGGAACTTCTGAAGTTCATCGGGGCTGCTCACGCTTATCTCGCTGTCGGCCTCGGTTTCCTCCACTTCGATGGCGGTGTTAATCAGAGTTATCTTTGCGTCCTCCACTCTTGAGGGCATGCCGGGATGAACCTTCTCTTTGTCGATTACGAGCCCGTCGACCATGGAACTGTCGTTGACGTTTCCACCTTCTTGAGTCTCTATTCCGATGTTGTCCATGTCGACACTGTATCCTCCGTCCTCTTCTTCGGCCACCTGCACGGCCGCTTTGACGGCCAGTTCGGCCAGAACGGAGACATTGGCTTCTACTTTTTTGCCGGTCATGGCCGTTGTTGCTACTTGCCTCAATTTCTCCTCTTCATCAATGTCTATATCCTCGGAGATTTCATCCAAGAAGTCCTGTGCCTTCTCGGCCGCTGTCGACAATCCGGATGCGATGGTCGTAGGGTGGATTCCTTGATTGAGTAGGTCTTCAGCTTCTTCCATCAGTTCGGCGGCCAGGATGACGGCCGTAGTTGTGCCGTCACCGACTTCGTCCTCCTGAGTTTCGGCCACTTCGGCTACCATCTTGGCAGCTGGATGCTCTATGTCCATTTCGTCGAGGATTGTGGCACCGTCATTGGTTATTACCACATCTCCCAGACTGTCCACGAGCATTTTGTCCATCCCTTTCGGGCCTAGAGTCGACCGAACGGAATCGCCGATTACCTTGGCTGCTTGGATGTTGGATTCCTGAGCGTCTCGACCCTTCTGTCTCTCCGTGTCTTCAGAAAGAATAAAAATTGGGCGGGAACCCTGTCCATTTGGCATTTTCTCACCTCCGTTTGAATCATTTGGTAGGCTGATTGGTGAATTTCCTTCTCCCAATTTTCAAAAAATTATTATATGAAGGTATTTTTTATTTTTTTCTCTTTCGGCTGCCCCATTACCCACTTCTAATTTCCTCTGTCAATAATACCTAGAGTCACTCCATCACGTAGAGGACGCATCAGAATTTTTTGAAGGGGTCGAAAGCAAGTCCCTTTTAAAATTTTTAATGGCTGAAAGAAAAAGGTATCTTAAGATGGGGGAATCTATTTGGCTGCTTTTTGCCTTTCAGGGTTTTTACCCTATGGAAGGAGATATTCCTTCAAAAAATATAATCATCAACGGAGGTGAACATAATGGTCCTAAAAGGCGACGAGGGATTTTCAATTCCATTCGATTCCTCCCTATATGGCACCCAAGCCTCTCCGAATACGCCAGCCAAGGAGATCGAAATTGAATATAGAAACTGCGACGCTCTCATAACTTTTTTCTCCATCTCGAGCGATGTCGAAGGAATCCTACCTGAGGGAGTAGAACCGTATGCCGATCCTCCACAGGGAGGGTTGTGGTTAAGTAGATACAACTTCAGCACGGTGGGAGTTTACAATGAATTCATTTCGATAATCCAGGTCGAGGATGCGAACGGGGATCAGGGGTATTACATTCCTTATATCTATGTGACCAATGATGCGGCTATGGCGGCCGGAAGAGAGATCGCCGGCGCGCCAAAGAAGCTTGCCGAGATAAATCTTGATAAAAAGTTGGATGTCATAGAGGGAAGTTTGGAGAGACCTGCCGGAAAAGAACTGGTTTCCATGACCTTCAAGCCGGAAGAGAGAGCAAAAGGTGGATTGGTCGATAATTTACTACCGGATAAAACACCACTTCTATCAATAAGACATATGCCGCCTATTGAAGGGGAAGATGGGCTTACCCAATTAATAAAATGGTATGCGGAGATAGATTTCCACGAAGACCCTCAGGGCGAAAGAGCGATATGGATGGGCCCAATGTCCGTCGATTATGTCTCTTCCTCTAAAGTAGATCCCGTGGATAAGATCGGAATCGGAGAAATATACGCCAGTATCTACTTCCAATTTGACATGAAGCTGGGATTCACGGAAGTTGAAAAGGAGTACTAACTGAGACCCCGGATTGGGAAACCTAGCCCTTGGTAAAATTGGATAGCCAATAGGGAAGAAAATCCAAGCTACCGCGAGAGATTAATGGATTTTTTGAGTAATCGGCCAGAACTCTTGCGATAGTGATAGATGATAGTTATATCTAATCCATCGGTAGATAGCCCATTTAATGGGAATATTTACCTTTATCTTAACTTTTAGCGCCAAGAAGTCTCCTTCCTAATCTTTGATTAGGTGGGTGAT
>CAYNPN010000112.1:0-3344 GCA_964399085.1 Hadarchaeota archaeon (SeqCode) | reverse complement strand
TTCCAGTTTTAGGTAAGCTTCCGTATGATGATGTAGCTACAGAGGCGATGGTTGACGAGCAGACTGTTGTTGAATATTCGGATTCAGATCTTTCTCAGGAGATTGAAAAAGTTTGGAGAAAAGTTATGTCCTCACTCTGAATTGATGACGTTTGAATTAGTTTTAGGTAGTTTGAATGATTGTTGAAGAGCTTTTGAAAGAGGTCGAAGGAGATCTTGAAGGCAAAAGAGCGATAGATGTAAGGATAGGATTAAGATACACCGGTGTCTTGTTGGAAGATGAAAGACTGGGTGTTGCAAGATCTTTTGGCGAAGAAGCTATCGAATGTTGTGAAGTGATTGACGAGGCTGGAGAGTTGGAGAAAAACGCGCTAGAATTGGCGAAACTAGCGACATCTTCGAGGTCAGTAGATTCTTCGATTGGTGTCGCGACGATAAACGCTGCGCTGAATGATAAGGTCGAGGGAGAGGAAGGACCTCTGTTGGACTTTTTGGATATCAGGGATGGCGATAAAATTGGAATGGTTGGAAACTTTAAACCAGTTGTTGAGAAGATGGAAAAGGACTTAGATATTTACGTTTTTGAGCGTAATCCTCAGGAGGAGGAAGTTTATCCTGATTGGGCTGCGGAGAAAATTCTACCCGAGGTCGATATTTCCATCATCACTGGAACTGCTACTGTGAATAAGACGATAGATCACCTGATTGATTTGTCTAGAGATGCAAGAGAGATTGCTATCCTCGGACCTACCACCCCATTAGCCGCTCAAATTTTTGAAAATCGAGGAGTGACTTTTCTTGCTGGCATGGTGGTAGAGGATTTCGAAAAGGCTTTGAAGATAATTGCTCAAGGTGGCGGGACTAGGAAGCTTGGCAACGTATCTAGAAAAGTTTCTCTAAATCTTTCAGATGATTATAGTTATGTTTATTGAAGGTTTTTAGGTTGAATTTGAAAATTGTTTACGATAATGAAGCGATGCTTGGATTCGAAAGGGGTTGGGGGTTCTCTAGTCTAGTGGAATTGGAGAATGAAAAAATTCTTTTTGACACGGGCTGGGATGGGAACGTTCTTCTCTCAAACCTTGAGGGGTTCGATATTAAACCTGAGGAGATTGATAAAGTTGTTCTCTCTCACGCACACTGGGATCATATTGGAGGTTTGACTCACATAATGAGATCAGATATGAGCGTCTTCCTTCCTCAATCCTTTTCTGTACATTTGAAAGACGACCTAAAAACTCGTGTTGATCTTCACGAAATTGAAGAGTTAAAACAAATAACCGACCGAGTTTGGACTACTGGTGAACTCGAAAATGAAATTGAGGAACAATCATTGGCTTTAGAGCTAGAAGAGGGCCTACTCGTTATCGCGGGTTGTTCACATCCCGGTGTACCCAAAATTCTTTCTGCTGCGTCAAATATAGGGAATATTTATGGGATTGTCGGTGGACTTCACGATTTTGAGGATTACAAGGTTTTGAAAGGTTTAGACTTTATCGCGGCTACTCACTGCACTAAGAACAAAGATGAAATTAGAGAGAGATATCCCGAATCTTTTGTCGAGGTTTCTGCTGGGTCCGAAATAGAGTTGGGTAGGTGAGAGAATGGAGATAATTTATGGCCCTGTCTCTTCCTGGAGGCTGAAGAAATCATTAGGGGTTGATCTTATTTGTCGTGAAAATGAAAAGGTTTGCTCCTTCGACTGTACATATTGTTCGCTCGGAGAAACAACGGAGAAGACGGTAGAAAGAAGAGTATTCGTGTCAACTGATCGGATAGAGAAAGAGCTTAGGAAAACCATCGATAAGGTAGAGCCGGATATAGTTACTATGTCCGGAACGGGAGAGCCCACACTCGCTGAGAACATTGGAGAGGTGATAGAAACCGCGAGGGATGTGACGAACCTTCCAGTCTCCGTTCTGACGAATTCCTCACTTATGATGAGAAAAGATGTTCGTAGGAGCCTCGCCGAAGCCGACATTGTGGTTGGTAGTTTGGATGCTTCAAACCAGGAACTATTGGATAGGATAAACCAACCGTGCGATGAGATTACCTTTCGTGATATTGTTCTAGGCATGAAGAAGTTTAGCGAAGAATTTGAAGGAAGATTTGCACTTGAAATTATGTTTACTCCGGAAAACTTGGATTTTTCCGAGGAAATTGCTGAGATCGCGAAATCCATCGAACCGCACGAGGTTCAAATTAATACCCCTTTAAGGGATTGTCCGGTCAGGGCTTTGACACAATCAGAGTTGAAAGGGGTCAAAGAAAATTTTGAAGGAATGAAAGTTCTTACTGTATATGAAGCGAAAAAAGAAGAGGTAAAGAATGTCGTTGGTTCAGAAAAGTTGAAAAAGCTAAAGAGAGGAGGAGAGGAGTAGATAGCTTGTTTAAGGCCGGAGCCAGGGTTAAGAACCAATCGGGAGGATCGGAAGGGAATATTCTCGTTTCTTCATTTACTTATTTTTGGATCGCTCATATCTAAATTTTCAAATAGGGGGGATTGAATGCAAGGTTCGACGTTAAAACCAACGATTGATAAAGATTCTTGTTTAGGCTGCGGGATTTGTGCTGAGAATTGTCCTTTCAACGCCATACATATTGATAGCAAAGCGGAGATTGATCTCGCTAGGTGCAGGGCTTGTGGTAACTGTGCGAGGGTCTGCCCCCAAGATGCAATTGTATTAGTTACAACTCAATCTCCTAAGGTTATATCTAACGGGAAAAGGTTGCAGTCTTTGAGAAAAAGAGCTGAAAAGCTGGGCAAGGGGTTAAATAAAATAGAACAGGAACTTCGTGAACTTAATGAAGCTTCTCCCAGCTGAAGACTTACCCTTAAACGTAACGAATAAATATTCATTAATATATTTCTAAAATGGAGAAGAACTACTAAGGGAAAGTTATGGCTGAAGAAGCTCTGAGTTCCAGCGTCGAGGACTATTTGGAAGCAGTATATCTCTTAACCGAAGAGAAGGATGAAGTCGGCACTTCGGATATAGCCTCCTTTTTGGGAGTGACTCTCCCAAGCGTGACGGAGATGCTGAAGAAGTTGAGGGAGAAGAGGTTAGTAAATTACGAAAAATACGGCAATATTTCTCTCACTTCCAAAGGGAGAAAGATTGGGGAAGAGGTCACTAGCAGGCACAACGATCTCGTAAGCTTTCTGAAGATTTTGGGTGTGGAAGAGGAGTCAGCTCAGTTGGATGCCTGCAAGGTTGAGCACGTTGTAGGAGAGAATACTATGAAAAAGCTGAGAAAATTCCTAAATTTCGTCGATGAGTCTCCAGAGGAACCTACTTGGCTTGAGCACTACAGGCACTTTGTGGAGACAGGAATGCATCCGGA
>CAYNPN010000111.1:0-3371 GCA_964399085.1 Hadarchaeota archaeon (SeqCode) | reverse complement strand
TGCACGGAAAAAGGGGATCCTTATCCCCTGGACGAAAAGTGAACCGGAGAAATTCAAGAACGGTTTGAAGTTGATAGAAGCCGATAGAGGAGGGGTAGTATTTGAACCGAGAGTTGGGGCACATGAGGATGTGGGGGAGATTGATTTCAGCTCTTTTTACCCCTCAATAATGAGGAAATATAATATAAGCCCTGAAACTGTCCTCTGCGACTGTTGCCCCGATTCGTCAAATAAGGTTCCGGATTTAGAATATAATATATGCGAGAATAAGGAGGGCCTCATTCCTCAAGTTTTGACCCCGGTGCTTGAAAAGCGGAAGAAATACAAAAAATTGACAAAAAATGCAGACAACCCCAATCTTTCCCGAATCTACGAGGCAAGGCAGGAAACTTTGAAATGGATTTTGGTGACCTGCTTCGGATACCTTGGATATAGAAATGCTAAATTCGGAAGAGTGGAAGCCCATGAGGCAGTAACTGCGTTTGCTAGGAAAGGTCTCCGGAAGGCTTCCAGAATTGCTGAAGAGGAAGGTTTTGATGTCGTTCATGGCATCGTGGATTCGCTTTGGGTTAAAAAAAGTGGCGTCGAAAAATCGGAGCTGGAGTCCTTGTGCAATAAGATAGAAAAAAAGTTGGATTTATCTATCAGTCCCGAGGGCAGGTATAAGTGGATCGTTTTTCCGGCAGCGAGAGGGAGTAGTGAAATCCCTGCAATGAACCGGTATTATGGCCTCTTTGAGAGCGGGGAAGTAGAGGCCAGGGGCATTATGATGAGGAGGGAGGACTCCCCTGAGCTGATAAAGAATATACAAAATGAAGTTTTAGAAAAACTCTCCACCTCGGAAGTTTTAGAGGAGCTTGAAGATAGAATCCCGGATGTTCTCTCGGCAATTCGAAAATATGTTGAGGATATTGAGCAGGGGAATATTGATATTAAAAATCTCACGATAAGGAAGCAATTGTCTCAATCTCCAGATTCTTACGAGTCTAAATCTCGAAGTGCTATGGCGGCCACCCGGCTGATGGAGGAAGGAGTGAAGTTGCATCCGGGCCAGCAGGTAGAATATATCGTAGTCAATGCCAAGGCAAAAAATCCCAGATTTAGAGTTGAACCAGTCCAGACAATTGAAAGAGAGAAGAAATATGACACCGATTGGTATTTGGAAAAGGTATTCGATGCTTTGGAGGAGTTACTTAACCCATTCGGATATACAAGAGAACAAATTAGCTCATATTTCGGTGGAGAAAGAAGGCAAGAGAGATTGTTTCACAGGAATCGCTATATCTAACAAAAAGTTAGTTTACATCCCCTTGCTGGAACCTTTTCTTTTCGGGATATAAATCCGAGAATCTTGTCTACCTATTCAATCTCAAACCTCGGAGGAATAAATAATACTTAAATCTAGAGAGAGCTTGGTTTAGCAAACCTATGAGCAGATCAGAGAAGAAAGAGAAAAAATGAATTTGAAACCTACTTAGCGAGTTAGACTTTACGGGGACAAGGGAAATTTAAAGGTGAAGCATAAATTTGTCTATCAATGAAAGATGCTGGCAAGTTTAGAAAGATTCTATTTAATTCTCCAAAACCAAGGAACTCCATAGTCCTAGTCATCCTTCTTGGTTTTATATTCGGATTCCTCTTGTCTTCATTAGATATTTTGGTTCTGCATTCGAATTTTCTATTATCTTTCCTTCTAAGTTCATTTTTCTTCATACTACCGGCATTAGTATATGCGCTGCTGACGAATTATTTCATAGAGAACTTTTACAAAAGGAGGGCATTTCTACTTTCACTATTAAACCAGTTTTTTGTATTCGTGGGCATTCTTCTTTTTGCTTATTTTGAGCCTCTTCTTTTGTTCTTTCTCGGATTTGCTTTTTCGATAAACGTCCTATCCGTTTCCGGGGTGAGTGGTAGGAAAGGACCTGTTCCTTTAATTTATCCCTTGGTTTACTTTACCCCCTTAATCTCGGTACTACATTTTATGGAAATCTACTCATTCACAGCATTCAGAAGTATTGCTTTTTTCGGAGTAGGTGTGGGTATACTCTTTTCAATCCATCTAGTAGAATATTTCTTCCGTCTAAATGTGCAAGCTTCGGCGTTGAAAATATTCACCTCTTTCCTCAATGAGGAAGCTAGTTCGTTGAGCTCCGGCTCCGAAATGGATGCACTGATACAGACTCTTAGATTTAGGACCGAAAATGGAGAGAATGTGATCTCCCTGCCAGAGCTGCATCCTGGACCTTTGCGATTTATGGGGGGAGGCTCCATGAGCAGTTCTCTGATAAAAAGTTTGAATGAGGATTCAGGGAAGGAAAAGAAGGGGTATTTCTGGCACGCTCCTTCATCCCACGAGGAGGACCCTTGCGATCCCGATACTATCAATAGAATTTTTGAGAAATCCATTTCGGGAGAACCCGAGTATAAGGAAAAAGCAACTAAAATTTTAAGGAAAGAGAACGACTCCGTAGAGATTTACGGACAAAGATTTGATGATATTTATCTTATTTTTCTCAATGTCAGAAAAGTAGACGATTATGATACTTTCATTTTTCATAATATCAGGCAAAACACGGGAAAGAAAATCGTTTTTGTAGATATGCATCACCACGAACCGGTTGAGGAAGGAGGGATTCTCTCAGGGGATGAAGAGGAGGCCGAAATTCTCTCTCGAGAGGTTTTAGAACTACTAGACGATTTGGAAGAGGAAGAAGAGTACCAAATGAAGCTAGGGATGGAAGTTTCGGAGGATAGAAAGTTTATGGCTCTAGTGGAGGAAGTTGCCGATGAGAAATATCTATTTCTAACTATGGATAGGAATGGAATACCTAGAAAATTGGGAGAAAAATTGTCGGATATTGAAAAAGGAAAGAGATTTGATAAGACGATTTTTTTAACAACTGATGCTCACCAGTCCTCCGAGTTTTTGGATAACAGGGAGGAATTTCAGCTACCGCCGGCGGATTTGATCGAGAAGGCCTCCGGCAAAATGGAAAAGAGTCAAGTCGGTTTAATTGAGGAAGAACTAGAGGATGTAAAGGTTCTTGGGAAAAATTCATACTTTTTTGAAGCCTCGGTAAACTTCGTTCTTCATCTCTTTCCAATCCTTCTGATATTGGTATATTTCTTCTTTTCCCTTGCAATACTCTGGGAGCTTTTGGTAATATAATATGTTTAAACCTCGATACTTTTTTCTTGATACTTTTCGAATAATGGCTCGGGAAGTAAAAAAGATGGTAATATTTTCGATCTGATTAGACTACGAAAAATTTTGTCTACTTAATTTTTCTCAAAGAGTAATAAAACGGAAA
Source organism: Hadarchaeota archaeon (SeqCode) (assembly GCA_964399085.1). Taxonomy (GTDB): domain Archaea; phylum Hadarchaeota; class Hadarchaeia; order Hadarchaeales; family JAGGTB01; genus CAYLJV01. The sequence goes on along the minus strand of CAYNPN010000111.1, from coordinate 57 downwards.
AATTTATCTCTTTTGTCGGAGAAGACACCTTCCCAATCAAAGATTGGGTGGGTGATG
>CAYNPN010000110.1:0-3419 GCA_964399085.1 Hadarchaeota archaeon (SeqCode) | reverse complement strand
TTTTACGAATATCTATCAAATCTTTCCTAACCGAGATAGGATATTCCTTGCCGTCCTTGATCTCTTCGTAGTACCTCTCCGCCTGTTGTCTGTTTGCCGAATATATTTCCACATCTTCATTTTCGCGAAGATATTCTTGAAGATTCTCGTACTCCTTTTCAAGTGCTCTTCTCTTCTTTTCGGTAAGATCGACTATCTTGCATTTGATCGTCTTCCGAACCTTCATCACCACAAAAACACTCGCCTAACCTTCTAACCTCTTATCGGGAGGGGTCAGTGAAACTAAACGCCGATTCATCACCCACCCAATCCACGATTGGGAAGGTGTCTTCTCGGCGAAAGAAGATAAGTCTGGTTTTTAATTCGTTAAATCCTAAAGATAACCATTATTGGTAGTTTATAGCCATTCGACGAAATTACTCCCCCTCAGACTCACTGGAAATTTTATTCCTCAAATTCTCAATCTTCTCAATAAACTCCTCTCTCTCCGGAGACTTAAATTGCAATTGAACGCCGCTCTCTTCTTCATTAACATCCATAACATTTGGAAATTCCGCATAATCCGGATTCTTAATTTTACCAATCTCCGCGCCGGAGAGACTTAAGCTGAGCCTCTCGACATTTTCTATTTTCTCTTTAAGCTCTCCATCCTCCGTCTGCAAAATTAATTTTCCATCTTTCACTTTCGCCAGCTTGGAGAGTCCTGTTCTAGATTCCCTCTCAAGCTTCTCTTTGTATTTCTCGAGAACACCTTCAGCCTTTGTAGATGAAGAAATTTCGCGTGGTTCTACAGGCTCTCCGCAAATGCGACATTTCTCGACATCCAACTTTTCATTTGGATACATCTCATATCCGCAATTCTCACATACATATTCCCACGGCATTTTTTTAGTCACCTCTACATAGGGGAGATATCATCATGCTGACTTTGAAGGATTTATTCCATTAATGATATTAATTTCTTCGCCTAATTTTCAAATCAAAAGGCAAACACCGGGCTCTGCTCCATGTTAAGAAAAATTGTTCAATTTTACTTGTTCTGCCTTACTTTTAATTCGTAACTCGTCATCCATTGAAATTTTTGTCCCCGCAAATCCTGGGATGGTTTTAACTCCGGAATTTTCCTCTATATGGGAAGCCTGTTTACTCGGTGTATTCCTCAAGAATAACATCCCCATGTGTGAAATAACGGCCAATTCGGGATTGGTCTTTTTTAAAATCTTAATTAAATCATTCGAACAGAGATGGCCGTCTATCCTCTTTCCATCGGGACGAGTTACATTTGCAATTAAAACCCGAGCATCTTTGAAGAGCTCGGGGAGATCATCGAAATATCCCGTATCGCTCGTGAAACCAATGACTCCACCCTCTGTAAATGCCTTAAAACCGATGGCAGTAGGGTCACCGTGCTCGGTTCGGGTAGCCACAATTCTAAAATTACCTTTCTCGAAAGATTCTCCCGATTCTAAAGAAATAACCTCCTCCACTTTCTCTTTATGATATTCAGAGATTGCAGGTCCTATGCTATCCTTTCCAACGACCGAACTCTGGCTTCCTATGTATCTTCCGGAAGAAGATTCATTCCTACTCAGGGCCTCCAAAAGAACCTCGGCATCCGTATAGTGATCCGTGTGGGAATGAGAAACAAAGACAATATCGAGGTCCGCTGGATCTAAACCGTACTGATTCGTTAACAAAAGAGCTCCAGGTCCTGGGTCGACGTGAACTTTAAATTCATCATGAATCCGAAAGCCTCCCGTTCTGAAGGTTTGATCGACCGTCTGGACCCTTCCTCCCCCACACCCCAAAAATACTATTTCCGTCATAAACATTCCTCCAAGATTCACCAATTTTACTAACAATTGGGTTAGGAAAGAAATGCCTTAAAATTAATCTCCTAACACTCCGAACATATAGATTGTAGAACGGAATTTAGCAAAAAAATAAGGTAAAAAATAAAAAGGTTTGAAGAAAGTCAATCGTGCTCTTCAAAAACCTCGTCCTGAACTTGATCGTTCTCTCTCAGCCACTCAACCAGCATTGCGACGTGTTCCTTCTCCTCATCGCGGTTATGTTCTAAAATTTCCTTCAAATCTCCATCCGATGTATTCTCTACCCTCTCTTGATACCAGTTAATAGCTTCCAATTCCTCGATCAAAGACTGTCTGGCTCTCTCAAGGTCTTTCGTCTCGACGCTAAGATTATTTCTTCCTTCATGTTCTCCAGTCAAAGTTCTCACCTCCCCTCTGTTCAACTGTTAATTTTGAAATGGTGACATTAAGACTTTTCCGAATGGGGAGAAAAAATCTAAGACATATTAGTTAATGAAGAAGACTCTGAAGTGGAGTTAAAGGGCCCGTAGCTCAGTTGGGAGAGCGTCGCCTTCGCAAGGCGGAAGTCCCGGGTTCGAGTCCCGGCGGGTCCACCATAACTCACTTTTGTTAATCTAAAATATATCGAGTAATGAAAAATCATCTGGCAGTAGTTTACGATAAAGTTCTCAAGAATATTAGATAGAGAAATTACTCTCCGATCACACAATAGTAAATTTAATAGTACAAAGGCAAAATTAAATGGTCTAACTGGGCCCGTAGCTTAATGGCAGAGCGCTCGGCTGATAACCGGGAGGCCGTGGGTTCGAACCCCACCGGGCCCACCTTTACAAACTTGATTTTACTAACCAATTTTTTCTATAAACCTTTTTCCAAACTCAATAGCTTCACGGGCTTGTTTGGAAGTTATTTCTTCGGCTTCATATCTCGAGGCATTCCTGAGTTTTCGTAGTTTGTGAAGTTTGTTAATTTCGTTTTCGGACAATCCCAGTTTTTCAGCACCCCATGCGATTGTTGCTACGTGGTCCCGTGATTTGAATCCCTCGGAAGCCATGGAAGATTCTATAGCTTCTCTAATGGATTCATAGGCGTTTTCGAGGAAAAGGAATGCATTTTCGTTGCTTACGTCCCGATCCTTTAGGTCTTCCAATCTCTTCTTACTTCTTTTGAGTAGGCTCCTAGCTTTTCCAAGATTTTCAGTTACCCTTTTTATTCGACCTTCTTTTATGTAGTCTTTTACTTTTTTCATAAATCTAGATATCCTCTCAAGACGATTCCGTTTACGAGGGTCAATCGGAAGTTTTCTCCAATCTCGTCTATATTTATTTCTTGTATCTTTATCTTTCTGTCAAGCTTTTTTTCGAATTCTGTTAGGTTTATTTCATTCTCTTTTCCGTTTACCACTGCTATGTCTATATCGCTCGCTGAGTCGTCTTCTCCATTTGAATAGCTCCCGAACAGTACCAAAGCATCGGGGCGATATTCTTTCTCCAGTTTGTCGATTAATCCCGATTCGAGCAGTTTTTTTAGATTGTAAATTCTTTTTAGATCTTTAAAATTCTCATTTTTGTTTGCTTCAATTTCCTT
>CAYNPN010000109.1:0-3667 GCA_964399085.1 Hadarchaeota archaeon (SeqCode) | reverse complement strand
CTAATTTTCTATTTTTAAGGTAAAATGACCGTGTAGCTTATGCCAGCTATCAATACGATTATAGCCGAGGGTATGTAGATTTTGTAGAAGTCTACGAAATCGAGATCGAAGAATTCGAAGCTGACGGCAACACATAGATGTATCGGTGAAATAAGATAGCCCAGGAAAGAGGAGGTATATAGTAAGACCAAAAGGGGCAGATTCGCACCGATGGTGGAAGCGAGGATAGAATAGGACAGACCGACCGCTCCTAGGTTATGCCCCATGCTCAACCCGAGAAGGAATGATATCACCACGATTAGGATTGGTATGGGCAAAAAAGAACCCAGGAATATTTCAGATAGGGCATCCCCGATGCCTGAAGATTCGACTATCCTGTAGAAAGCCATTATTCCGATAATTGCCAACGCCAGATCGGGGGAAAACCCTCCCTTTATCATATTAATGGACTTTTTCCAGCTATCTCTAGCTACTAGTAGGGAAGTAGCGATCCCGGCTGGGACCGAAAAAACCAGAGAAGTATAGAATGTCAGAGGGCCTGGGTAGGAGAGAAGGAAAAATAAGAGTATAGTGATTAGAATTGGAGAAATTCCGCTTAAGAGGGAGCTCCGTGGTATCGTTTCTTCGAGTTTTTCTTCGAAATTATTTTCAATGTCTTTGGTCTCCCTCCAGAGAATAAATATCCCAATACCGAGGGCTATGATAAAGATTGGTATTTCAAAAAGTATTATCCAATGGATTGCCACTCCGGCCTCGTGGGATAACAACAAGAGTGGCGGCGCAAGGGGGAAGATTAGAAAGCCGATGTGTCTGAACCACAAGTTAAAGAAGGCTTTTCCCGGAGCCGAGATAGCAAGTTTGTCTCCCTCCTCATCAATCATTGGTGCGGATAGGAGAACGCCTCCGGGAACCGGAAGTAGTCCGAATATGGCCGGTATGGAGGCGATTACCCCGCCCCGGGGTGTCCTTGCTCTGAGATTTTCAATGATATCTCCAACTTGACCGGTTTCGTTCATTATGTTGGCTAGAACGCCGATGAATAAGATTCCGAAGGCAAGGGAAAGAGTGTCGGCCGAGATTATTGCCTCCTTAAATGCCTCCAAAATCGGGATAATTCCGGAAAAGCTCTGTGAGAAAATCGCAAGAAAAAAAGCTGCAAGCATTAGGGAAAGACCAAAATTTCTCCCCATACGGATGAGGATAATTATTATTGCAAATGAAACTAAGAGTCCGAGTATATCCCACATGATTAATCCTTCTTCTTAGTCGGCAAATAAAGAATGGTGATTCAAAAAAGGACTCCTATTGGCCCTCTCGGACCTTTGCGGCGACTGCGTCCCCGACCTCGGACGTGGACGCGTCCCCGCCCAAATCGTAGGTTCTGGGCTCTCCTTCCTTCAAAACCTCGATTACGGCTTTCTCGACTCTATCGGCGGCTTCCTTTTCACCAAGCTGTTCGAGCATCATCTGGCCGGCCAAAATAGAGGCTAAGGGATCGGCCTCGTTTTTTCCCGCATGTTTTGGGGAAGAGCCATGAATGGGTTCGAACATGCTCACGCCTTCGGGGTTTATGTTACCTCCTGGAGCCAGTCCGAGCCCGCCCTGAATCATAGCTCCCAAGTCCGTTATTATATCCCCGAACATGTTGGGCGTGACCACCGTTTCGTACCATTCGGGAGATTTGACGAACCACATAGTGATTGCATCGACGAAGGCAAATTCAGTCCCTATGTCCGGATATTCTCCGGCTACCTCGTCGAAGACCTCCCGCCAGAGGCCGTAGGAATGTGAAAGCACGTTGGCCTTATCGACGGAAGTCAACTGCTTCCGGCCCTTCTCCTCGGCAAGCTCGAACGCGAATCGGATTGCCCTCTCGGCACCCTTTCGGCTGATTATCCCAATTTGATAGGCTATCTCATCTCCGTCGACTTCGATGTCGAGATCGAATTTTGCCTCGTATATGGAACGAGAAATCTCGAGTTTCTCCTCCGTTTTACCCTCCGCTCTTCCTCCGAGAGCTGCGTAGAAGTCCTCCGTGTTCTCCCTCACCACATAGAAGTCGATGTCTTCGGGCCCTTTGTCCGCCAGGGGGCATTGGACATTGGGATAAAGCTTCACGGGTCGGAGATTGATGTATTGGTCGAAATAAAATCGGAGCTTCAACAGGATCCCCTGTTCGAGCACACCCGTATCGACTCGGGGATCCCCTAGAGCACCTAGGTAAATAGCATCCTTGCTTGAGAGTCTTTCCAGACCCTCTTCGGGGAGAAGTTCGTCCGTTTCAAGGTAATGATCGGCTCCATAGGGAAATTTTTCCAAGTCGAGGCTGAGGTCCTCCACTGAGTCCTCCGCAGCGCGGAGAACTTTGATACCTTCACGAATTACCTCGGGACCCGTCCCATCTCCGGGAATGACGCCAATATCTTTTGTCATGATAATCACGTAAAAATAATTCTGGAGACTATATTTAAAATTCTTCCAAAGTCTTTTTTCTCCCCGGTAAAAATTAGATCGGATAGATTATACGTCGACGTCGAGTTCGAGCTCTTCCACGATCTCTTTGTACCGATTTCGGACGGTGACTTCGGTCACGTTAGCCACCTCGGCGGTTTCTCTCTGGGTCCTTCTCTCTCCAACCATCATGCATGCCACATAGATTGCTGCCGCTGCGATTCCGGTGGGTCCGCGTCCGGAGGTGAGCTTCTTTTCTCTGGCCTTCTTAATTAGCTCGATGGCCTTCGTCCGAGCTTCTCCAGAGATACCCAGATCGCTTCCAAATCTTGAGACGTAAGAAACTGGGTTTGTGGGTTCCAGGTGAATGTCGAGTTCTCGGGAAATGAATCTGTAGCTTCGGCTAATCTCATTTTTGTCAACTCGGGAGGTTTCGGAAATTTCCTCCAACGTCCGGGGAACTTTGCACTTTCTACAGCCGGCGTAAAGAGCTGCCGAGGAAACTCCCTCTATCGATCTACCCCGGATGAGGCTCTCGTCGACGGCCTCTCTGTAAATGACGGCGGCAGACTCGCATACATTTTCCGGCAGGCCAAGCTGTGAGGCCATTCTGTCGATTTCGGACAGGGCGTAAGCGAGATTTCTCTCGTCCGCGTTTGAAACTCTGGCCCGTCTCTGCCATTTCCGGAGTCTATACATTTGAGATCTGCGTTCTGGAGATAGGCTGTTGCCGCGTCCGTCCCTGTTCTTCCAGTCTATTTTCGTGGACAGGCCTTTGTCGTGGATCGTGTAAGTCATAGGGGCCCCGCCCCGGCTTCTCTCCTCTCTCTGTTCCTGATTGAAAGCTCTCCATTCAGGGCCTCGATCCTTTATATCTTCCTTAATAACTCTTCCACATTTATTACAAACAGTAGAACTTTTTTGGTAATCTCGGACGACAGAGGTACTTCCACAAGCGGGACATTTATTAACTTCATCTTCGGAGCTATCCTCGGACTTATCTTGAACTTCGGACTTGGACTTTACCATGGCCGACTCCTCTTTGTGATATCTTTGAAAAAGTCCCCCACAAAAAGCCCGATATTTTTTTCGTAAAATCAGATGAGAAAATGTCTGAAGGGTAAATTTCGAACGATATCTTCTGAGTCCATTCCATAATCGACGACCCTTCTGGGTTCGTACTTATCCCCCTCCCATTTAATACTTTTCCTAGTTG
>CAYNPN010000108.1:0-3696 GCA_964399085.1 Hadarchaeota archaeon (SeqCode) | reverse complement strand
CAGACACAAAAAAGTTTAAACGTTTGGTTGACGGCCTATACGAACGAATAAAAAATTATAAAGGTCTCGAGGAATCCCATAACCTCGGAAGGTTAAAAAATCTTCCAGTTATTCCCAAGAAATTCTACTTAGAGAAATTAAAGAAAGCTAGGATAGCTTGTGTGGGTTGCCCAATTGGCGACAAAGATATACTTCAAATTAAAGAAGGTAAGTTTGAGGGCTCCACCAAGTGGACAACCTCCGTTGTCAATACCGCACTCCCGTCGCTCTATGGCTTAGATCGATATGAGTCAGTCAAGCTAGTCGATATTCTCGATGAATACGGTCTCGATATGTTCGAAGTTTTCGGCATTCTCAAGTTCGTTCAAAATCTCCAGAATCAAGATATATTAAAAAGCCGAGAAATAGATGACGGAGCAATAAAATTCGAATTCGAGTCACTTAGGAAATGGTTTAGAAAAATCGCATATAGGGAAGGACTTGGGGATTTATTTTCTGAGGGACTTAGTGCAACGATAGAAAAATTCGGGGAGAAAGCGAAGGAGTATGCACCACCTGTGATAAAGGGGTTGTATCCTTACATGGGACCGAAGGGTCCGGTAACCTGGGACTTGCTTGACAATATCGAGTTCGGGCAGCTTGTAGGGCTTAGAGGCCCCCACGCTACAAGCGGTATTTCGCCTACGTATTTCACGCGGGGAAGGGATCTAGATTGGCTAAAAAAGCATTTTAATAGAATGGGGATTCCAGAGAAAGCAGAAGAAAGGATCACGGAACAAACCGAAGGAATGAAAATAAACATTGGGAGGTTACAAAGATATGCTGAGGACTTTTTTGTGCTTGTCGCCTCCCTAGGTACATGCGCAGAAGGTCAAATCAACCGATTATATTCTGTCGAAAACTCAGCCGAATTATACTCAGCCGCCACTGGAATTGAAATTGATAAAGAAAAACTTCTCAAATCGGCTGAGAGGAGTTATAATTTACTCAAAGCTGCTAATGTTAGGGAAGGATTCGATAGAAAAGATGACTCTCCGCCAGACAAATGGTTTGAGGAACCCATGTACAAAGACTACCACGAAAATGTAAAGATAAACAGAAGAATTTTAAATAAATTGCTAAGCGATTATTACGAGGAAAGAGGTTGGAACGTAGAAAGAGGTATCCCAACTAGGAAAAAACTCTTGGATTTGGAATTGAAAAACATTTTTGAAGATCTAGAGAAACATGAAATTTTCTAAAACCCTTTAAGTTATCCAACAACAGAAAACTCTAGATTTGTTAAAACAAAAAATATCAATTAAGAAAAGATCAAGATTCACCCAATGGCTCTTCAAGAATTTCTTCTACTTTTTCCCTCAGCTTGAAGTGCTGAGTTTTCATCGATGCCGACTTAGGCAGTCCATCAACAAAAAATACTCTTCTAGGATGTTCGTAAGTGGCTACACGCTCCAGTGCGAATTCTTTAATTTCATCTTCCTCAAGTTCTGCTCCAGAATTCACGACGAAAGATACAGGGACCTCACCCTTAAATTTGTGTGGAGCTGCGACTACCGCGGCTTCTGCAATATCAGGATGTTCCATTAATGCATCTTCAGATTTTTCGGGATAGACGTTTTCACCACCTGGATGGATCATGTTATCTGTCCTCCCGCTATAAACGAAATACCCATCCTCATGAACGTATCCCATGTCTCCTGAGTAGAACCATTCACCTTGAAACTTTTCTTCCGTCTTTTCTGGCAGCTTGTAGTATCCATTTACTAATTGAGGGCATTTCCAAGCCATTTCTCCTTCTCTTTCAGGCTCCCCTGACACTATTACTCCACCTTCCTTTACCCGCGTTAACTCCTCCCTGGTGTTGGGGTCAACTATTTTCCCTTCCACAGTCTTGTTAGGGGAACCTATGCCGCCGGGGACTTCCCTGTTACAAGGGGACTCCCCCGTGATGCAACATGTTGTTTCAGTAAGTCCATAAAAATTTCTGACTATCGCATTAGTAAAGATTTCATTTTCACATTTTCTTTTAGTTTCCTGCGGGGTTGCCTCTGCTCCTGCAATAAGAGTATGAACGCTAGATAAATCATAATCCCGAAGATCCGGATTTCCGTCATATTCCATAATGAAGAGATTATAAAGGGTAGCTAATCCAGGAAACATTGTTACTTTCCATTTTTCAATATTTTTAGCGATATCTTCTGGATTAATTGAGTCCTGTGCCACTATCGTGGCTCCGGTAACGAAACACATAGAGGCTATGGCTACTAACCCATAGCAATGATACCAAGGCATCACTCCCAAATACACTTCATTATTCCCTCCAACCCCTTGGCGAGAAGTAAGACTATACACAGCTGCCAAAAGATTTTTATGCGTTAGCATAACTCCTTTTGGCTTTCCGGTAGTTCCGGATGTGTAGAGTAAAAGGGCATCATCCTCTACATCGACAGGTGCTGAGTCAGCCTCCGTTCCGGCCTCATCCATTAAGTCCTCATAGGATTGACCTACTCCGTCGCTTTTGACAACAAGTTCTTTCAACTTATCAGAAGAATCAAATAGAGACTCGGCCTGCTCGGCAAGTTCCCCATCCGCCACCAAAATAACCGAGTTACTATTGTCTAAAACGTAGGAGATATTCCTAGGTGCCATCCTTAAATTTAAAGGGACAGGAATTCTGCCCGACTTCAGTGTACCAAAGAAACTTTCCATAAACTGAGGTCTATTTGGAATCTGAAGGGCGACCTTACCTCCAACTTCCGCTTCTAAATCTTCTAAAACGTTCGCAAATCTGTTTACTTTCTCCTGAAATTCTTGGTAGTTTATTTCTTCATTTCCATAAATAATAGCGGGTTTTTCTGGATATCTATCCGCCGCCATATCAATAACTCTTCCAAAATGTCTAAGATAGTCCCCCTTATACCATTCAAGATTTATCTCGTTAGATGAAATAGTAAATTGCCCTTAGAAGTGTTTCTTTTTCTTTTCTTATTAAATTTAATTTTTTCTCGGCTTTGTTCAAAAAGTGAGGATTTAACACCCCGCTTCTTGAACGCACCAACGACTTTTTGAACATAGGAATACTAGGATTAAGAACTAAGCAGGATATTTTGACTCCCACATTATATCTTTAATTTCCAATTCTGTTTCATTAGAGATGGAAACCATTTTCCCAAGAGCCCACAAATATGAGAGTATAATTCCTACCAAAGTAAGATTAATTACTATGGTTAAGGAATCTTATCGGGGAGAGCTTCATCGAATCAGTCTTGGTTTCTTAACTGGCTATAGCCTCTAATTCATTCGAATGAGCCAACTTCGGCTGAATCCCGATCTCCTTCAACCTTTCATACGCTGGTCTCCACGAGTAAGAAGCCTCGATCACTGCATCGGCGTGGGGAAAACCATAAAAAACTCTTTACACCTGAAAGAGAGTTCTCGAACTCCTCGTCCTTTAGAACCTCGCCGTCCCCATCCATGATGAGACCGTGACATTTCTCCTTGTGCACATCAAATCCATGGGATATTGGAAAATAAGGAAGAATTCCATCCCGAAGGTCATGACCCTCGCACATCAAGGTAAAAAGGGGGACCAGGGCCATACCTCGGGCGGAGGTTGGTGAATAAACCCTTTGACTCCAAACTGAGGACCCGAGGCGAAAAACCAAAATGGGGAACAAACCCCGGATAGGTGAGTGC
>CAYNPN010000107.1:0-3842 GCA_964399085.1 Hadarchaeota archaeon (SeqCode) | reverse complement strand
CATCACCCACCCAATCCAAGATTGGGAAGGTGTCTTCTCGGCAAAAGAAGATAAAAATACGAGACATGGAGGAAAAATTGAGCAAAAAGCTATTTGAGAACGAGAAAAAAGTTGAATTTAAGGATTTTTCAGCTACAAGAGGGGGGATTCAGTTTTTATATTTCTCCCAGTTGCAGGTGGATAAGTTTCTGATTTTTGAAGGATAAGGATTATATCTAAATTAATTTAATTTTAACACCGTTATCAAAGGGCTAAGATAATGAGACCACCTTGTGAAATAGTAGTAAAAAAAGTACTGCCCGCGATAAGAACCGTGCTCGTTAAAGACCTCCTGGAAAGACATGGGCTCAGTCAAAAGGAAGTAGCTGAAAGATTATGTGTTACTCAGGCAGCAGTTAGCCAGTATTTAAGCTCGATTCGAGGAGATGAGAAACTCGAGAAGAAATTTCAGAATTCCGAAGTGTTTGATAAAATTCAAGATCTGTCGGATAAAATTGCCGGTGAAGACTCAGATAAATCACAGATAATCAAAGCCTATTGTGACATCTGCTATTTGATGAGGGAAGAAGGTACTCTCTGCGAAATTCATTCTCAAGATGCGCCATATTTGTCTGAAGAAGAATGTGAAGTGTGCCTCAAAACTATGGATTAATTGGTCTAAGTTGAAAGATTACGTTTTCCATAACCTAATTTGAAATGAAAATTTCGGAGGAGATAAGATGGAAGAAAAGGTTGTCACTTTATTTTCGGGGGGAATAGATTCGCCACTCGCAGCTATGAGGGCTTCAAGAAGATTTGAAATCCTACCCCTCTACTTTTGCATTTACCCTATGATTTCGGAGGAGAATTCCCTCAGAGCAATCGAATCTCTGAGAAAACTTCGAGAAAAAATGGATTTTGAAAGGGCGATAATTTTTCCTTGGGCGGGAATTTTGTCCGAAATAAAAAAATCGGTTGCGGAAGGCTATTCTTGCGTGGCCTGCCGGAGGGGGATGCTTGAGATAGCAAGCAAAATAGGTAAACAGGAGGGAGTCTCAGGAATTATTACTGGCGAATCTTTGGGTCAAAAAGCCTCTCAGACAATCGAAAACATCTCAGCAACATCCTCGGGCATTGATCTTCCAGTAATGCGACCGCTCATAGGCATGAACAAAGAAGAAATAACATCTCTAGCTCGTAGGAGAGATATCTATATGGAGAAACACGCAGGATGCTGCTTAGCAACTCCACGGAAGCCGAGAACGAAAGCGAAAAAGGATGTAGTTGAAAAAGAGATGGAAAAAATCGAACTGGAGAGGCTCATCGATGATAGCAAGGATTTAATGCTAAAAATAAAAGACCTTGATCGGGACTTTGAGGACTACCTTTTACGTTTAGCTGCCGAGTTCGGATAATTAAGACGCTCCCCCTATGAACCTGTGAACTACCTCCACCTAACTCGTCTCGCTCGTTAGGAAGAGGCTTCCCTCCTCGGTCTCTCCACTTGTCGAGCCAGAGGTGGAGACCATATCGGAAGGGTTAAGGGCCGGCTCACTCACAGCCCCGACGCCGGGAATATAAAAAACTTATTCGACACTTCCAGTCGTAGTCACTCATACGTGTCGATTAGAGAATTCTTTACTCAATCCGGTGGTCTCCCGAAAATATAATAAACTTCTCGTCATCGGCAAAGCATATGAGTGTTAACCTTGTTCTTGTTGCAACCTCTATGCCGGAACTGATAGGAGCAGCCTTAGAGACGATGATCGGGATCTTAGCTCTCGCAGCTTTCATGACCGTGCCTGCCGATTGCCTACCGGAGGCAAGCAACATGCTTTTCGATAGGTCGATTCCCTGAACTATACCATTTCCTATAACTTTATCAAACGTGTTGTGCCGGCCGACATCTACCGACTTGGCTAAGACTTCCCCCTCTCGGTTCATCAAGCTTGCGGAATGCGACCCGCTCGTTTTATTATAGAGCTCAGTCTCCAGGTGTTTGAGCGATTTAAATATTTGGTCGGGGGACAAAGTTAAATCCGAATTTACTACTATTTCCTCCTCTTCATCCTCGTTCCAGCTCACGCCCACGCATCCCGATGACCTCAGTTCTAGATGGTCGCTAATTTCTTCAAACTCTTCGACAAAAGCATGAATCTCCTGATCCCTGACCTCGATAGATTTTATCTGATCCTTGGAATCGACAATTCCCTCTGAAACTAAATATCCATAGCCCAATTCTTTCAGATCCATGGGGGAAGCCATCAAAGATGCAATTCTAAAGCCATTGACAATCAAATCATAGGATTTCTCCACGGCCACGGGCTCAATTCCCTTTTCCTCTCCCGACCGGATAATCTTCCTAAACTCGAATTCTTCGATGATATTCGAATCACTGCTTTCCCTTTTGCTGGAATTCGTAGATTCATTTCCCATTGGATATCTCTCCTCAACCCAGTTAAGAGAGCGGGGGTTTCGCTTAAAAATTGTCAGCTCTTATTAATCTTCTCGGATGCGATTTCGGCAGACTTCTCACCGGATAAGAGCATGCCACCGAAAACGGGACCCATCCTTGGACCCGCCGAAACTGCATTGGCTGCCATGCCGGAAACGATCAAGCCGGGATAGACTTCCTTGGTCGTATCCATTAGGGCCCTTTCACCCTTGTCCGCCCACATCGATTTTTCTCCCGGAACCTGGAGATCCGCACCGGGAATTTTTTCCTCGGTTATTCTACATATTTCGGCGTCATGGCCGGTCCCGTCTATTACGACATCGGTTTTTACGGTAAGAGGATCCACGTGCAGGCCAGCTTCCTCTACAGCATTCCAGTTTATAACAAGCCCAGCCACTCGGTCGTCCTCCCGGATCATCACGTCTTCGACTCTAACTAGATTGAAAATCTCAGCTCCCGCCTTAACGGCTTCAGATGCCAGACGGCCCACCGATTCGATACTGTTAGCAACGTAATAATTTTCCTCATATTCGGAATAATCGATTCCAAACTCGTCAAGGATCCTTTTAGCTTCCTCCTGAACCACTATGCGGGGATACATCATTCCTCCTCCCCACATTCCACCACCTACATTGATTTTCTTTTCAAATACGGCGGTTTTTATTCCCCTCTCTGCCAATTTTTTTGCCGCGACTAGATTAGCGGGGCCAGCTCCACCCAGACCAACTTCAACATTAGTATTGTCCAAAAAGGACTGAAAGTATTCCTCGACGATGGCTCTTGTTATCTTTTCTTCATCCAACATACAATCAATACCTCAATTTTTTAGCTAGACAGTAAGCTTAGCTCCCTCCAAGTTTAAATATTCAACGCAGTTAATTTTGCCGAAACTTTTGGATGTGAACTACCTCCACCTAACTCGCCTCGCTCGTTAGGAGGGGGCTTCCCTCCTCGGTCTCCCCACTTGTAGAGCCAGAGGTGGAGACCATATCGGAAGGGTTAAGGGCCGGCTCACTCACAGCCCCAACGCCGGGAATGTTACCCGACGCCACCTTTGTCCTTTGGAAGATGTTCTTGGCGCCGTTGAAGTCGGCATTTATCTCGTATCCGCACCGGGGACACTTAAACGACCCTTGGTTCGGTCTTTTGCCTTTAGCACCGCACCTGCTACATTCTCGACTCGTGTAGTGCTCGTTCATCTTCAAGACCTGTATCCCTCTTTCGTTAGCCTTATATTCGAGATATTTTGCGAGCTTGTGGTAGGGAAAATTGCCGATCATCCGGTTCATCGTCTCCCCCATATCGCCGCTGCCTTTCCTCAATCCTTCAAGGTTTCCGACGACTATCAACTCATCGTTTTCATCGGCTTCTTCCACGAGTTCTTTGGCTATTTCGTGTAGTTTTTGGT
>CAYNPN010000106.1:0-3860 GCA_964399085.1 Hadarchaeota archaeon (SeqCode) | reverse complement strand
TAGTCATCGTACTCAAAGAAAACGAAACAGAATGAGTTAATTATGTCCCAATTCCGGAGTGGCTATAGTCGTAGTGGCCGTTATAGTAGCTGCTGCCGCGATTGGAGGTGGATATATGGTAATGTCCGGAGGAGATAGCGATACACCCGAAGATGGAGGTACAGATCTCACCGGAACGGTTACATATTCCGGAACATGGTCCGGCTCTATTACAGGTGTCGGTGATGTCACTGGAACTTGGGAGTTTGAAGCTGATTTCGATTCCGGAACGGTGAGCGGTTGGTTTAAAGGAGACGGCGCTGGTGATATCTCTGGAAGCGTTTCGGACGGAGTGATAGAAGCTAGCGGGTCGGCTGCTTTTGGAACAGTAGACTGGTCCGGTTCTTTCAGTTCCGATGGTTCCAGTATTTCAGGTGATTGGGAGCTTGAAGGGGGTGCCGGATCTGGAACCTGGGAAGGATCGGAAGGTGAAGCAGATACCGACACGGACACCGATAACGACACAGACACCGATACCGGAGGAGATACGAATACGTGGACTGCTTACGAATACAAAGAAGGCGAAACCTATGAATATTCAATCTTGGCCGAAGATATGGAAGGGACTTTTTCGTGGAAAGTCGACTCTGTAACAGATGATGGTAAAGTCACAGTGACAGTAGAGTATGACGTAGGAGGTTTCCAAGGAGATAAAACTTGGACTGGTCTCATGGCTACAGCTCACCTTGACGCCCCGGATGTAATTGCACCATATCTGAACACGACTATTGGGATGACTTGGAGCAATTATGTCGGAGGTAGTGATTTATCTGTTGGGAATAGCTGGAGCTTCACTAACTCAGAGGGTGATACGATGACGTTTGAAGTGACCAAAACGAAGACTTATGCCGGACAAGAGAGTTACGTAACTGAAGTCACATCTAACGATGATTTGGCCTTCAAATTTGCCATATCCCCAGACTTGGCGCTCCCAACTTACGTAGCTTTATATGATGAAGGAAATATTGCCTATGAAATAGAGCTTCAAAACTATAGTGGGTAAAAGATATCGGCTCTCTGGTTGGGAGCCGTCCTTTATATTTTTAAAAATAAAATATAAATTAAAAATATAATTATCCGGATTTAGTGACTTCTAACTTTCACTGCTTTCTTGTTGAATAGTGAAACTGGTCGTTACTGTGTCAATTGTTTCCGCTCTTGAATCAACGACTTTAATTTCCACCGTGTAATCTCCATATGGCGTATCCAATTGCTTAATATTTTGCAATGTGAAGCTCGGAACTAGATAATACGAATTTAGATCAGTATCCTCAGAATATATCTGCGTATCATTGAGAATGTGTTCTTTGTCGTAAATCAAATTTCCTTTAGGACTTTCTACTGACAAATACGCATCGATGTCCACTTTTTTCCTTTTTCAACCTTTCATAGGAAACACTGTTCACATCCGCGTACATCCAGAAAGTCTTCTTTTCCTCTTTAGACATTGTATAGGTGCTATTCGGCTGTTCTTGATAGTCTTGGTAGCCGGTCGGTTTTTCAGAACAGAAAGTGACATTCTGCAAATTCAATTCCTTTGGACTCGTCGTATCTTATCCACTATCACTTCCTAGCACGAACAATCCGCCAAAGATCACAATAACTACAACAAAAATAGCTGCTATAATCTTTTCCTTTGACATCTCTTCACCCCCACCAATTCCTTAAACTGTGTTAATTCTACATCACACATTTATTTCTTAGAAAGAGGTTGAATTATCATTAAAGTGTTGGGAGGAAATGGAGGAAATAAATAGCAATGTTTCTCTTTCCTTCTCCCCTCTCAAAAACTGTCCTAACTTAACTGCTTCTTCTCTAATTATCGTTCTGATTTTCAGATTTTATTTCTTTGAAAAATAATGAAAAATAACAGGTGTTAAGCAGTGAGTTGTCGACAGTTTTTCAGACGGTTTCATGCTCTTCGACATCTGCGTTTTCGGGTGGTGTGAATAAATTATCGTCCAGCGATGGGTTTACGTTATCGATTATGATTTCCACGGAAAATTCATTAAATGTTACTTCGTGAGTCCCCTTCCCCTTTTGAGCCCACTCTTGTATCTTTTCTGAGAGGCCAGCGTATGAGTTGGTTTGAGTCAGGGGGAATTTATTCCAAGAGCTTCCATAATAAGCATATTCGGCGTTTTCATCGTAGTTGAAAATTAAGATATCTTCACTTTCCATAACGTCAATTCTAACTTTGGGTGTGTTGGTACCCAGTTCCTTGGCTCTATAGCGTACATTTGCCCCTAGACTGCCTGCTTCGAATCCTTTTAGCTGAAGGTTTATACTGGTTATTGTTTCGCCGTTACTGCCATCCTCTCCTCCATTTTTCGCCTCCACCCTCTCCAGAGAGTAGCATGTAACCGCCGACAACAATGATCCCTAATATCACGACGGCAGCGATTGCTAAATTTCGCCTGTTAGTTTTCTCCTTTCTCAATTATAATTCACCCCCAAGATTTGGTTTGGGTTTTCGTTAAAATTGTAAATATTTTTTTGAATGCTCCCTCCGAATTCAGTTTACCAAATTGATGGATAGAAGTAGGAATATATGATCCGATTACAAATATTCTAACAACATCACAGGATATCTCTAGATTCGGAAGCCGACATCAATATGTAGCCTAAAAAATTAAATCTCAGAAGATCGGTTATTCAAGAGCTGATGAGAATTTGAGTTCCCCCAGTTTAGACGGACCGACCGCTATCCTTCTTTCGATATACTAAATTATTTCCGTTTAAAGCAGGTCTGCGTAGGTAATGCCTCTCGTAAATTTTCTTTTTACTTGAATGGCGTTATTCGCTTTCAGTAGCTCAACGACGGTTTTCCACACGTTTTTTATAAGGAAAAGGGGATGTGAGTCAAACCTGTTTGAGATTCCCACCCCTGCATTTACCTCTTTAGGGCAAAGTTATATGTCGAAGGAGTAATCATGATATATCAATTTTTATTCCAGCCGAATTGAAAATAAAGAGGATGGATTTCTGTAATATCAAACTTTTGTTTGGATAGTTTATGTAAGGACACTTGAGAGGATAGAGGGGGCCGATTATCCCATTGAGCCGAGAAGACACCTTCCCAATCGTGGATTGGGTGGGTGATGAATCGGCGTTTAGTTTCACTGCCCCCTCCCGATAAGAGGTTAGAAAGTCAGGCGAGTGTTTTTGTGTTGATGAAGGTCCGGAAGACGATTAAGTGTAAGATAGTCGATCTTACTGGAAAGAAGAGGAAGGCTCTTGAAAAAGAGTACGAGAATCTTCAAAAATATCTTCGCGAAAATGAAGATGTGGAAATATATTCGGCAAACAGACAACAGGCGGAGAGGTACTACGAAGAGATCAAGGACGGCAAGGAATATCCTATCTCGGTTAGGAAAGATTTGATAGATATTCAAAGAGCGGACAACGAAATAGCGGAATATTGGTTAAATGTGAGAGTTGCTTCCGTCTACGGCGGTATCAATGTCCCCATCAAACCTCATATTCAAATCCCTTCCGATGGCGGTGGTGTGGAATACTGTGAATCCAAGATTTTGAAAAAGGATGGAGAGTTCTACTTTCACCTGACCGTTAAGAAAACGGTTCAAGCTAGGAAATCATACTCCGGTCTCCTTGCCATAGATGTCGGGCAGAAATACCTCGCGGTGTCGGTGGCATCGCACAGAGATAGACCGAAATTTCGGGGCAGGGAGATCAGAGGAATTCGGAGACACTACAACTGGCTGCGGAAAAGACTCGGGGAGAAGAAGCTGAAGGACGAGATAAAGAGACTTTCGGACAAGGAATCCCGAAAGGTAGACCAAAAACTACACGAAATAGCC
>CAYNPN010000105.1:0-4029 GCA_964399085.1 Hadarchaeota archaeon (SeqCode) | reverse complement strand
GAAGAAAAATTTCCCAACGGAGGGAAGACAGGCGAGAGACCGCATCATTCGCAACAGCAATCCTACACAACCTCTTCACCATAAGACTACTACTTACTTAACCGAATTATGTCCCAATGCCGCAGATAAGGGTTTTGTTTTATGTCTAGATCTTCGTCTTCAATTTTTCTGGCAAGGTTCTCAGGTAATTGAATTGAGACTCTATCCTCCTTAGGCATGAAGATCAAGGATAGTGCTCTCTATCATAAAAACAGTTCTCCTAACTTGAGAGCAATAACCGTGCTACTAAAAAGGAGAATTTTATGAGTGGAAAAGCGTGAATATATTATGGGGGGATTGGACAGTGAGGAATGCTTTTTACTCAAAGATAATAATATTTCTTTCTATAATTGCGATAATCATCCTAGTTCCGGTTTGCTCGGCTCATGTTCCGAGGGAGATAGAAGGAAATACCAGTCTTCAGACAGCTTCCGTCGTTGATGATCCTACTAAGTCTTGGGTTATTTACGCAGAGATTCATGAGCCGGGGGAAGCTAGATATTATCGACTGGAGTTAGAGAAGGATCAGATTCTTCGTGCGAGTCTTTTCGTTCCGAATAAGAGTAGTTTTGTCCCCGATTTGATTATAGTGGGACCTGGTTTGGAAAGTTCGGGGACTCTTCCCGATAGTATTTCGATTCCAGAGAGAGATAATTATGTAGTTCTGGAGGGAACTTTGAACGATCCCGAATATGAGCCTTTTACTCCAGCAAGCTATTACTATCTGGCGGATTTCGAGAAGGAGGTGGAAAAAACAGATAACTATTATGTTATAGTGTCCGAATCATCTAACGAAGGTAACTTCGGGTTAGCTATCGGTAAGGAAGAAAGGTATGGGATTATTGAGTGGATTCGAGTCCCTCTGGATATTATAAGCGTGCGACAGTGGGAGGGTCAGCCTTTAATTTATTTTTTCCTTCCAATGATACTAACGATTGTTTTGGGTTTTACCCTATTGTTGTTTTTTGAAAAGAGGGAATCCGAGAGAAGTAACACCATTTTGGGCTGGCTGGTTATTTCGGCGGGCTTACTTTACCTTGGCAGCGGGATGATGAAGTTCGTGGAAATGGGGATTGCGACTAGTAAAGCTGGTTTAAATCCTCTAATTTTTGTCACTATCATTTTTGCGTCTCTCCCAGTAATTTTGGGTTATTTTACTATCCTTAAAGGCATGGAATTGAATAAAGATATTGACCTCAAAAGTAGGATCCAGTTGTTGGCTTATGGTATTCTGGCGCTTTTTATTTGGGCTGGTTTTATTTTGGGTTCTATAATCATAGTTTTAGCAAGTATACTACCCTCTAAAATCTTGAGAAGCTAAAAGGGATACTTTTCAGCTTACTATAG
Source organism: Hadarchaeota archaeon (SeqCode) (assembly GCA_964399085.1). Taxonomy (GTDB): domain Archaea; phylum Hadarchaeota; class Hadarchaeia; order Hadarchaeales; family JAGGTB01; genus CAYLJV01. The sequence goes on along the minus strand of CAYNPN010000105.1, from coordinate 2,643 downwards.
GTTCCGTTGAGGACGCTTCCCCATAGGGGTTCGTGGATTCAAATCTTGTATCTCGCACTCCATTTCACCGTTATTTTGCAGAATTTTTTAGGAGTTGGATTGAAAGAGGTATCCTTTGGTTAAGAAGCTTCTAAATTTTTGGTAATAGGGCTCCTGTTTCTTCTTTATATTTCTCGTACGATTCTCCAAATCGTCTGATAAGATCCTTTTCTTCATAATGGATCATAATTGGCACATAAATTACGACAAAGGTTGTGAGAATAAAAACTAAAAACCAAGAATTGACAAAAAATCCGAGAGCAATAAAGAGGGGGAATTCACCTAATGCTTGCGGGTGGCGGATATGTTTATAGATTCCCCCATACAGTTTCGTTTGAGCTGAAGATTGATATGTTTCCGAGCCGGCGTCTTTCATTCCCTTAAGCATTATTATCGAGCCGGGAACTGCAATAGCGAGACAGACGCCAATACCCACCCAATGGTTTGTATGAATCTTCCAGCCTAGGTTGGAAATAGGAAGCCAAATCCATAGTAATATGTTGATTGAAATAGTAAATTCGAAAACTCCTGCAATATTTCTAAATCGAGCACATTGCTTCCAAGCTTCTTTACCTTTTTCTTGTTCCCTCTTCTTAGGAAGCAAACTCAACGTATAGAAATAAGAGAACAAAATTATACTCGTGACAAGACAGATAAAATTAATCCATCCCCACATGCAGAAAAAACTATTAGAAAGATTTTATTAAAATTTTGAAGCATTTTCTAATATATATCGAACTTCTAAGGAAAGCGGAAAATTTTGTACGGATGCTGAAAAACAACCCGATGTGGTGTCTTCAATTGAGGCCAAAATTTGATACAAGTCAAAAAACTGAAGGATAACTCAGGAAAAAATTTTTTGAAATAAGTATGTTTCTCGATGTAGGTGATAAATATAAATAAAGAATTGTCCCGTCAATTCCTTATTGGAGTCAGGAAATGTATACCCATTGTCCTAGGATATCTATCTGTGGGTATAGCCTTCGGGGCTATAGCTAAGAGTTCAGGTTTATCGGTTTTCGAGACGACTTTTATGTCCACATTAGTTTTCGCTGGAGCAAGCCAATTTATCGGTGTTGCTCTACTCCAAGGAGGGGCGGGCTTCTATCCAATTATTATATCTACATTCCTGGTAAATAGCCGACATATACTGATGGGTGCTTCTCTTTCTCCTTACTTCAGGAAATTTAAGACTTGGGTAATAGCTTTACTATCCTTCGGCATAACTGACGAAACCTTTGCATTAAACATAACTGAATTCTCTGGAGATCATAATAGAAATGAATTTTTCGTTGGTGGAGTTCACTTAACTGCCCATATCGCTTGGATAATTAGTACTTTAATAGGAGCTTATATTGGCTATATGATAGCTGATCCTCAAAAATTCGGGCTAGATTTCGCCTTACCTGCGATGTTCATCTGCTTACTTGTCTTACAGTTGGAAAAGAAACTAGAATTCATAGTTGCGTTGGTTTCAGCTTCTTTGACTATTCTTATTTATTTCTTCTATCCCAATATTTGGAGCATAATGCTAGCCTCCGTGGTGGCTGCATCAGTTGGGGTGTGCCTCAAAAGATGAATGAAATCGTATTTATCGTAATCGGAATGGCTGTAGTGACGTATTTTCCTCGTATGTTGTCTACGGTGACTTTTTCTAAAGTTAATTTACCGAAATACCTGCTTGATTGGTTGAAATTAGTTCCCGTATCGGTCCTTGCCTCCCTTTTAATACTAAATATTCTAGTGCCCGAGGGGACTATCTTCTTAAGTATAGAAAATCCATTCATTTTAGCTTCAATCCCCGTATTAATAGTTGCATTTAAAACTAAGAATTTAACAGCATCAGTTCTCTGTGGAATAATTACAATGGCGGTTCTAAACTTTTTATAAAAGTTGGATAAATCGATGAAATTCTTTCAGATTAATTTGGAAAATACCTCTAGTGATTTCGATTACATAGATTCATTGCAGTCTCTTTTCCCTCTATCATGAAAATCTTGAAAAAAGATCTCATCCACTTATGGTAAAAATAGCTCTTTCCATATCTTGTAAAAAGAAAGAGCTCTTTCTAAGACTTATAGAAGATAAAATTATGATGAAAAGAGCTCTTTCCACATCTAAATAAATAAACTCACTTCTGCCGGAGCTGTTCTGGGCTTGAAAAGGGAAGTAAAGGTTAAGAATGTTTAACCTGAGTTCGGAAAGACCCATCAAGGTTAAGTCTAATTAAAATATTCATTAAAGTACCTTCAAATGCCAATCCAACCTTTAATCAGCATTGTTACTTCTCTCTCTAAATCCTTAGATCTGAAGTTGTCTAAGAGAAAAACTAATCATCTTGAGAAGGAGTCAGATCTATTATGAATCCATAAAATTCATTAAATTATGAGTTCTGCCTCTGAGCTGAGTTTGATCCAACTCTTTTTTAGAGGATTTGGGCTATTTACTTGTATTTGTTTTCCTAATCCTAATATTTCAGCAAGTTTCTCAGACTTGGAATGATTTTTGATTAGGAATCTTGATACTATCGAGATTTTATTCGATAGGTATCATTCTGTCTCCTCTTCTTTCAGATAATTCATCAGCTTTTCGAAACCTGGTGGG
>CAYNPN010000104.1:0-4190 GCA_964399085.1 Hadarchaeota archaeon (SeqCode) | reverse complement strand
AAAACGGTCGGAAGCACCTTCCAAATCGCCAGATTTGGTAGGTGAGGATGTCACACTTGTCCTTTGAACTAAAGAGCGGCTCTCCGGAAACAATATCCACGTAAATTCCTGGCTCGTAGTGATCCCAATACTCATTGTCGTACGATGGTTCGGTCCCATTTTCTTGGGTAACCTCAAATTGGAGAGATGTAAGCCCCTCCTTCAGCTCTTCCTTCGATTTACTATTGGAACCCTCATTCATCTTATTCTCGCATTTCCATTCTTTCTCAATAAACTTCTTTCTCCCCGAATTTTGTTTATAGGAATCATATCTTGAGGGGTTCTTTTTATAGTACTCCTGGTGATGCTCTTCTGCTTCGTAAAAGTTCTCAAACGGAAGTATTTCGGAGGCTATGGGTTTGTCAAATATTCCGGATTTTTCGAGTTTTCGCTTGGACTTCTCTGCAATCTCTTTCTGTCTTCCATCGTGATAGAAAATGGCAGTTCTGTATTGGGAGCCTCTATCTGCAAACTGGCCACCAGGATCGGTGGGGTCTATCTGTCTCCAATAAACTTGAAGTAATTCTCTATACGTTATCTCCTTCGGATTGAAAGAAATTTGAACGGCCTCATAGTGGTCGGTTTTCCCGGTAGAGACCTCCTCGTAGGAGGGATCCTCTATATTTCCTCCGGTGTAGCCCGATACCACTTCCTTAACTCCGTCAAGCCTTTCGAAGGGTAGTTCCATACACCAAAAACAACCCCCAGCGAAAGTCGCCTTCCGAAGATTTTCTGAGTCATTTGGGGATATCGTAACCAAATTAAAAATTAGCATCTTTATACTTTTTTTAGAGACTTTCGGCAATTTGAAAACCTACTTTTTTGGATATTTGTGGAAACGGAATTTTATATCTTAATTTAAGATGGCATGGGCTTTTGGATGGACCGAACACGATATAGAAAAAACTTTTACTTTCGATAAAAGCGTATACACTCTCAATTACAAAAATATCATATAATAAGCTATATTAATAGGTACAAAAGACGATCGGGGAGGTGAGAATAGGTTGAAAGAAGATGTTCCTTTTCCACCGGGCGAGGGTAAGGTTAAATGGATTAACACGGATTGGCTTGAAGAAAATCTCGAAGATGAGGATTTGATGATTTTAGACGTGCAGCCGAATGTTCATGATTACATAAAGGAACACATTCCTGGAGCAGTCTATATGAACGAGGGACTTTTTAGAGTTCCAAAGCGGGGGACTCCGGCCTTTTACGTGGACCCGGAATCCATTCAAATAAACTTCAGGAGGATAGGGTTAGAGAAAGGCACACCTGTTGTCATTTATACGGGGACCGGACCCTTTAAGAAATGGGGAGACGGGCTAGAACAGACCATGGCGACCTATACATTGGCGAGATTCGGGCATGAAAACATCTACGTCCTGGATGGTGGAATTGACAAGTGGAAGAAGGAAGATAAATCACTTACCAAGACATTTCCAGAGATAGAGAAATCTAATTTCGAAGTAGATGTTCAGGAAAACTATTTCTTAAAATACGAGGAATTCAAAGTTATGAAGGATGAGTCTTCCACAATTTTGCTAGACGCTAGACCGGCGAATGTATATGAGGGGCAAGGTCCTTGGCAGAAACCCGGACACATTCCTGGAGCCATTAATCTACCTTGGGCAAACCTCATGGACGAAGATAACAAGAGGCTACTCAAACCGAAGGATGAAATAGAATCCATAATCGAAGATATCGGGATAGACGGAGATAAAACCGTAATCTGTTCCTGTGGGACCGGTCGAGAGGCCACCAATGAATTCATACTTTTCAAGTGGTTCTTGGAATATTCCGATGTAAAGATCTACGAGGGGTCCTTCACAGAATGGAGTTCTATACCGGATAATCCAACGGTGACTGGTGAAAATCCCAGATAAATATTAAAAATTGCTAGTGGGGGAAGAAATTGTTATTTGAGAGAATTGAGTCAAAGGGACTAGCTCATTATTCCTACCTCATCGGGGACCAGAAAGAAGCCGTGGTCATCGATCCTCGGAGAGATTACGAAATTTATCTCGAAAGTGGCCCAAAAAATGGATTCAGTATAGAGCATGTCTTAGAAACCCACCGAAATGAAGATTACTACATAGGTTCCACAGCGATTTCCGCAAGAACACAAAGCGACGTCTGGCATGCCGATTCGGAGATGGATTATAAATATGGTAACTCTGTTCAAGAGGGGCAATCCTGGGAAATTGGAAGGTTAAAACTGGAAGCAATCCATACCCCGGGCCATACCCCCGGCAGCATGAGTTATCTTCTTTACGGATACAATGGAGACCCTTGGATGATTTTTACAGGCGACGCTCTATTTGCCGGCGATGTGGGAAGAGTTGACCTGCTTGGCATGGATAGAGCCGAAGAATTAGCTGGAATGCTCTACGATTCAATTTACGAAAAGATTCTATCCTTGGGTGACGAAGTTATCGTGTGTCCAGCTCACGGAGCCGGGTCCGTGTGTGGGTCATCGATAGCTGAAAGAGTATGGACTACAATCGGGCTTGAGCGAGAGTTGAATTCAAAGCTTCAGCATGAAACAAAGGATGAATTCATCCATAACGTCGCTAAAAAACATGAGAGGCCTCCTTACTTCAGGAGGGTAGAGGAGCTGAATCTGAAAGGAGAGCCAGTCCTTCGGAATTTACCCGTTCCTACGCCCCTAAAGCCGAATGAGTTCGAGAAAGGAGCCGAAGATGGAATTATTTTGGACACTAGATCCGAACTCGCTTTCAGCGGGGCGCATATTCCCGGCTCAATTAACATCTGGCTTGAAGGGCTTCCAGCTTTTGCAGGATGGTTTCTCCCCTACGATGTTCCCATTTTTCTAGTTGGAGATAAAATAGAGAAAGCCACGAGATACTTGATAAGACTTGGTTACGACAACTTGGCTGGCTATCTTTCGGGAGGAATGGTCTCTTGGCACACTGCGGGTAAAAGAAGCGGTTCTATCGACACAATACTTGTCCAAGAGTTATGTAACCTGTTGGATAAAGGGAAATCTCTATGGATACTTGACGTTCGAAGTGATGAGGAAGTAGAGAGTGAGAGAATTCCGGATGCAAAGCATATCCATCTAACTCAAATTCCGGAAAATTTGGATAGGATTCCAAAAGGCGAGAGGGTGTATATTTTCTGCGGCAGCGGATTGAGGTCCATGGTTGTCGCCAGCCTGCTCAAACGAGAGGGTTTGAATAACTTGGTAGTTGTCAGAGGGGGTACTTCGGCTTGGAATTCCGTTTCGTGTCCTCTCGAATAGGTTAAATTTGGGAAATCCAAGGATATTCATGGAAATAAAGACGATGGTTCAAACAAGAAGGTGGTGAACTCGTATTTTTGACTGTCACTGGCACCCCACTATGCTTGAAGAGGGAGAGAGGAAACGGAGGCTAGAAGAGGCTCGGGAGGTGGGAATCTCGGGGATAGTCGCCGTGCCCTTAGACTTAAAATCTACCAAAGAATTACTGGAAATCTCAGAGGACTCCGATTTTCTGTTCCCCACTGCAGGTATACATCCTCATAATGCAGTGGATTCAACTCGAAATGATATAGACGATATCCTCGAAATACTTGACCGAGATGATGTTATTGCTGCAGCAGAGATTGGAGTCGATCTTCATTTTTTGGATAAAAAATCGAAAGATGAGCAGCTTGAGGTATTTAGACGGGTTATGAATGGGGCTGTAAAGCGGAATCTCCCGATTATCCTTCACTGCCCTAGGGGAGAGCCTATTTGCTTCAAGGAGGTGGAAAAAGCTGGGGCTGATAGGGTAGTATTTCACTGGTATACTGGCCCTCAAGAAATTCTTGAGAAAATAATGAGAAAGGAAAACTACTACATCTCTATTACTCCTGCAATATTCTATTCCGGTAAGCTACAAAAGATAGCCAAAATTGCGGACCTGTCGGATATTTTGGTCGAGAGCGACGGACCAACTGAATATAGAAACCTTGGGAGGGGGCGACCTTCTCAAATCCCTCAAGTGATAGAAAAAATAGCCGATATCAAGGAAATGAAAGAAAATAAAGTAGAAAAAATCACAGACTCTAATGCCAAGGAGTTTTTTGTATTTAGTAAAAGTTGATTAAACCTTAGCTAATCCCCTTATTTTGGAGCGTGAGGTCCTCGTATACCAAATGTGGAA
>CAYNPN010000103.1:0-4202 GCA_964399085.1 Hadarchaeota archaeon (SeqCode) | reverse complement strand
CCCACCAGGTTTCGAAAAGCTGATGAATTATCTGAAAGAAGAGGAGACAGAATGACCCCTATCGAAGAAGATAAAATCTTGCAACATCAAGCCTTCGCCGAGATCGTCTACGAACGAGTACTTCAAAGGATAGAATGGGCGAAGCACTTGGATTAGGTCAAGTTTTGTCATCAAGTTTTCCGATCGGCTTACCCAATTTTACCATATTTTAAGGGCATGATGCAGGACAGAAGGCCTGTCGTGTTGCGCGAATTGGGAGGCTAAATTTTCACTTGAAGTGGGAAAACCTAAGTGACAGACTATTCGGTAATTTCAGTTGTCTTGTAGGTATCGACTGGAAAAGCCGGATGGTTTAGGAGTAAACAAGATTATGTCTTTCTAAGTGAAAATCTAATATTAGATTTCTCCTTGCTTGGTGATATGTAGGAAAAGAATTGGGTAATTTCGGTCTTATTGTAGGTATCTACTGGAAAAGCCGGATAGTCTTTCGATTAAGAACTGTAATAGAGCATTCTTTCTTGCTTTAATTAATTTAGGAATTTTAGAACAGTTAAGGATTTATTAAGTGCATGTCAAAAGTTTCGCTGAGGTGATTAGATGGTTTCCTTCAAATGGTTTGGTCAAGCCTGCTTTGAAATTAAAGATTCAGTTAAAATAGTTACGGATCCTCATGACGGCGATTCGGTTGGACTCAAACAACCCGATGTTAAAGGTGACATAGTTTCTGTTTCCCACCGACATTTTGACCACGCAAGCGGCGTAAATCTCGTATCCAAAGAAGACTCCGAAGTCGTGGAAGGCAGCGGGGGAAGAGAAATAAAGGGAATCGAGGTTCAGGGTATCGACAGTTTCCACGATAAAGCCGAGGGTGAGGAAAGGGGGAAGAACACGATCTTCGTTTTCGAGCTGGGAGATTTCAGGATATGCCACCTGGGAAATCTGGGGCACGAACTCTCGGACGAAAAAATCGAGGAAATAAAACCGGTGGATATTCTTCTAATTCCGGTCGGCGGAAACTACACCATAAATGCTCGGGAAGCCTTCAATGTGGTTAAAGACCTCGAACCTAAGATAGTCATGCCCATGCACTACAAGGTAGAGGGTTTGAAAGTCGATATTTCCGATGAAGAAGAATTTCTCCAACTAGTTGAGGATGAAGGATGGGAAATAGATGAAAAGTTTGAAGTGAAAATCGAAAAACTGCCCGAAGAGAGAAAGGTGATCAAGTTAACCTGTCATGCCACCTAGACAAAAATTAAAACCTCCTATTTTCTCTTTTTGAGATATATTTTACCGTTTCATCCCAGTGGAATGAATAAAAACCTTCAAGAAGAGATTATACCTCAAAATGTAGAAGATTATTCTATTCTAGAAAAAGGTATTCGTCAACATTCAAACCTCAGTCGTTTTGATAACTCAAGGAAAAGCCGGATAGCCGATTTAGATAATCAATGGAACTCATTTCTTCATTTCCTTTCACTTTTCGAATGGAAACGAAAAATTAGTTCCGGGAATCCGGGTTTATGAATAGGAAATCTGCGCCCCATCCAGTTCATATCTATCCCTCAAAAAAGGAATTATGATTTCTTCATGTGAACGTCGAATCTGGCGCCGCCGAGTTCGGAGTCCTTGACTTCTATGCTACCGCCGTAGGTCTCTAAAAGCATTTTCACCAAGAATAATCCGAGCCCGGTTCCACCGCCCGCATCGGTAGTATAACCCTTTTCAAAGATCTTGCTCTTTTCCTCGTCGGGGATTCCTTCGCCGTCGTCTTCCACAACGCATATGGTCTCTTCCTCCGTGGTTTCTACGCGAATTTGGATTTTGTTCCCTCCCGAGTGCTGGACGGCGTTCTCGATGATGTTGGAGAATATCTGGTTCAGCAGGGAGCCTCCCATGACCTTCAATCCCTCTTCCGGAAGATCGGCCTCAATTTCCATTCCCCTCTCCCTAGCCAGGGATTCGATCTGCTCGACGGCTTCCCGGACGGCACCGCCTATCCCGATTTTCCTGACATCTTCCTCTCGAACCTTCCTCAGGTTCCTTATTCTCTCTATAATTTCTCCGGCTTCCTTTGCCTCCTTCTCCACCTTCGAAACGTAATCCCTAGCCTCATCGGCGAGGTCAAAATCTTCGAGCAGTTCGAGGTACCCCTCGATGATCCGGATCTTGTTCCCAACATCGTGCCTGAGGAGGGAGTGGAGGAACTCTTCCCTTTCCTGAGTTCTCTTTCTCTCAGTTATGTCCCGGGCGAAGCAGATGACACCGGTGGTTTGTCCGTTTTCATCCTCCATCGGGAGCTTGTCGGTCCTAGTCCACCTAGTCCCATCTTGAGTTTTATAAGACTCTATCTTTCCGAGTTTCGGTTCTTCGGAGCTCATAACCTTTTCATTGTCCTCTTTCATTTCCTTCGCCTGCTCCTCGGGGAAAACCTCGTCCAAGGATTTTCCTTCGATTTCCCCTTTGGAAACCCCTAAAAAGTCCGCCATGGTTCTGTTCACCTTAACAATCCTGTCGTCCCCTTCTGTAATGAAAAACATCGCCGGAAAATTATCCAAGAGAATTTCCGTTTCCTTCCTCGATTTTTCTAGATCCGTTCTTCTGTTCCAGTTCTCTACCTCCTGAAATATCGCGTTCGCCAAAACGCTGTACTGGGCTCTGGGATCCCCGCCCTTCTGTAAGTAGCGATCGGCCCCCAGATTCAGGGCTTCCATCGCCACTTTTTCGCGACCCTTCCCCGTGAAGATTATGAAGGGGATATTGTTCTGTTTCTCTTTTCTCAAAATCTCCAATAACTCAAGACCGTCCTTCTCAGGCATTTGGTAGTCGGAGACAACAGCATCATAATCGCCGCTTTCCAGCATATCGAGCGCTTTCTTAGGTGAGGCAGTTGTTTCAACTTCCAACTTCTCGTTTTCCTTTTCGATGAAATTTTTAGCCTGCTCCAAGATACCGGGCTCGTCGTCCACAAATAAAACATTCAAAAGTGAAAACCCCTCTACGGATTAAGAAAAATGTTAGTCAACCCAGTCAATCTCCTTTATTTTTTTAAGTATCTCTTCCCTTTCTTGAGATTCGAAGCTCATGCTGGTTTTTAGGTACAGTTGAACTCCATTCTCGTCCTCTTCAAATTTCTCAACAGTCGTAAACTCCGCAAAATCCGGGTTTTCGACGCGTGCGACCTCTTCTTCGGAGGTGTTAAGAGTTACCTCTTCAACCCCCTTTAGACTTTTGATTTCGTTATCCTCCATTTCGATCGTTATCTCGTCCCCTTTCATGGTGACTTTACCAAAGGACTTGCGTTTTGCTTCCTTTACTTCCCTAGGAGATTTACTTCTCCCTACGGGTATCGGTCTCCCACAATTCGGGCAGTCGTAGTCCTCCATACTCTCGTCTATTTCTATCCGGTAATTGCAATGTCTACAGACATACTTCGGTTTCATCGGTTTCCCGCAGATAGAACAAGCTTCGTCCTCCAGCCTTTCCTGGGGGTATCTTTCGTATCCACAGTTTTCACATATATAAACCCATGACATTGCCGACGGAACTCAAATCTGGTATCCTATTTAAAAGATTAAAATGTTCGGGGGAAATTATTAAAGACTGTAATATCTATAGTGCAACTCCTAAAAATTTCCAATTTAATGTATATCGGAAGGCAATTGAAATATTCCGGAAATACCAAAAGATAGGACAAGGTTTAGGAATATAATCTGGCTCGTTGTAGTTGGTTAGGGGTGAGCCCAACGGCCGGGGGAACCGTTGGACCCATGGATTTAGGTAAAGGCGTCGAACGACGCCCGATGAACACGATCTTCTAGTTAAACCCAGTTAACTACGGAATCGAGGTTTTAAAGTATTTGTGGTCCGACATCCTGTCGGTGTCTACTTAAAAAGCTGGTTAGTCAGGGGTAAACGAGATTATGTCTTTATAAATAACCTCGACACCAATCCGAACCGGGACTCAAAGAAGAAATTACGACGGTGAAAACAATGCAAAAAAATAGGTAAAGGAATATGCAATGTCCATCGTGCGAAAGTGAATCCGTCGTTAAGAATAATTCTCACGGCGAGAAAGTCTGTACTCGCTGTGGATTGGTGCTTCTAGAAAAGAAAATGGACAAAAGCGCCGAATGGCATGAGGCGCCGGAAGAAGAAACGGGTAGAGCGGATTTATCCTCGGGCTCCGACATAACGCAACA
>CAYNPN010000102.1:0-4362 GCA_964399085.1 Hadarchaeota archaeon (SeqCode) | reverse complement strand
CAAGCAATAGGGGAGTTAGAGAGCGGAAGAATTCCAGAGAGCATTGAGAATGAATTTCGAGAAAAACGTATATCTTTTGAAAATACGAGGGTAGTGGATTACGAAGGTCCTCCTTGGAAAATAGAGAGCGCATCAGCAACCTACATAGTCCGGATGGACAATGAGTCGATAAACATTCATCAAGAAGTCGGAGTTTCCGATATATTCAACACGGAGTGGTCTCCCTCCCGAAATCCTTTGAGCTTCGGGATAATTCCCCTATTCATAGGTTCGCTTGCCGTTACAGCCGTGGCATTGGTCTTAGCAGTGCCGATCGGATTGTTCGGTGCCATTTACATTGGGGAAGTTGCTAGTCCTCGTGTGAGAAGCCTGTTAAAGCCCATTATGGAGATTCTAGCGGGAGTTCCTTCCGTAATATACGGCTTCTTCGGATTCATTTTTGTCGCCCCCAAGATTCAAAGTGCGTTAAATCTCCCTATAGGACAAACTATCCTTACTGGTGGAATAATACTGGCAGCCATGGTACTACCAATAATCATTAGCGTGTCGGAGGACGCAATAAACTCCATTCCGAAAAAATATAGAGAGGCCTCCTTGGCTCTCGGAGCAACCAGATGGCGGACCCTAATAAGGGTAATTATCCCCTCCGCAATCTCGGGAATCTCGGCGTCGATTGTTCTGGCCTTCGGGCGAGCCATAGGAGAGACAATTGCTGTTTCCCTAACCGTGGGCAACGTCGCACAGATACCGGGATCGATTTTCGAACCTGCATTCCCCATGACGGCAGTTGTCGCCACCGAAATGGGAGAGGCAGGACCTTTTACGACCCACGGCCACGCGCTCTTCTTTCTCGGAATCCTCCTCTTCACAACCACATTCGTCACTAACCTCATCGCACGGAGAATTTCCAAAAATATGGTGATTGAAGAATGAATAAAGCCAAAATTTATCAGAAAATAGGTTTCTGGGCATCTAGGGTTTCGATCATAATCGGTCTGGGTTTCCTAGGCCTCATAATATTTTACATAGTCAAAAACGGTTTCGAAAGAATTAGCTGGAAATTCCTGGTCTCAACCCCTACCGGAGAAGGAATATTCATACAGCTCGTCGGAACCTTCTCCCTCGTAGGATTAGTCATATTATTCACCGTGCCAGTCGGGGTGATGACAGCCGTCTACCTGTCCGAGTTCGCGCCGAAAGAAAGTAGATACAGAGACTGGGTAGTTCAAGCAGTTTATAACCTCCGTGGAGTTCCTTCCATAGTCATAGGCCTCTTTGCATACGCCTTTTTCGTAAACATCCTCTTCGGAGGAGGCCTTCTAGCTGGAAGTCTGGCCCTCTCCCTCATCGCACTCCCCACAGTCATAATTACCTCTCTCGAATCCCTGAGAAGCGTGCCGAACTCCTTCAGAAAGGCGAGCATGGCTCTCGGGGCCAGCAGGGGGGAAACAGTCAGAAAAACCGTATTGAAACCCGCATTTCCGGGAATAATCACGGGCGCAATATTGGGTGTCGGAGAAGCCGCCGGAGAGACCGCACCACTACTTTTCGCGGGCGCAGCCTTCCACATGTCGGAACTCTCCCCAAACCTCCTCGGACCTTTTTCAGCCCTACCCTATCATCTCTACGAACTACTCTCCACGGCGACAAACATAGAAGAAGCCAAACCGTTCGCATTCGGAGAAGCTTTGATCTTACTTCTGGTAATACTGACCTTCTACCTCATAGCCACCTTGATCAGGAATTACTATCGACAGAAGAGGGAGTGGTAAAATTGCAATTCAAAGATAGACTGAATAATATTTACCAGGGGGTTGAGCGGTTCCGGAGGGCTCTGTGTGAGATGGAAACTCACAGCCTGGGTACACCCCTCCCACGAGAGGCAACGTCCTCTGCCCCCACTCACCTCCTCTCCAAACAAATTATGATACTTCAAGTTCCTAAAATTGGACTTTCAGAAAAAGGAGGTGTCAAATATCTCTGAGTCAAACCAAGCGATTAAAATAAGAGACCTGAACGCCTTCTATGGAGATTTTCAAGCATTAGAAGAAATTGAAACAGAAATCCCGGAAAATAAAATTACCGCTGTGATGGGTCCTTCTGGATGCGGCAAATCCACATTTATAAAATGCCTTAACCGGATCCTCGAGACGACTGAAGAAGCGAGAATCGACGGGGAGGTCATCATAGACGGAACAAATATTTACGATCCAGGAGTCGAAGTGCTCAAAGTCAGGAAAAAAGTGGGAATGGTGTTCCAAGAACCCAATCCGTTGCCAATGTCTATCAGAGAAAATCTAACTTACGGCCCAAAAACTCATGGACACGACGGTCTCGACGGGACCGTAAAGGAGTCTCTAAAGGCAGTCGGATTGTGGAAAGAGGTCAAAGACAGGCTTGAAACCTCCGCATTTCAACTTTCAGGAGGCCAACAGCAAAGACTCTGCATCGCCCGCGCTCTATCGATCGAACCAAAAATTATTCTCATGGACGAACCGACATCCTCTCTCGACCCAGTGTCCTCGGAAAAAATAGAACAATTGCTAACCGATCTAAGAGATGATTACGGACTCACAATAGTAGTTGTCACACACAACGTACACCAAGCAAAAAGATTAGCAGACCACGTCCTGTTTCTGTATATGGGAGAATTATTGGAAAGCGGCGAGGCAGAAGAGATCTTCAATAACCCAGACCACCAAAGGACGTTGAAATACATAAACGGTGATATTTAACTTTTCGATACAGAGGTGAGAAAATTGAAATTATTGTTTCACTGCGTGGAAAACGCCTGCAGGAGTCAGATGGCCGAGGGATTCGCCCGATATTACGGCGGAGAGGAGATAGAAGCTTCCAGTGGAGGCTCCAAACCCGCAGAAGAAGTGAATCCAAACGCCGTAAAAGTTATGAAAGAGAGAGGGATCGACATCAGCTCTCAAGAACCGAAGATAGTGACCAACATGGAAATAGAGAAAGCAGATTATATAGTAACAATGGGTTGCGGTGTAGACGTCTGTCCGGTCTGTTCCGACTCCTTCGTCCCCGCCGGAGCGGAAAATCCCGTAAACGTTACCGGCAAAACGATTGAATGGGATATAGACGATCCTGCAGGAAAACCGATCAAAAAATTCCGAAGTGTAAGAGACAAAATCGAGGAAAAAGTCCGTGAACTATTAAAAGACCTTAAGGAAACATCCTAATCATGACTCAACTATCCTCAATTGAACATCAAAAGAAAAATGAGATCCACATAGAAATCTAAAGGTAAAGCAGAAACGGAAATACAGAGCTATCTTGAGAGAAACAACTAAGCCTAATCTACTTGTCGTCTCGAATCAAACTTCCTTATTTTCATTCCAGAACTTTGATATCTGCTTTCTCGTAAATCTCCTTTAACCGGGACGGAGAATAATCCGTGTAATGTTTCCCCCGAACGGATCGGGGAATCCTACCACAGAATGCATCTATATGTTCTCCACTCACGCCCTTATCTCTCATCTCTTTGGCGAACCACTGGCGCAAAACCTGAGGGGTTATTGATCCGTCGCTTGCTTTCCCGATCTTGCTCGTATACGTGTCCTGATACAGTGAGAAAATTTCACTCCCGTCCCTCATATCCAAGAGTCGGAGCAACCTCTCTTCCGCTTCCTCGTTGTAGAACGTGACCCAAGCGTTCTTCGTGGATGAACGTCTCTTTGGGGTAATCATTCTTCTATCGAGATCCACATCATCCACAGTCAGATCGAGGAGTTCACCCCGCCTGAGGCCGGAGGTAGCCAGGACCAAGAAAGCAGCTTTTATCTCGAGCATGTCCAGATTATTGAAAGTTTCCTGCAATTCGTTCTTCGTAGGGATTACTTTAGGATGGAAGGAAGGCTGCGGAACTTTGAAGGAATCGGCTATATCCGAATCGAAATATCTTCCATAGATAACCCTTACCGTCTTAATGGCATTGTCGTCTTCGAACTGCTGGATGAAGTCTCTCAGATCCCGCTTATCAGCCTCGAGGGGATGTCCATCGAGATGATCGACGAGCTTCCTGGCATACCTCATTCTCTCCCGGACCGTCGAATCGGCGAGATCCCTGTCTATCTGGCAGTAATCCTCGAAATCCTCCAGGAAATCGTCGGGATCACCAAGGTCTTTTCCTCTTTGATCGCTCAGAATCTGGATATTCTCAACCTTTGAGCCCCCGTTCGATCCCATAGCTTCCAAAGCTCCAACCCTATTTCTCAGATGGGCTCGACACGACTTTGAGATATCGACCCCCAGCTCTTCTGCCTTCTCAACCAAGACCGAAGGGATCTCTATCTCAATTTTCTCTTTATCGTGATCGGCCATTTTTCCCTCCCAGAACAGATC
>CAYNPN010000101.1:0-4508 GCA_964399085.1 Hadarchaeota archaeon (SeqCode) | reverse complement strand
AAACGGTCGGGAGCACCTTCCAAATCGCCAGATTTGGTAGGTGAGGATGTCACATGTGGAGTTTGCCGTCCCTGAATGCTTTTTATTCGACAAATCCGCGAGTATACCCCAGTTATTCAGCCAATCTCTAGTCGGAATCCTTTTCGAATATTTCCTTCTGGTCGGAAATGTCGTAAACTTTTTCGGCGGCTTTGCTCACTTCAACTGCGTCTTTCTCAATATCTCGTCCTTCTTCCTTTCCCCCTTCAAAATCTCGATAGGCTTCATGTTGCACTAGGAGTTTCATAATTTCGTTCGATCCTGTCCATATCTTCCCCAATCTTAGATCTCGGAGCAATCTCTCTACTGGAAATACTTGAGTATATCCTATTCCGCCCAGGATTTGCATTGCCTCATTGGCTACATCCCAAGCTATATCGGTGCAGAACTGTTTTGCCTCCGATACGAGCTGTCTAGGATCGTCCCCGACATCGGCGCATTTCGCTGCGGTTTGTGCCAAGCCTCTTGCTGCATCGAGCATTGTTATTGATTCCGCTACCTTGAAACTGACGCCTTCGAAATCCTTAATTTTCTTTCCAAAAGCTTCCCTCTTCCTACTATATTTCATGGCCACTTCCAGTGCAGCACGACCCGTTCCGATCGCTCCTGCCGCTGAGGTAAGCCTTTCGGGAACCATCATATAATTAAATATAGTTCCTCCGTCGTTCTCGTTTCCAACTAGGTTTTCCTCGGGCACTTCGACATCCTTTAGAAGTATTCTGGAAGTCCCCATGCCTCGAAATCCCATTAATCCGTATCTCTCCTCAATCTCTACCCCCATATCCTTGTCGACTAAAAAGGTCGAGAGGGCTTCGTGACTAGGAGCTTCTGGGTCCGTCTTTGCGTAAAGAAGGTAAAAGTCCGCTTCTGACCCTCCAGCAATGAATCTCTTCTGACCATTAATCACATAATGGTCCCCTTCCTTCCTGGCCGTAGTCGCTGTTCCGTAGAAGTCGGAGCCACCACGCGGTTCGGTGAGACCTTCTGCGGAGAGTTTTTCACCTTCCAGCATTGGTTTTAGATATTCTTCTTTCTGATACTCCGTTCCGAAACGGTTTATAGCCTCACCTACAATACTCGGCATAGAGTAACAACATCCAATTCCTAATCCCAATACACCAATTTCTTCGAGGGCAGCTGTTTCAGTCAACCAGGTGCAATCTCTTCCTCCATATTCCTCGGGAAATCTCAATCCTAGCAAATTTCTTTCAGCTGCTTCTTTGTAAAATTCCCAAGGATAGTCTACTTCTTCTCTGTCCATTTTTCTGAGAAGATCGGGATTTATTCCTTTCGCTAAGTCCTTTGCTTCTTTTCTTATTTCTTCGCCTTTGTCACTCAGCATATAGTCGTTTTCTAACATATTTTTCTGATTTGGGAGAAATACTCTTATAATTTTGGACTTTAGTATTCCCCTTCTTAATGACTTAATTCCTAATAACAAGGAAATAGAAGTTTGAATTCGGACTTATTATCCCTTATTTAGATACACATTGAATTTTGCTCCACCAAGCTCAGAATCCTCTATCTCGATATCTCCATCATAGTTTTCAGCTATTCTCTGACAGATATGTAAACCCAATCCTGAACCGCTGCTCTCACCCTTCTTATACCCCTTTATGAAAATTTTGCTTTTATCCTCTTCAGGTATTCCGCACCCATCATCCTCCACTCTGACCTTTATTTGACCATTTATATTTTTCGAGCTGATCCGGATTTTCTTACATTGGGCATGGCGAAGACAATTTTCTAGAAGATTTCCAAACATTTCTTCTAGGAGAGGACCACCCCGAACGCGGTAATCTTCCACTTCGGATTCTATCTCAACTTCCTCTTCTTGAGATAAGATCTTATACTCTTCAATAGCATTATTCAACATAGATTTGAGGTTTACGTCTCTCACTTCTTCCTCCTGTTCTACTTTTCTTAGAGTTCTAACCTTTTCTATAAGCTGATCGCTGTTTTGTAGTGCATTTATCGCATTTTCCAACAATTCTTTTTGGTTAGTTGAAAGCTCTGTTTCCTTAAGTAAATCTATATATCCTCTAACTATGGAAATTTTATTTTTCAAATCATGTCGCAACATAGAGTGTAGAAATTCTTTCCGTTCTTCAGCTACTTTCCTTTCAGTTATATCTTGAGCGAAGAAAATTACATCTCCTGACTCTAATTGAACACCATTGAAAAGCAGATTTCTCTTTGAACCGTCTTTTCTTGTGATCTCAGTCTCGAGGCCAGAAATTTCTCCCTTCTCCGAGATTTTATCCATCCAAAGCTCGCTTATCTCTTTTCTGTCTTCTTTGTCTGGGTACAATTTCTTAAACCATTGTCCAAGCGTGGGAGTTTCCTCCTCGGTATAGCCTATTATTTCCTTCATTTTAGGATTTAGAACCTCGATTTTTTTGTTACCCCCGTATACACCTACTCCAACGTTTGCATTCTCAATAGTTTTTCTGTATTTTTCCTCGCTTTTCTTTAACTTCCCTTCCATCTCCTTACGTTTCGTTATCTCCCTTGCGAAACCAATAAAACTATTTTTCTCACCGGGGAGATCGACTGGAGAATAGATAATATGGAAATGTCTTCCGTTTACCTCATCCTCATGAACCAGAGTTTTATTTTTCCTGATAGCTTCCTTTCCCTTTTCCAATCGCTTTTTGCCCGTCTCGTCCGGATACATCTCTTGTATTTTTTTTCCGAGTACTTCCTCTACTGTTAAGTTAAAGCTGTCGGCAAAAGATTGGTTAGCGGTTAATATTGTTCCATCTTCGCTTACTTGGGAGATTAATTCGGGTGTCGTCTCAAATAAGTTTTCATATTTGATTTTCGAATGCCAGTGTTCAATTTTCTGAAGAATGGCATCCGCCAATACCCCGTATTGAGATTTGGGATCTCCCCCCTTCTGTAGATATCGATCTGCACCTATATTTAGAGCCTCCTTCGCTACCTTTTCACTCCCCCTACCTGTGAAAACTATGAAGGGAGTATTGTTACCCCTATTTCTAATTTCTTCTAATAGTTTCATCCCGTCCATCCCGGGCATCTGATAATCCGAGACGATGGCATCGAACCCCTGTTTATCTAGCTTCTCCAAGGCTTCCTTTGCCGAAGAAGCAGTTTCGATGTCAAATTCTTCCTTTTCATTTTCCAAAAAGATTTTGGCTTGTTCGAGAATATCCGGTTCATCATCGACTATTAGTACTCTGATTCCTTCAATAATCGATTTCCACATATTAATTAATAGGTTTGTCTTACTCTTTTTTACTTTGGAATGAATCTCTATAGACATCTCAATCTTGAGTCATTGGAGGGCTCAGTGCAGCTGGCAAAACACCGATTTTCCAATATTATTCAAAAGTAATAAATTTCTCTACAACAGAGTTATTGGAAAGCGTAAAACCAGTAGGAATGGAGGTGTATTAATAAATGGAAGCTGATGGGGACAAACAATGGAAAGACATACTCTTCTACTTTGATACGGATGAGCGAGCCAGCCCTTTCGATATATGTCAATCAACGGATGCCGGATTTGACATGGTGTTCCCCTACGAAAATGTCTCAGCCGATTCGGTCTCCGAATTGGTGCAGGATGCGGTTTTTTCTAGGGGTCCGGAAGGCGTCAATCATACTTCGTTTTTCCTTGGGGGATCGGACTACCAGGAAGTTAGAGCTATTTCAGACGCAGTCGAAGAAGCGATGGTTGGACCCTTTCAGGCCTCGATTGTCGTGGATCCGGTAGGTGCGAATACTACCGGCAGTGCTTTGGTAGCCAAGCTCAAGCAAGGCCTTTCGGAAATAGATCAGGGAGGTCTCGACGGAAAGAAAGTAACTGTCTTGGCCGGCACAGGTCCGGTCGGTAGAGTTGCGGCGATGCTTTGTGCCAGCGAAGGTGCTGAGTCCGCTATTACTTCAAGAAATGAGGATAGGGCAAAGCGAATTGCAGAGGAGTTATCCGAGGAATGTGGTCACGAAATTAGCGGAGTTCGAGCATCGGATGACGAAGAGATCTACGATTCAATTAAGGATTCCGATATTATAATTTCAGCAGGCCCTGAGGGTGTTAGAATCGTCTCTATGGATATCCTAGAGAAACTGGATAATAGACCGGTAGTGATGGGTGATGTCAATGCTGTTCCTCCAACGGGAATTGAGGGTCTTGATTCCAATGATGACATGGAGGAAATTTTGGACGGAATCTATGGCATCGGAGCTTTGGCCACAGGAAACGTTAAGAACCAAGTGGAAGGCGATTTGCTAAACCAAGCTAGAGAAGCTGATGAAGGAAGATTTGACCAATGGGAAGCTTATGAATTGGCAAAGAAGAAGTGCGATCTGGAGTGAATTTGATTAACCCCGTTGATTCTAAGATGATGCGAGGAAAGTTATATTACCTTTTTGTTTTTTTTAATTATCTTTTTATCGGAGAAGACACCCTCCCAATCGTGGATGGGATGGGTGATGAATCCGATATG
>CAYNPN010000100.1:0-4660 GCA_964399085.1 Hadarchaeota archaeon (SeqCode) | reverse complement strand
CGAATGGGGCTGGAAGCTCCTTCCAAACCGTGTTTGGTGGGAGAGGAAGTCACTCAACCTACATTCGCGCTTTAGGATTTGGTGTAGTTTAACCATTCCTCCAAGAATTTTTCTCGCCATCTATCTAAGTCATTCTTTTCCACACGATTTTTTAGCTTATTTAGTCTCTTTTTCCTTTCTTCTTCGGACATAGAGAGGGCCTTTTTTATCCCATCAGCTACTTCTCGAATATTATAAGGATTCACCTGAATTGCTTCTTTTAACTCATTGGAAGCCCCCGCGAATTCGGAAAGAACCAATGCACCGTCGTCTACACAGGCGATATATTCCTTGCAAACAAGGTTCATTCCATCTGCAAGAGGCGTAACCAGGGCCACATCGGCGGCCGAATAATATGGAATTAAATCTTTTTGTTCCGGTAGAAATCTATGAAATGATTTTATGGGAGTCCAGGTAGGCTTTTCGAACTTTCCGTTAATTTCTCCAATTATTCTGTTAATCCGATCAAGAATTGATTGGTATTCTTCCACACTACTCCTGCTGGGAGGAATCCTCTGTACTAGAGTCACTTTTCCCTGGAATTCTGGATACTCTTCAAGGAAAAACTCGAATGCTCTTAATCTTTCGGGAATCCCTTTCGTATAATCTAATCGATCGACCCCGATTATTATTTTTTCAGCCGGTATATTCTCTTTCAATTCCTCAGTTTTTTCTTCATATTCTTCCTTTTCGGATAGTTCGTTGAACCATTCATAGTCTATTCCCAGTGGAATCGAGGAAACTTTTGTTTCATTCCCACTACTTTCTTTTATGAACGATTTTTCCTCCGTTTCGTTTCCCAACATATCCGCGCAGGATAGGAAATTATCCCTCGCTTTAGGAGTATGAAAACCAATGAAATCGTTTCCTAGTAATCCATTCATAATTTCTTCCCTCCAGGGGAGGGTTCCAAATATCTCCCAAGAGGGCCAGGGAATGTGCCAGAAAAAGCCAATCCCAGCATCAGGATATTTTTCCTTAATCATCTTGGGGACTAAGGTTAAGTGATAATCGTGAGCCCAAATCCTTTCATCTCCTCCCATTTCCTCCATGACTGCCTCGGAATATTTCCGATTAACTTTCTTGTAGGTTCTCCAATCGTCTTCCGAATCCTGATAGTTGTTGAGGGTAGATTTTTCTGGAAAAGAATGGCTCAAAGGCCATAGTATTTTATTTGAAAAACCGAGATAGAATCCATCTATTTCTTCTTCGGATAGATTTATCCGCTTTAGCTCATATCCATTCTTGTCCGGAACTCTTATTTTCCCGTCGGAGTCCAAAACTTCGAAATCCGCATCTCCTCGGCCCCAGGCAATCCATACTCCCCCCACCTTCTTCATCAATGGGTCCAGCGCGGAGGTAAGACCACCGGCAAGTTTCTCCCGAACGATTTTTCCCTTCCTCTGACGGTGGGCATACGGCTCGGCATTAGAAACGAGAAGAAATTTTTTGTCGGATAATTCCATTTTACCTACTTCCCCCCGGTATAAATATTAAGTTAGGACATTTTCCCTTTGGACATCTGGATTGTGAAATTATTAATAAATATTCTCCCGTTATTAACATTCATATTCCATTGAAATAGCGTCTTCCCCGTCCGAATAATAGGAAGGGACTACCTCCTCCGGTTGGAATCCTATTTTTTTATAGAATTTCTGGGCAGCTTCATTACTAACTCTGACTTCTAATTTGACTTTATTCGCACCGTTGTTCTTAAGCCTGTCAATAGCGGTTATTATCAATGAAGACCCCACCCCCTGCCTGCGATAAGATTCATCGACGGCAATGGCTAAAATGTGACCTACATCACCCCATCTGACGAGTCCTATTAAATATCCAACCAATTCTCCGCCTATTTCGGCAGCCAAAAAACCCTCCGGGTCCGAGTCATATATATGCTGAAGTAGTCCCAGAGGATAGGGATCCTTAAAAGATCCCTGTGCTATTTCATGAATCGTTTCCAAGTCTTCGCTTTCTACATCTCTAACCTGAATTACCTTTTGTGCTACCATATTTCTCAATCTCAATCTTATTCATTAAAGAATAAAAACTAATGCCAATTTGGGGGTTTTTATTTTCTTGCGAATATGATTGAATGTGAAGTTTTTCCTCCTTTTTAAATAAGATTAACTTCCAAATTCAATCTGATAAAATTTCACAAATACAAAACAAAGAGGGAAGGATACATCTTTGCAAATAATCCATAAGGACCTCGAAAACGACCGAATTAAGCTCAGAACTGAGAATTTAAATGATCTCTGGCATCTTCAGCACATTATATCCCCAGGTGATATTGTTACCTCCGTTACTTGGCGAAGACCTAAGTCGGAGACGGATAAGATTCGTCCGGAAAGGAGAGAAAAGAAACGAGTAAAACTTTCGTTAGAAGTGAAGGAAGTCGATTTCCATAGATTTTCCAATAAATTAAGGGTTTTAGGAGAGATTTTAAAGGGAACCGATCTTGGGGAACATCATACGATTAACATCGATTCGGATTCCACATTTACTCTTACGAAGGAATGGAAGACCGAGGATTTAGAAAGGCTTGATGAGGCGAAAAAGGCCAGTAAAAGGCCAAAAGTATTACTCGTGGCCGTTGACGATGAAACGGCTACTTTTGGTCTCGTCCTGCAGCACGGCCTTGAAGAACTTACCGAAATAACTTCTACTACCTCGGGAAAAATGTACGATTCCGATAGAGATACCTCTAGAAAGGAATTTTATGGGGAGATCTGTTCCGCGATAGAAGAATATATGGAAAGTAAAGAAACCTCCTCCGTTATTATAGCAGGACCTGGTTTCACGAAAAAGAGGATTTACTCATATCTTAAGGAAAATTACCCGGAGATAGCCGAAAGGACCCACCTAGGTAATACGAGTAATACTGGAAAGCCCGGATTGAACGAGATTATCAGCCGTGGAATAGTGAAAAGAGTCTCGGAGGAAGACAGAATATCATTTGAAACAGGTCTGATTGAAGAGATGATGAAAAGTATTTCTAATGAAGGAAAGGCAGTTTATGGAAAAAAAGAAGTAAAAGAGGCAGCGGATATCGGAGCCGTCGAAAAACTATTGATCTCCGATAAGTCTCTTCGTAAAGAGAGGGAAGAGTTGATGCCCATAATTGAACAGACCCGAAGTACCGGAGGCGATGTTATTATTGTGAGTTCAGAGCATGAAGCCGGCAACCAATTGGCGAGAATGTCAGGCATTGGAGCTCTTCTCAGATATGAAATATCCTAGACCCTACTGAGTTTTTGGATTAATTCTCTTTCCTTTCAATGTTAGTTCCTAATACTGTTCGTTTTTAATTAGGATTGCTTCTCCTTGTCCGCCGCCGACGCAAGGAGTTGAGATTCCATATTCCATATCTTCCTTTATCAAGGTTCTAGCTACCGTGCCGGATAGCCGTGCGCCAGTTGCTCCTAATGGATGTCCGATTGCGATTGCTCCACCTTTCATGTTTACTCTTTCCGGTTCAATCCCTAGCTTGTTGATAGTGTTGAGGGTTACTACTGCGAAGGCTTCGTTAATTTCCCATGCATCAATATCGTCGACTTCAAGATCGGTCTTATCCAGAGCCTCTTTACTGGCCGGTACAGGCCCTCTGCCCATAACACTGGGATCTACTGCTGACCAACCCATCGAGACGATAGAAGCCATGGGTTCAAGATCCAGTTCATTTGCTTTTTCTCTGGACATGAGTAGCACTCCACTGGCTCCTGCATTTAATGGCGAGGAATTGCCAGGAGTGATAGCTCCGTCCTCTTTGAAGGCGGCCGGAAGACCCTTTACCTTTTCGTAGGAAGTATTTGGTCTAATTGATTGGTCTTCTTCGATCACTTCCGTTGAACCGTCTTCTTGTTCCGCTTCGATAGGCAATATCTCATCTTCGAAATAACCATTTTCGAGTGCCTCAGCTGCCTTTTTGTGACTTCTTACTGACCATCTATCCATATCCTCTTTCGATATTTCGGGTTCTTCACTAAACAGTTTCTCTGCAGTAAGCCCCATGAAGAAGCCAACGTTTAGTTCATAATCCTCATACTGTGGGTCTTCGAAAAATTTAGGATTGGGATTTACCATCCCCTCTTTCTGATGCTGTTGCTGCATGGGAACATGAGTCATATGTTCCATACCGGTGGCCATTACTACATCACGGTCTCCAGACATGATTTCCAAAGCGGCTAATCTTTGAGTGGCCGAGCTGGAGGCACATTGCCTATCTACGAACTGTCCCGGGATATCTACTGGCCAATTTGCAAGAAATATGGGGGAACGCCCTCCGTATGTCCAGTTTTCGTCGACTCCCATAGCGCAACCAACAAAGAAGTCTTCGATTACATTTGGCTCTAAATCATTTCTGTCCAAAAGTTCATTCATAACTTTAGCTAGGGTTTCGTCCATTCTGATGTTATTGAAGACATCTCTTTCCGGCTGTCCTGGTCTACTTCTTGAAAATGGAGTTCTCAAAAAATCTACCATTACTACATCTTTCAAATTTATCACCCCTATTTCGTATTTTTTCCTTTGTATTTAACAGGGAATCTTTTTAAACTAACTGAATTTTATCTCTTTTGTCGGAGAAGACACCTTCCCAATCAAAGATTGGGTGGGTGAT
>CAYNPN010000099.1:0-4743 GCA_964399085.1 Hadarchaeota archaeon (SeqCode) | reverse complement strand
ATGGCGGCGTGAAGGTCCCCGTCGACACCCACATCGAGATTGAAGGGGATTGGGAGATTTGCGAATCCAAACTCTTCCGGAAAAACGGAAGGTTTCACCTCGACATCACGGTCGAGATAGAAGTCGAAGAGGTGGAAGAGCACGAGGGCGCCCTCGGGATCGACCTCGGGTTGAGAAACCCAGTAGTGTCGGTGGCACTACCCAGCCGGGAGTCGGAATTCCGAGGACGTGAAATCAAACGAGTGCAGTCGAAGTACTTCTATCTCAGGCGACAATCCGAGACCGGCAAAGGATGGCACCGCAGGGAACATAACAAAGTTAGAGACTTACTGCACAAGTTAACTACGAGAATAGCGGGCTATGCAAAGGAAAACAAGCTGGTGGTGGCGGTTGGGGATCTTTCGGGTGTTCAAAAGCGAGACAAGGGCAGGGAGATGAACAGGAAACTGCATCGATTTCCGCACCATTCGTTCAGGCAAATGCTTGAATATAAGTGCAAGGAAAGGGGCATCAAATATATCGAAGTCGATGAAGCATACACGAGTCAGAGATGTTCTCGATGTGGAGAGGAAGGTAACAGAAATAGGGGAGAGTTCAAGTGCTCGAACTGCGGTCTTGAGATAGATTCCGATGTGAACGGTGCCAGAAATATCGCCGGTCGGGCACTCGGCAAGTCCGAGATGAGACCTCTGGTGAGTGCAGGGGCTGCCGTGGCACAGCCCGGAACCCTGAGCCATGAAGCGACCTCTGGAGCCTCTTCGGAGGCGATAAGTTGCTGAGAAATACGGGAACCCTCGCTTTGGCTGGAAGCCCCTTCCTGATCTCCGATTAGGTAGGGGAGGATGTCACTATCGAGCCCGAACCTGGAGGAAGTATCCGCATCAACTCATCCAAACTTACCTCTAGGTCGGATTTCTCTTCAAGTTTTTCTTTGATTCCCTTGGCAAAATCTGATTTTTTCGTGTCTCCTGGGGTAATTTTCACCATTTTATCGGAATGAACTTCTATTGCTGAAGGAGGACCACAGATGGGAATTTTGGCGTCCTCTCTATCGAGGGACCCTACAGCTGCCTCCATAGAGACAGTTAGGTAGTTTCTTTCTCCCTTAATCATGTAGCTACCACTTGGGAGATATTCTCCTGTTGGGGGCTCCTTCGAAACTTGGTCCGGTTCTACCCAGTAGACATCTATATTGCCGACTCCTCTTCCCCAAGCTTTGGAGTGCATCCCGGCAAATTTTGAGGCCTCTTCAATGCTAGTCCGGGGGATTTCGCCATTCTCATTTTTTATCACCACGTGTGGGGCACCTTCCAGATCGGCATGAAGGTATAGATCCCGGCTTTCCATGTGTTTTTCCACGACTTCTTGATTGGTCTTCTTATCGCGACCGGCAATGACGAGTAGACCGTCCGAGGTCCGGAACCAACGGTATTTTTCGTACCATTTTTCCTTCCTCCGTGTTTTCGGAACCTCCTTTTCAGGGATTTCTACTCCCTCTTCCCTCACCTTTGCCAGTTCTTCTTTTGTTTCCTCAATTGCGGATTTGGCTCCCTCCATTTTCTTCTTCAGTTTCTTATTTCTCTCGTACAATTCGGAGGCGTTCTCAAAGGAACCCAGTCTTATGTCTAGACTCACCACACCTTCGGGGAGTTCAAAGTCAATACTTCCGTTTTGAGGGTCGACGGAAACGATGTTCCTTGCCCATTCCACCCTCTCATTCTCCGGTTTCTCGATCTCGTTCTCGATCTTTTCCCATCCATCCGATTCTCTTACCTCGTTGAGCTTGTCTAGGGTGGAGTCTATCCGTGCATGATGGGTGGAAACGGCATCTGCCGATTTCTTGGCTTCCTTCGCCTCTTTCTCGAGCTTCTCGAGTCTCTTCCTTTGGTTTTCTAGCCTTTCCTCGATTTCCCCGACCTTTTTATCGACCTTGGATTCCTTTTCAGTTTTGAACCTACGCTCGGATATTTTCTGGAAATACTCATCAATGGCCTGATTGAAGGTCTCAAACGACTCAGATTTCGAATCTTTCAGGGTTTCAAATGGAAAAGGCAAGAATTTGACGGGCTCTCCATCATCGTAAATTATTTGGGGTGAGACTTCCTCGTTCAGCATATCCTCGATTGTGGAGAATAGGTCGGAATATTGTTCCTCGGAAAGGGATTTTGGATCAATATTTTTGTCGACATCTGCTCTAGCGCATATTTCTTCGGCAATGCTCCCCCCGATGTTCAGGTTTGTAGCTAAACCCCTTACGATATCGGGTGAATCACTCAATATGTCTTTTAGCTCTTCTATATTGCCGATCGAAGAGATGTCCCTACCTTTCTTCGGAGGGAGGGAGTATACTTCACCTGCCTGTAGGCTTCTATCCTCCCAACTTCTGGGTCGATAGGGTTTGATTATCTCCCTTTCTCCATCGCAAAGAAGCAAATTTCCCTCTCCAAAGAGCTCTACTATGAGAAAGCGGATTTCGTCCTTACCTTCGAATTTTAATATCACAACTCTTTCCAAATCGGGCTGCGATATCTCGGTCAACCGTTTATTGGATAGATGTTTTCTCAGTAGCATAGGGAAGGAAGGAGGCCTCTCGGGAGTTTCGTGTTTCTTTCTAGTGAGATGTATTCTTTTACCCGGCTCTATGATTAACTCCTTCTTCCCACCTTCCGGAGAATTAAATCGAAGAAGAAATTTTTCCTCCATTTGGTAAACTTTTCCTGTATAGGCTTCCAAGAGAACGACCATTTCTTCCAAACATACCTTGATATCCAGGGCTGACATGCCTTCCTTCATCGATTACACCTTTTTAGTGAAAATTTGATTTAGAATGAGTGAAATGGTCCCATTACTTAATTTGAACATAGGCTTCGTGAACTATTTTTAGGCATTCCTTACAGAGGTGATATTCATTTCCCCCCCTCGATGTGGTGCTTTCAACGGTGTAAAGGATAGCCGATTCATCCCCGCATAAATCACATTTAGTCATCTATTTTTCCCCAGTAATTGATATCCTTTTATTCTTCTTTCCATCTTCGGATATTAATTCGATTGATATAAATCAAAAGCCTGATAGCTACTCCCACTCGATTGTAGCGGGTGGTTTATGGGTGATATCATAGACGACTCTGGATACTTCCGGGATTTCGTTTACGGTCCTGTTCGAAATAGCCTCAAGGAAATCATATGGCAGTTCGGCAAAGTTTGCAGTCATAGCCTCCTCGCTTTCGACGGCTCTCAATCCAATAATATAACCGTAATCACGGTCGTCGCCCTTAACACCCGTACTTTTGTTTGAAAGTAAGACCGAGAAGTACTGCCAAAGTTCTTTATCGAGGCCCGCTTTTTCGACCTCGTTTCTCAGTATTGTGTCGGCTCCCTGCAGGATTTCAACTCTCCGGGGCGTTACCTCCCCCATGATTCTAACCGCCAATCCAGGGCCGGGAAAAGGTTGTCGCCAGACTATGTCCTTAGGCAATCCAAAGGATTCGGCTACCTCTCTTACCTCATCTTTATATAAATCTCGGAGGGGTTCGACAATTCCGTCGAAATCAATCTGCGCAGGTATCCCCCCCACATTATGATGACTCTTTATTGTGGCAGAATGATCTTCCGAACCGGATTCTATCCAGTCCGGATAGATAGTCCCCTGAATGAGATAATCGACCCCGACATCCTCTGCGACTTCCTCAAATATTCTGATAAATTCCTCACCAATGATTTCTCTCTTCAATTCCGGGTCCGTTACCCCTTCTAGGGCATCGTAAAATCTCTCCTTTTCGTCCAGAGCTATCAGGTTCAGATCATAATTCTGTAAGGTTTTCTCGACCGTCTCTACCTCGTTCTCCCTAAGTAATCCGTGGTCTACAAAGACCGCCACCAAGTTTTCGCCGAGTGCTTTGGATGCAAGCGCGGCTGCAGTCGTGGAGTCGACACCTCCACTTACCCCGATTATACATTTCTCGTTCCCTACTTCTTCTTCTATTTTCTCCACAGACTTGTCGATGAAGTCTTCCATCTCCCACCCCGGTTCACATCCACATATTTCGAATAGGAAGTTCCCGAAGATTTCATCCCCTTTCTCGGTGTGGGTGACTTCGGGATGCCACTGGATTCCATATATATCTCCCTCCTTGCTTTCGAACGCGGCTATGGGGCAATTTTCAGTTTCTGCCGTCTTTTCGAACTCTTGCGGTAGCTCACGCACTATATCACGGTGGCTGGTCCACCCTTTCAGTTCGGAACCCAGCCCCAGAAATATTCCACTCTCCCTTAGAATTTCGGGTTCGATTATTCCGTACTCGCCCTTTTCGGCCCCCTCTATATCTCCACCCACCATCTGCGCGATCAATTGATGGCCGTAACAAATCCCGAGCTTCGGAACCTCTAGATCCAAGATTCTTGAGTCAAGCTTCGGTGCGTCCTCCTCGTAGACGCTCGAGGGTCCTCCGGACAAAATCATCCCTTTGACTCGTCCGCTTTCGGCCCAATTTCGAATTTCATCGAAACCGGTGTCGTAGGGGACCACTATCGAATATACATTTTGGTCCCTGATTCTTCTCCCGATTAGGTGGGCATATTGTCCTCCAAAGTCCAAAACTAGGATTGAGTCCGCATCCTCGGAACCTTTAGTATATCTAATTTTTAAACACCAACTTCTTCAATTCATAATTCCCGTGACATCCTCCTCGCCCTGAAGGAAGAGACTTCCCAAGGAGACTCGGTTCAAGGCTGGCTCACCCTCAA
>CAYNPN010000098.1:0-4818 GCA_964399085.1 Hadarchaeota archaeon (SeqCode) | reverse complement strand
TCGGACTGGAAGGGTGTGAATGGGTGGAAGCTCCGTCCTTCAGGTCGGAGAGGATGTCACGTGAGGGTTTCTTGTTTTCCATTCTTTCCTACTAAATGTACTACTTTCCATCCCTCGTCCTTTAGCTTTTGAGCAATAAATCTACGATGACAACCGCTAGGATATGATTCCAGACACATAATCGCGATTTTTTGTTTTTCGGATAGTTCTTTTAGACGGTTGAAAGCCTTCCGAAATTCTTCCGTCTTCATATATTCTCGATATCCTTCGTCTCTATAACCACCTAGGTCCTCGAGATGCAGATAGTCGACACCAGCTTTGGGCAGATTTTTTCTCAAGCTTTCTTTTTCATATTCGGACCATTTTGATTGGGGAAAGGAACGGACGTCTATGACTAATTCTATATTTACTTCTTTGAGTAAATTGAGGAATTCCGGGAAATCTTTATCCCCATATCCTATTGTGAAGATTTCTTTGATTTTCATCCCTCTTCAGTAATTTCAGTAACCTCGGATACTTCTCAAATTCCAATCTGAGAGGGTATTTTCTGATATTCCAAGGGCCAGCTTTGGGAAAAATTATCCGATGGGTTTTTCTCCCACTACAACTTCGTCCACGCTGTGGACCACTCCTCCCCATTCTTCGATCTTAGATCTTATTTCATCGTAATCCAGATTACCATCAACCGTTATCTTCAAGGTTTCCGTTTCCTTGTCAATTTCGAGAAGAGCTACATCTACCCCCTCCACTCCATCCATTGCACCTATTTTTTCTGCAAATTTAGGTAGAGGTGGGTCGTGCGGTTTCAGAACGTCCAGTACAATCCGCCATGTTTTAGGGACCTCAGAGTCATCTTCAGACATTTTTTCCACCAATATATCGTATCCTTTTTCTGTAAAAGATTTAACGTGTTCCTTCTCTTAAAGTTAGAGGGCCTCACTACGCCTTACGAACGGGCAGAGTCGCATCTGAGTTTTTAAAAATATCGAAGAAAGTTGATTTAAAGAAATTTCGTAATTTTTATAAGCGATAATTTTCATCTAACTTACTGCCTCAGGGTGGGGGAAGGTTCAGCCGGTGTAAGCATGCCCGATACTGATTCTGAGAAAGATTTAGAGAAAGAGAAGTTAGAGGAGCTGGAGAGGGAATGTCCAAGCTGCGGAAGTGACTCCGTAGTGAGGGATTACCAGAGGAATATAATCATTTGTCAAAAATGTGGCATGATAATAGAGGAGGGCCTCAAGGATAGGGGACCCGAGTGGAGGGCCTTCGATCAGGAACAGGAGGACGAAAGGAGCCGGGGGGGAGCCCCAATGACATACACTATTCACGATAAGGGACTTTCGACGAAAATCGATTGGAAGAATCGGGATAGCAAAGGCCAGAGCCTTTCTCCGGAAAGACGTTCTCGAATGTACCGTCTCCGGAAATGGCAGCGGAGGATTAGAGTGTCCGATGCAACCGAACGTAACTTGGCATTTGCGCTTTCCGAAATGGATCGCATGTCATCTCAATTGGGATTATCCAGAAATGTTCGAGAGGTCGCCGCGAAGATATATCGGGAAGCTGTCCAAGAGGACCTCATAAGGGGTCGCTCCATAGAGGGGGTTGCCTCTGCGGCGCTTTACGCAGGCTGTAGGCAGACACAGATGCCGAGAACTCTGGAAGAGGTGGCCGAAGTCAGTAGGGTCGATAAAAAGGATATTGCAAGAAGTTATAGATTTCTCACCCGTGAACTCGACCTACATCTTCCACCAACCGACCCCGCAAATTACGTCTCCCGCTTTGGCAGTGAATTGGATGTTTCCGGAGAGGTGCGTACCGAAGCCATGAAAATAATAAACCAGGCTCAGGAGGAGGGACTGACTTCGGGCCGCGGTCCCACCGGAATTGCTGCTGCGGCACTCTATATAGCTGCGATGAAGGGCGGTGAAAGAAAGACCCAGAAAGAGGTTGCTGAAGTGGCACATGTAACTGAGGTAACCGTGAGGAACAGATACAAGGAATTAACCGAGAAATTGAATATCGATGTTGGAAATTAATCCTTCGATTTACAATGGGACAATTTTATTTCTGAAGTGAATCTTACCTCGTCTCGAGATTGGTTTGAAAGGAACTTGGAAACATGAAGGGTACATATGTGCTATTACTGAAAAACACCGATACGGTGGAAATCCAAATCGGCAAGTTAGGAAGAATTGAATTTGAGGGTGGATTCTATGCCTACGTGGGTTCGGCCCTCAACAGTTTGGAGGGAAGAATCGGAAGGCATCTGAGCGAAGAAAAGAAGTTGCACTGGCATGTGGATTATTTTTTGAAGGAGATCGGAATTGAAGAGGTTCTGTACGCCGAGGGGGACCGAAAAAAGGAATGTGATATCGCGGAGAATCTAGACAACTCCTTCGATTCTGTCGAGGGATTTGGTTCAAGCGACTGTGACTGCGAAAGCCATCTATTTTATTCCAAGCATATCCATAGATTGAAGGAAGAAGTGGAACGTAGTTTTAAAGTAGAAGGATTGAAACCAGAGGAATGGTAAGATGGGAGAAGACTGGCAAGACAAACGAAAAAATGAACATTACTATAAAAAGGCAAAGGAGGAAGGCTACCGGAGCCGGGCGGTTTATAAACTCCATCAGTTAAACGAGAAGTTCGATATTCTGGAACCCGGAGATGTGGTAGTTGATTTGGGTGCAGCACCCGGCGGCTGGCTTCAGGCAGCCCGGGAAATTGTGGGCGATGACGGATTTGTACTCGGGGTCGATTTAGAATCGATTGAGGATCTTAACTATTCGAATGTGGAAACCATCCGGGCAGATATAACGGAGATGGAATCGGAGGATCTTATCAGGGAGGCTCTTCCCGATTCCCCGGATGCAGTTCTATCCGATGCGGCTCCCGATATTTCTGGAATCTGGGACATAGATCATGCTAAATCAGTAGAGTTAGCGAGATCGGCAATGAATATTTCCAGGAGATTGCTGAGACCCGAAGGAAATTCTCTGATAAAAATTTTCCAAGGTGAATTTTTCAACGATTTTATGAATGACGTAAAGCAGTGCTTCGAGTTCTCGAAATCTTCCAAACCCGACGCCTCGAGAGAGGAAAGTGCGGAAACTTACGTAATTGCTAAAGGGTTCATTCCCCCCTAACCGGATATAATATCCATTAACTCTTCTATAGATGCATCAGTCCTTATTCCGGTGTCCGAGAAATGTGTGCGGGTTGCAAAATAGCCGCTTTCTCCGAGTTTTTTAATAACTTTCTCGATTTTTGGTGGGGATGATCCGGCGTGTGAACTTACTTCGTGAATATCATAGAAAGCAGGCTCCCCACCGATTTCCCCTCTACATAATCTCAATAATCTTCTTTCCTTTTCCTCTAACTCAAAGTCCCTACTCGATAGGTCTTCTATGACCATTTCGAGATGTTTTTTTCGGGAAAAATCTTCCAGCCACATGGGCCCGGCATGTTTCAATTTTCTTCCACATTCGCATTCCCTTGGAAGTTCGCTGATTAATCCCTCAGTTATTATCCTTCTTCCGCAATCGAAGCAGTGTGATATGTATCCCTGTTTATCTAATATTTGATTGGATCTCTTCGCCCCCTCCTTACCTCTGAAATGTACTCTGAAAAAATGTTGAGTTGCATGGCCTAGGACAGGATTTAGTGCCAAATCATGAGAGGCAGCTCTCCTTTGAACGGCTCCTATTAGAATTCTAAGGCCAATTTCTCGGGCATATGGAGTTCTCAAGGCCCAGGCCCCATATTTTCTGAGACATGGCTTGGGATAGGCTCCACAGAGAGGAGCTGTGTCCGTTGCTGTAACCAAAAGAACCCCCTCCCTGAAAAGGGCGGAAAATGATGCATCCAAATATGGAATAGGACTTCCAAAGGGATCTATATCTACGACATCAAAAGTTCCAGCTCCCTCATGAAGTATTACGTTGGCATCATCTTCCGAGGCTTTAGTCGATGAAAGATCATTTATTTTGATATTTTTTCGAATTAATTCGACGGCGTCCGAGGACCAGTCGTTAACTATCACTTCCTCAGTATCATCAATTTCTTGAGCATATCTAAGACCCCTAGCTCCTACACCTGCTAGCGCATCACATACCCTTAACTTTCCGAGATTTCTGCTCATCACTTCCAATGAGGATACGGAGATATCTCTGGTTATTTCCATGACCGGGTTGAAGAAGACGGGTGTCTGGGAGGGAACATATTCTTTGGGAGAGGTTCTGTAATTCTCCAACCTTGGTACTTCTAGTTCCAGTTCTCCCTCCTGAACCATTTGAGTTTCCATTGTGTGAACCCCCATCAATTTAGGGGCCCCTCTCCCTTAAGATAAGCTTTCCAAAATAAAATTGGTGAGTTTTCCCGGTAGATTATCGCGGGTCTTAACGTTGACCTTGAACATTCTGGTATCTTCCCTATTTTTTACCTTCCCTATAAACCCCTTTTTGGATCGCTTATGGATAACCGCAAGAAGTGGTTTCTTCGAATCTAAGCTCTTCTCCACCTGCCGTTTAAATTCGTCACTATAAGTTTCCATTGGGGCTATCTCATCGATAACTAAGAGGTCGGCCTTTTCAAGAGCCCTTGAAATTGCGGATTTGCTAATATAATTAACGTTCGGCACGTTCACTCGATATTTGCTAACCTTCGGTCCGCTA
The DNA here is from genome assembly GCA_964399085.1 of Hadarchaeota archaeon (SeqCode). Classification (GTDB taxonomy): domain Archaea; phylum Hadarchaeota; class Hadarchaeia; order Hadarchaeales; family JAGGTB01; genus CAYLJV01. The sequence continues at coordinate 139 of CAYNPN010000098.1, read as the reverse complement.
TCTTCGTTCACGTGGGCTAGGATTCTGGACTCGCCCGACATTATATCGATTATCTCGAATCCCTTTCTGCTGCTACCTGGTTTTATCTTTTTATCGGAGAAGACACCTTCCCAATCGTGGATTGGATGGGTGATGAATC
>CAYNPN010000097.1:2791-4922 GCA_964399085.1 Hadarchaeota archaeon (SeqCode) | reverse complement strand
TTTTAGCTCTTTCTGGCTGGTCAAACTCTGGGACATATGGCTTGATATCGAGGAGAGGTGTGCTGTCGAGCATATCGACTCCCTTGACTCGGAGTATGTTTCCCTTGCGCTTCAGTAGCTCGACGATCGTGAGTCCTATCGGATTGAGTCTGTTTGGAGACCTAGTAGCGAAGAGGCCCCGGGGAGTATCATCCAGATCGGGTTTTACCAGAAGTCCAAGTGATTCTAGGTAGTGTTTCTTCTTCACTGAACGCTTGACGGATTTGTGGAATCCGTATAGGATAATGAGGTGAGAAAAACCTTCGATATCTTTCAATCCCTCCTCATACTCCTCAAAGACTTCTATTTCACCGATATCCTCCGATTTGTAAGCTTGGTGAGGTGCTTCTCCATCTTTTTTGTAAGGTGTGTGAATTATTCCGATGGGCTCCAATTCTATCTTTGATTTCTTCATTTCAATCAGCTGTGCGGGTCTTGTGTTTTTGTATTCTAATAATTTTTTATAAGGCCTTATTGTTCCTTTCGAATTGCGTTATGTTTCTGTTATCAAGTTTCTAAGTTTCTATATAGCAGTCCGAGGGGGATATTCGAACTGGAAGTCCTCCAAATTTTTCTGAATTTAAGGAGATGAGGAGATCTAGTAAATAGTAAAAATTATTCTCAAAAATTAATCTTCACGACGATTACATTCGGGATGCTTGCCTGTTTTTACAAAGTGATTATAATGTTCAAGCCACTTAGGGTTCTCTGGAGCTTCTTCGACGAATTCCATAAATTTTCTCAATTTTTCCATAGTTTTTGAATTTAAAACGTGTTCTATTTTGCAAGCATCCGTTTTTGCAGATTCTTCATCGACACCTAGGAGTTGTAGGAAGTTTATCAGCTCAAAGTGTCTGCTACTGACTTCTTTCGCCACTTTGTTTCCTCGGGATGTGAGCGAAATCTTTCCATATTTTTCGTAATTTACTAGCCCTTCTTCCTTTAGTTTTCTCAGCATTTCCGTGACGCTTGGGGGCTTTACCTCTAAAAAGGAGGCTATGTCCGATGTCCCGACTTCATCCATTTCCTTGGTTAGGAGATATATGGCTTCTAAGTAGTCTTCTACGCTCGAACTCATCTCTTTTTTATTCATGTTTACCCTCTTTTAACCTCGATTTTTCTAGCCATCCCTTTACCGATTACCATCTGACTTCCGCCGCACTCTACTACTACCGGCCCCCTTGAGCCGGAGACCATCCTTATCCGACTCCCTCTTTTGATCCCTCTGGATGAGAGCTTCCGCTTGGCGCCGTGTCCGCAGTTCACCTGCGACACTACGCCCGTTTCACCTGGTTGTAAATTGATTAATTTCATTGGCTAGCTCCTTTATTTGTTTAGTTCCTTTTTCTAGGCGTTAATATGTTAGGCGCACCTAACATTTATAAAAATCACTTCTTACTAGAAAGAGGGGAAATTTAGGCACCCCTAAAGGTGATTAAGTTTGGAGAGGAAGCTATCAGAGTTGAAGCCAGGTGAAAGTGGGAAGATAGTCGAGTTGGGCTCCTCCATTCCCGCCGGAGTCGCCGGGATGGGTATCAGGAGGGGGAAGGTAGTGAAAGTTTCTTCTGAGCAACCGGCTGGGGGTCCTATAGTCATAGAGATTGAGGGTAACGAGTCCTCGATAGGCAGGGGGATCGCCGAATCGGTCACTGTGGAGGTCGAGCAATGAAGACTCTAGCACTGATGGGTAACCCTAACGTCGGGAAGAGCGTCCTCTTTAACAGGCTGACGGGGGTGGACGTGTCGATATCTAACTATCCAGGAACGACTGTCGATTACACGGAGGGTCGAGCGAAGATAGGCGGAGAAGATTACAGGGTTGTTGATTTGCCCGGAAGCTTCTCTCTTGAGGCGAAGGACAAGGCGGAGGAGGTTGCGGGAAAAATGCTGAAAGAGATGGAGCCGGATGTGGTTGTCTGCGTTATAGACGCTACCTCGATTGAGAGAGGGCTTTATCTTTGTCTGGAGCTGATTGAGCGGAGTTTCTCCATGGTGGTGGCCCTCAATATGTCTGACGAGGCGAGGGACAGGAACATAAAGATTGATGTAGAGGAACTGGAGAGGATCTTGAAGTTGCCGGTGGTTTCCACGG
>CAYNPN010000097.1:1792-2781 GCA_964399085.1 Hadarchaeota archaeon (SeqCode) | reverse complement strand
AGTGAGGCCAGACAGGGAGAAGTGGTCGAAATTTTGAAAGAGGTGGGGAATCATGAAGGGGAATGGTGAAATATCACGAAAAGAGGAGGAAGATTTTCTAAATTCTGATGAACGGTGGGATATCATCGACAGAATTTCCGATAGGGTCGTTTCTAGAGGAAAGCGTGAGCACAAGCTGAGTGAGGTGGTTTCGGACCTGACGGTCCAACCATTTTATGGCCTTCCTTTTGCGTTGGCGGTCCTGTTCGGTTTCTGGTCCTTTTTTAGCTCATTTGCCGGGTTTTTCACAGATGGTTTTGCAGTCCCTGCTTTTGATGGTCACTTTTTACCTTGGCTACAGTCGGTTTTTCCAAACCCGGGAGGTCCGCTTTACTGGCTTTTTGTCGGCGAGGCGTCCGCTGAGAGTTCTTTCGCAGCCTTTGGAGTTTTAACTACGGGCCTGTTTGTCGCTGTTGGTGTGGTTCTTCCTGCGATAATTGCATTTTACCTTATCCTAACTCTCCTTGAGGACAGTGGATATCTTCCGAGGCTAGCGGTGATGGCGGATACAGTTCTACACAAAATAGGTCTTCACGGGTTTGCGATTGTTCCGACGATTCTCTCTCTGGGTTGCAATGTCCCGGGGGTTATGGCATCGAGGACCTTGGAGACGGAAAAGCAGAGGTTCATGATGATGGCACTGCTAAGTGTTTTCATACCGTGTGCTGCTCAGATAGGGGTCATGAAGGCTCTATTACCGCAGTACACTGGACTGATACTCCTCTACCTATTCGCAGGTTTTTTCCTGGTGGGTACTCTCTTGAACCGGCTGGTGCCAGGTGAATCTCCAGAAATACTTGTGGATGTTCCACCGTACAGGAGGCCGGTTTGGGGGAATGTAGCTTCGAAATTGTGGACCCGTTTAAAGCACTTCTTCAAGCTGGCGCTGCCTTTCGTGCTCACCGGTGTTTTGGCAATTCAGATTCTGTACTGGTTCGGCGTGATAGAGT
>CAYNPN010000097.1:0-1708 GCA_964399085.1 Hadarchaeota archaeon (SeqCode) | reverse complement strand
CAGGTCCTCTAGTTGCTGGTTTTATGAGGAAGGGGTTGGCTGTGGGATTGCTTGAGGGAATCGAGATGTCGACCGGCCAATTGATCACCTCGGTCGTCATAATCAGCCTTTACTTTCCCTGCTTGGCGACTTTTATAATGCTTCTCAAAGAGGGGGGCCCTGAAACGATCATAAAATCCCTCGGGGTCCTTGCGGGATCGGTCTTCCTATTTGGGGGTTTAATGCGGATAATAGTTTCACTGGCGGGGATTTGAGATGAGGTTCAAAATGGTAGCAGTGTATTTGGCGGTCTTGGGGATTGTCGCTTCGCTTTTCGGAGTATCGGATATCATACTTGTCGTGATAGGGCGGGATATTTCGACCGAATTTTTAGCAGTTTCCGAATCAATGTGGAGTTTCTGGAAGGGACTCATTCTGTTCTTTGCTGGGGTCTTTATATTTGTTGGAGCCATGGATTTGGAGGATATTCATGGACTTGGTAAGGCAGTTCTCGGATCTATCATGTTGTGGATATTGGCGGGATGTAACATATTTGCTAGAATAACTCAATCTATCCCGGGGGAAGAGGGTTGGTTCAGCACTCTTGAGGATTTTTTGGCGACTTACGGCCCTCCCTACCAGCCGGAACTCTGGCTGCTTCCGTTTTCACTCGTAGTCTTATACCTTGTGGCGAGGTTCAAGAGATAGCGAGGATGAGGGCAGAAAGCGAAGATTTTAATTTGATATTGCGGGTCCCCCGATATCGGAAATAACCCTCTTCTTGAGGATAATTAAAAGCTGTTTGTTTTTGAGAGATTGTTTGGATTTATTTTTTCGGAGCCCGATTCATCATGAGGGTTTCATTGATATTCCGCTTCCGTCTAATCTCGGATATTCCTTCTCGGCGCATTCCTTACAAATAAACTTTCCGTTTTCCTTCAGGGCTTTTGGTTTCATGATATTTTCCCCACAAACGGAACATTTTACTGAATCGAAGATTGGGGCGTAATCGGGAAGATCGATTTTCTTACGCTCTATGTTGAACATTTCACTTTCTGGTTTATCTAGTTCGTTTATAGACATCTCTCTGAATAATCTCATCATTTTTTTGTATTCTTGAGGTGTTGATTCTTCTCTCTCAGTAATTATTTTGTTCCAAAGTTCATACGCTTCTGGATATTCCTCTTCTATAGAGTCTTCAAATTTGGGATCTAGGGCAATTCTTATTGCTGTTCCGTCCCTTTTTGCGACGGTGACTGCAGTTTTCCCGATGTCTTTGTAAATCAGGGCGTTATTTCCGAAAGTACAACCGGTTATCATTTGGACTCCATCACTGAAGCAGTTGTTTGTTTCTAAAATCGCTATGATTTCTTCCATTCCGGTATTTTTCACTCCTAACTCTTTCACTGCGGTGTATCCCGCTTTAACTCCGTAAGTTAAGTAGTTGCAAAGATGTCCGTGTAGCTCTCCGGCCTTCTTGAGTAGTTTCTTAACCTCTCCCTTCTCGATAAGCTCTTCGACTTCAGCTCTGAATGGGTTTCCATTTCCTTTTTCTTCCTTCATTTTATCATAGAATACCAGTATTACTTTTTTATTAAAAAATATTACCTATATTCTGAATTAATTGTTTTTCGAAGGAGGAATTTTTAATCTCTTTGCCGAGAAGTCTCCTTTCTAATCTTTGATTAGGTGGGTGATGAATCGGCATTACTTTTACTCACCTCTCCCG
>CAYNPN010000096.1:0-4982 GCA_964399085.1 Hadarchaeota archaeon (SeqCode) | reverse complement strand
CCCATCCAATCCACGATTGGGAAGGTGTCTTCTCGGTAAAAGAAGATAAAAGAACATGAAAATAAAATAATTGATAGAAACTATGTCGGCAGGGACAAAAATCTCAATGATCCAGACGGGTCGAGATAGACATGAGCGAAGCCAGAACCTAGAAAAAGTATTTGATTATTTAGATCAAATCGAGAAATCGGATATCGTCTGCCTCCCCGAAAATTGGTGTGGCATAGATCCTCTCGAAGAAGAGGAGTTTGAAAGCCTACTATCCAAGATGAAAGAAGTAGCCGAAAGAAAGGATTTCAATATCCTGACAGGGGCACTGTACATGGAAAAGGAGGATGAAATTTTCGATTCTTGTTATGTAATTAACCGAGACGGAGAGATTTTGGGTCATTCTGACAAGCTATTTCCCTCCGAAGCAGTTGGCGAAGCCGAATTTCTTTCCGCCGGTGAGGAAATGGAGGCCTTCCAGCTCGATGGATTCAAAATCGGCGTAGTGGTCTGTGTCGATGCCGCCTATCCCGAGGTAAGCAGAATACTCGCATCTCAGGGGGCTAAGATTATTTTTAATCCATCCAATATCCCCCTCAACAGAATAGAAATGTGGAAACATATAGGAGCCTCGAGGGCCGTGGAGAACGGAGTCTACTATGTTTTCATGAATAATACCTCGACCAACTATCCGGACGGGAGGGAGGTCAGCGGACACAGTTTCATCGCATCGCCGGAGGGAGAGATAATAGTCGAACTTGACGAGTCTGAACAAGTACATCATTTCGAGACGGATTTAGCTGAAGTAGAAACCTTTAGAGAAAGGTGGAGGTTTCTCGAGAAGGCCGTTAACGAAAACCCCCTCGACGAATAAGACGTAAGGGAACTAGAACTTCATCGCATGGACATTTGCAGGACATCTGCCTTCGTGATTACCCCCACAGGTTCTCCCTTCCTTAGCACCAAGACAGCCTGATTATGTCTAAGTAAATGAAATATAGTGTCAAGCTCCTCCTCCGTGCCAACCGTGGGGAAGGGGTCGTCCATAACCTTACGGACTTTCTCCTCGGTCAAATTGAATAGATTTTTCCCGGCCGAGATTTTATGAAGAATATTCTCCTCCGACAGAGATCCAATTTGTTTATCTCTCCTTACGACAGGCATCTGGGAGATATCATTTGATTCCATTAATCTGATAGCCTTCTGGATTTCATCGTCAGGGGAAATTGAAATTATTGGTGTTTCCATCACATCCTCTGCCGTTTTTTCTTTGCCGCTCGTGTCTCTTTTTAAAGCCTTCGAAATCCTTTCGAGCGTAGAAATTTTTGGGTCAGCATCTCCCGACTCAATCTTTGCTATGTAGGCCTGCGTAACTCCTGCCTTCTCCGCAAGCTCTGCCTGTGTCAAGTTTGCTTTCGATCTCAAGGAACGGATTTCGGAGGGATGAACGATTTTCATCGTTATCTATATTCCTGTTGGTTATGTTAAATACAAAGACTAATAAGTATCTCGGAAAATATTTGTATCGCCTGATAGACCATGCAAAGGAACATAGTAGTCGAGCATACAGAAAGACCGGCCATCGAGGACAACAAAATAGAAATCGTGGAAAGAAAGGGAATAGGGCATCCAGATACACTTTCCGACGGTTTATCAGAAGCCGTTAGCAGGGCTCTTAGTAAGGAATACTTGGAGAGATTTGATAATATCCTCCACCATAACACTGACAAAGTACTAATTGTAGGCGGTTCCGCGAATCCCGATTTCCAAAAAGGGGATGTCCAAAAGCCGATCTACGTGGTAATTGCCGGTAGGGGAACCACAAAGGCTGGAGATCAAGAAATACCCATAAACGATATCGCCAGCGAATCAGCCGCAGATTATCTTGATGAAAAAGTCCGATTTCTTGACATTCAGGACCATGTAGAAATAGATTCAAGAATAGGAGCTGGTTCGGTGGACCTAAAGAGTGTTTTTCAGCGACACGGGGTGCCTTCTTCCAACGACACCTCTATTGGAATTGCCTTTGCACCCCACTCGGAGACGGAAAAGATAGTCCTCGAGACCGAGAGAAAATTAAATTCCGATGAATTAAAGGAAAGGATACCGGCCGTGGGGGAAGACATCAAAGTGATGGCCCAACGTGAAGACGACCACATCAATCTCACTGTTGCCATGGCGACCATTTCATCTCAGCTCGAAGATCTAGATCACTATATGTCTATAAAGGAAGAAGTGGGAGATTACGTTTGCGATTTGGCTTCCAAAATAACGGATAGAAACGTCGGAGTTCATGTGAACACCGCAGATGAGCCGGAGGAGGGAATAATATATCAAACCGTTACAGGCACCTCCGCCGAGCAGGGGGATGATGGCATGACTGGACGAGGAAACAGAGTCAATGGACTAATCACATTTGATCGTCCGATGTCTCTTGAAGCCGCTGCGGGAAAAAATCCCATCAACCACGTCGGAAAAATATATAATATTCTAGCTTGGGAAGTCGCGCAAGAAATTTCCGAGATAGATGGTATTAAGGAAGCCTTTGTCAGATGTTTGAGCCAAATCGGGAAACCGATAGACCAACCCAAGGTTCTGAACATTAGACTACTTCCTGAAGAGGGAGAAAAAGTCAGCAGCTTCAGAGATGAAGCGGAGAATATTGCAAACGAGCATTTGGAAAAAATCCAAGAACTCACGGAAAGATTGGTTGTGGGCGATGTTCAGGTCTATTGAGAACTTCGCCAGTTAACTTATATCCCACCAAATATCTCAAGGCAATTTTTTTGAAGAATTCCACCAGGTTATCTCTCAGCATGGTGAGATATCTGAGAGAAATGCAAACTTTTTTGATGTCCAAAAATGATAAATAGATACTGGTCAAATTTGTAAACCGCCAGGAGGCTGGGGTGCGTTATTATTCACGAGACAGATAGTGTAGATATGAAAATCCTCAAGATGCTTATTGAGGATGGGCGAGAAACTCTTAGTGAAATAGCCGACGAAGTTGGTCTTAGTACTTCTGGAGTTAGGAGAAGGATAAAGAAACTAGAAGATGAAGGAATCCTCAAGGGTTACACGGCAAAGGTGGATCCGGAAAAGGCCGGATATGATATAGCCGCTTTTCTAAACATCGACGTAAAATCCAGTGAAGCCCGTAGAGTAGCAGGGGTGCTAAAAAGGTCTAAGGGTGTATGCGAAGTTCATAAAACTACCGGTAATCATGGTCTAATCGCCAAATATAGAGCAGAAGATCGAGGCGAAATTAGCAAATTCGTGGAGGACAGGGTTAGTACATACCAGGGCGTAAAGGATGTGGACATCACCATGACTATGGAGACTTACAAAGAGGAACTCTTGGATATCTAGGTGACTCCATGGATCAAGATAGTGAAAAGAAAATCCTTGATGTATTCTCCTCCGTCAGGCCCTACCTCAACTATGCTTCCGATGTAAAAGAAAAAATTGTGGGGATAGGGGAGGAATCTTCTAATTTAGAGGAGTTTGAAAAAAGCCTCGATGAGTTAATTCTAAAGGAAGAAGACCCAAGCAAGAAGGCAGATTACAGAATTTTTAGAAACAAGCTCCAAAGCCGATAACTATTCCTCGTCTTCTTCCGCTTCTTGCTTCTCCATTTCTTCCTTAGCTTCCGGGCCCTCGAGCGGCATTTCCTTGAGCTTCTTTCTAAACTTATTTCCGCATTCCTGGCATTCCAGGGTACCCATGATGATAAGCTTTCCGCTCATGAGTGCCATCGGGCTGGTGAGGGGCCAAGTATTACCGGTGGGTTCACCTTTTCCCCCACACTCCGGACATTTCTTAACTTTCTTATCTCCCATATTTACAACCAAGATTTCTTCCGACTTACAGAGTTTTAAGGTTTGCCAATTCGAAAAATAGAATCGGTGGGATATCCAGTAAGCTTTTTTCTCTTAAAAAGGAAATGTATAGAAGGTATCAAATATGGTTATTTCGGAAGTCGAAGAAATAGCCGACAAAATAGAAAATATGGAAATACGGGGGGCAGGGGAAATAGCCAGAGGTGCAGCCAGAGGAATTAAGCTTGTTGCTGAAAAGAGTGAGGCCGAAAGTTCGGGCGAACTAATTGAGGAGTTTAAAGAAGCAAGAAAAGTCTTGCTAAATACTCGTCCCTCGGCAGTTTCTCTTTCTAACTCGTTGCGCTTCATCACGAAGAATATGAATGAACTCGCCCAAAATGAAGATCTGTCTGCATTTAGGGACAAAATCATCACTCGAGCGGAGAAATTCATAAACACTTCAAAAAAAGCTACCCGGAAAATTGGTAAAATCGGATCGCGTCGGATATCCGATGGAGACACGATATTGACACACTGCAACAGTTCAAATGCCCTCTCCGTAATAAAGACTGCTCATGAAGACGGAAAGGACATCCAAGTGTTTGCCACCGAAGCCAGACCTAGATATCAGGGACATATCACAGTTCAGGAACTTGTAGATAATGATATAGATGTAACCTTAATTGTTGATTCTGCTGCGAGGTACTTCATGAAAAGAATCGACAAGGTAATAGTCGGGGCAGACAGCATTGCGGCAAACGGGGCTGTAGTAAACAAAATAGGAACATCTCAAATCGCGCTAGCGGCCCACGAAGCAAGAGTGGTGACTTTCGTAGCGGCCGAAAGCTACAAATTCCATCCTTCCACCGTGGTAGGTGAGCTAGTAGAAATCGAGGAAAGAAGTAGGGATGAGGTAGTGGAAGAAGGAAAATTCCCCAATGTAGATGTCATGAATCCTGCTTTCGATGTAACTCCGCCCGACTACGTAGATTTGATAATAACTGAGAGGGGTATTATTCCACCTGAGGCGGCTTACGAAATTTTACAGGAACAATTCGAATTAGGGATGGAGGAAGAAGGGCTTTTCTAAATTCACATCCGGATTTGTTTCAGTTTTCTAATTAACTTTTAGCGCAAAGAAGTCTCCTTCCTAATCTTTGATTAGGTGGGTGATGA
>CAYNPN010000095.1:0-5005 GCA_964399085.1 Hadarchaeota archaeon (SeqCode) | reverse complement strand
TTTTTATCTAATTTTTTCTATTTAATATTAAAAGGTAAAAAAAGCCTAAAAAATAAATCCAATATTAAAAATAAAATAGAATATTATTAATAATAGGATATGAAGACTAGGAAGGGCATTAAATAAAAATCCTCTATACTTTCCTTTCCTTATCTTCCCAGTATGGTTCTCTTAGTTTGTGTTTCTGTATTTTCCCAACCGAGGATTTTGGTATTTCATCCGGAAATTCTATTGATTTTGGTTTTTTGTAGTCCGATAAGTGTTCATCACAAAACTCGAGGAGTTCGTTTTCGCCGATATCTTCTTCCGTAATGACAAACGCTTTGACTGCTTCGCCCCATTCTTCGTCGGGCACGCCTATAACGGCGGCTTCAACCACTGCAGGATGATCATGTAATACGTTCTCTATCTCTTTCGGATATATATTCTCGCCGCCTGAAACGATCATATCCTTTTTTCTGTCTACAATATAGATGTAATTCTCCTCATCTCTTTTACCAAGATCACCGGTATGATACCACCCGTCCTCCAGAGTCTCTTCGGTTAAATCGGGTTTTTTCCAGTACCCCTTCATCACGTTATCTCCTCTTACCAGTATTTCTCCGACTTCTCCTTTTTCCACTTCATCGCCATTTGTGTCAACTATCTTTGCCTCTACTCCTAAAATTTCCCTACCAGCTGACTTCATTTTCCTAATTTCCTCTTCACTTCCTTCAACCACATGATCCTCCGATTTCAGTACACACATAGGAACATAAGTCTCTGTAGCTCCGTAAATTTGGGCAAAATTGCAATCAAGGACCTTTTGAGCCTTTTTAAGGGGCTCCAGCGGCATGGGAGCTGTTCCGTAAATTATCGTTTCCAAGCTATCCAGATCATACTCATCGATATTTGGGACTTTCAACATCCATATTATCATGGTTGGAACCAAGAGTGCGCAGGTAACGTCATGCTTTTCAATGTATTTTAGGGGATCGGCGGCATCAGTATATTTCATCATCACGTTAGTGCCACCTGTAAAGGAATATGTAAACATGCCCATTGCGTCCCCGGAGTGGAATACGGGAGGTGCATTCAGGTAAATCTGTTCGGGCCCCGTTTTGGGCGAATTCTCTGCGCATAGATTAAAACAGCTGCTTATAACATTCCGATGAGTCGTTAACACACCTTTTGGGAGGCCGGTAGTTCCTCCGGTATAGTTGTGTATGGCCACGTCATCTTCATCCAAAGATACTTCGGGTTCCTCGGCCGAATATTCGTCTAGGATATCTTCATAGAATTCAACTTCCGATAGATCTTCATCAATGCAAACTTGTCGATTCAAATCCAATTCAAGATTCTCTATTAGGGGATACTGTTCCTCCTCAAAAAACAAGATTTGAGGATCCGAATCTTCTATTACATGTTTCATCTCTCTTTCTTTGAATCGGTAATTTAGAGGCACTATGGGCCTCCCCGCTTTCGCAGAAGCAAAATAAAGTTCCATATATTGATAGCGATTTTGACTGAGAGCAGCAATTCTATCCCCTTTCTTCGTATCCATGTCAATAATCGCGTTGGCTAATCGGTTTACTCTCTTATTAAATTTAGAGAAGGTAAATTCCGTTTCCCCGTCAATAACAGCAATATCTTCCGGATAAAATTTAGCATTCCTTTTAGGAATATCTCCAATAAGCATTCAATCTCGTTCTTAGGTTTTTTTTTAATATAGTTTAAATCTACCGGTAGAAGTGCTTTGTTGAATAAGTCCGGTTGAAAATACCTAAATTTGCTTCGACGATCTCTTGTTCAGTGATTTCTTTCTCCCCAAACGACACTTTTATAATTCTTTATTCTCAGTTGGAAGACGATTCGGCTTTCCAGTCGATACCTATAAGATTACTGAAAAAGGCGAATAGCCTTACTCTTGAGTATTTTTTGCTTCCACCCCTTCGTTTCAACTCCTTGAGAACCACCTTTATAGAGGGATTGAAAGGGAGTATCGAGAAGCATAAAAAAGAAAAACGCAGATGGAATAAATGAGATTGCCTAGAATTATTGGAGAAACAATAAGGCAAGAAATTCAAGAGATAGTATAAATGATTAGTAACCCTCTGAAGAAAAAGTATACATTTAACTCCTATTCGACTTCTTCAAGAAGCATTTTTGTGGGGTTAAAGAGTTCGTTTTCGCGTTTATTATAAAGTTCTTCAAGCTTCTTCTTTAGGGTATCAAACCCAAAAAGCTCCCCGATTTCAAAGACTCCGGCTGGGGCATCCTGAGCGAGCTTAAAGGCCCTATTAACGGTTTCTTTATCTGCAACTCCTTCCTCAACTAACCTGAATCCTTCGTTGACAAGAGGTGCGAAAATCCCGGTCATGTCGTGGTCTGAAGGAACATTATTAGGAAATTTGGTTTCTCCGTTTTCCCACTCGTATATCCCTTCCCCACTCTTCATTCCCAACTTCCTCTCTTCGATTTTTTCTTCGACAAGGTTTGAGAATTTTTCTGGAAGTTTAAACCTGTCCCCGTGCGCTTCCTGAAGGCTTTGGCAAACCTGGTACCCCATGTCTAGACCAATAGAATCCAGTGCTTCAAAGATGCCGGAACTTCCTCCCTGAGCTCTGAATGATGCGTCAATTTCTTCTATGGGTGTGCCCTCAGCGTAGTCGTATGCACTAGCAATGAGAACCGTGGCAGCGAGTCTGGAAGAGATAAACCCTCTTGATTCTTTTTCAAGGACTACAGGCGTTTTCTCTATATCCTCCGCTAGATCTAATGTGAAGTTGAGGGTTTCGTCAAGTGTGTCTTCTCCTTTAGCAATTTCTACGAAATCCCTAAGAATAGGCGGAGTTGAAAAATGCATTAAGATGGTTCTTTCGGAATATTTCATATTCTTAGCTACTTCGGTTGGGGTATAGGTCGAGCTGTTGGTTGCTATGAAGCAATCTTCTGGAACGACTTTTTCTATATCATTCATCAGCTTTCTTTTTGCACCCAAATTCTCGATTATAGCTTCGATGACAAATTTACAGTTATCTAAAAATTGTTGGGAGGTTGTGTAGCAAATTTTGGAAGAAATATCCTCTCCTTTCAATATACCGGTTTCTTCAAGCTGCGAAACTGCTTCATCAATGTGTGTTATTGCTTTTTTTAGAGCGTCTTCATCAATGTCGACAAGAAATACTCTATGTCCAGCATTTGCAAATAGAGGAGCTATTTCAGCGCCCATCCGACCTGCGCCAATGACCCCGATCTCCATACCAAAATTTATATTCAAATCGAAGAATAAAAGAATTTCTGAATTTTTTTAGGGTTTTGGACTTGTCTTTTGTTTATCCGATTTCTATAAATTGAAGGTGATAGTTGTGATAAGGTAAAAGAGTGGTGTGAAGGATTATAATCATTATTAGGGTTGGTCGAGGCCCGCCTGCTTTTCAAGATTTTTTCGGGGAAATAAATGGAGAGAAAACTCCTAAAGCTCGCTACACATTGAGCAAAGCTCGTTTCGAAAGGAAAAAAGTTTTCCACCGGATAATACCGATTGGTTGGAGCGGTAGTTTATCTGCGTGAAGATGCTTGTCCAAGCTTTCTGTTTACCTTCGAGAATCTATAGATTTTAACCCGAAATGAAGCCGTCAAACTATGGACAGTACTTGCTGAGAAAAATTAGAAGTTTCGAAAGAGAATGAAAGTTCCACATAGCGTAGACGGCATACATAGCTTGGATGGTATTATGACTTCAGTTGAAATTGGAAATAGAGAGTCTCATCTCTCATCAGAAATTGTTTAAATAGTTAAAGGATTAGTTAAATAGTTACGAATTACTTTAGGAAAAAGGTTCAATTAAAAATTTCCAATTTTGTTTCTTTGCTTTGTTCTAACTGGTGAGGAAAAAAATATTAAAAACCAAATCCAGAAAGAGGTAATCGATAAGATGAAAGAACCATTTAAACAGAAAAAAGATATCTTAAAAGGCGTAGAAGAGGGACATTCGATTCCATTTGATGCTCCGCACCATATTATGACCGAGAATCAGGAGGTAAAATACAGGAATTGCGAAGCTCTCCTTGGAGCCTTTACCACCAATCCGAAATTGGACGATTTTTTACCCAAAGGGCTTGAGTTCACATCGGATCCTCCCATGGGTGCATTTTGGTTGGGCTATTATGGCTTCAGTCAGGTCGGAGAATACTATGAATTTTTAAACCTCTTGCATGTCAAGGACGAAGAAGGCGATGAGGGTTGGTACAATCCTCATATGTACGTTACGAACGATTCAGCCATGACTGGAGGAAGAGAAAATGAGGGGTGTCCAAAAAAATGGGCAGATATATCGCTCGACAGAGAACTGGAATTTATATACGGCAGGTTGGAAAGACCAGTAGGAAAGAGGCTTTTCACAGTTCTATTTAGGCCCATAGATATAGCTTCCCAAGAAATAATGGATCAATTTTTTGGTGAAGAAAAATCGACGATGTATAACATTCGGCATCTTCCCTCAATCCACGGAGAAGGTGGTAGCACACAACTCATTAAATGGTATACTTCTCTGGATTTCTATGAATCCGCAGACGGCAAGCCCGAGGTCTGGATAGGTGAAGCGGACGTGAGCTATGATTCCCCTTCTAGCTTCGACCCGATTCACAAATTAAGGATAGAAGATATGTTGGCAAGTGTTTACATAAGATATGATATGAGGATCGGAGTCGAAAAGGTATTGAAGGAATACTAGCTTTTAAAAGAAGGTTATCCCTCCGATTCCCCCGAATATGCTAAAAATTCTCTATTAGATTTACATTCTAAATGATGAAGTATATCGGGCAGGCGATGGAAGGAAGAACTTTAGCCACCTACTATTGGAGTCTCAAAGGGAAGCAAAAATTTAGCAGAGAAAATAAAAAATTTCGTATAAGGCGTTAATTCCTCCGTTAAAATTCCATAAGAATTTAGTCTCTTGGCCTGGACAGCTAGATGACATGATCCATCTACTGAAGGTCCTCTTCACTTGCTTCTGATTGAGATG
>CAYNPN010000094.1:0-5468 GCA_964399085.1 Hadarchaeota archaeon (SeqCode) | reverse complement strand
CGCCCAAAGCAATTAAAACATATCGGATACATCACCCATCCAATCCACGATTGGGGAGGTGGCTTCTCCGATACAAAAGATAAAGCCTGATAAAGATTATATCCTACAGTAATTAGGAATGCCTTTCTCATATTCAAGAACGGGCTGAAATCGGGGGCTATCCTAAAGCCCGAAAAACAATGTTATGGAGGTTAAAGATGAGCGGGAAAGAAGACTTAAAGTTCAGCGGAACAGAAGTAACGCTAATAGTAGTAATTATTATCGTCATATTTCTCCTGCTACTGCTAAGACTACCATTGATCTTGTTGCTCTTTCTAGCTATATCCGCTGTTGCCATGTCCATAGTGTTTTCTGATTGAAATATAGCAAAGAATTGAAAGCCCAACTGAGAATCTACAAACAGGCTAGATTGACTATGGGACGCGAACAGTACTTCAAGTTTTTTTGACCTACTTGGCCCAAGTCGATTGTTAACTGAGGTGCTAACAGAAACGAGATAAGTATACTTCGAAACGGACTACGCTAACCCCAAGTAAATTATAATCATCAGGATAGACAGCAGTACTATCCAAATTGTTATGGCCAATCTGCTCATCCTCTTCGCCTTGTCCGCCTTCCACCACGACTTCGGCTCGACGCCCTCGAAGAGGAAAGTGGCGACCCCTGCCAGGTTGATGCAGATAATATTAATCAAAAATAGCACCATCGCGCTCATACCCAGAGCAAATAAACCCGACCCGATAAGAAATCCAGTCAATACCAAGGTAGGCAATAACGCTATCGAGACCATTACCCCGATCAGGGCGGTGGAGACGCCCCTAGTATAGGAGACCGCACCGGCCGCTCCAGCGGAAATGGCCAGGGCTATATCCTTAATCCCGGGATGGGTACGGGTCCAGACAAAGGATTGAGGTGAACTCAGCAGAGAAGGGTCTAACTGTAGAAAGTAGCCAATTATTAGGGAGATCGAAAATACCAATACTATACCCGCAAGGCTCGCCTTGACGGATTTCTTGGCCAGTTGGGGATCCGCCAGCGTGGTGGCCAGGGAGGTGCCCATGTTCGGCCCTATCATGGGGGCTATAACCATCGCTCCGATAATCACCGCGATGTCGTTGCTCCAAATACCGATCGCAGCGACGACGGCGGAGAGGGCCATCAGAAGGAGGTAAGCCTTCGACATCTCACTCCTGTTGGATATCTCCTCGTAAAGTTCCTCCCTACTTATCCCGGATTCTTCCTCCCCTTCCTCCTCGTCTTCTTCCTCCTCCGCAACTTCTTCCTCCTCTTCCGGTCGTGGAACGACAGCACCTACTGGGGACAAAATCATTCTAAACCCATCATAGTGTGAGAAATTATCATCCAACTCGTCGAGGACGCTCTGACTTTTCTCGACGGTGACGATAATTTTGATAGAAATCTTCTTTTCAGAAACCCAATCATACCAAAAATCGAGAACCGAGTCCTTCTCTTCCAGTAGTTCCTCGGCTTCATCCCTCTCGTCTTCCGGAATCAGCATTTCGATCAATCTAAGGGCCATGCTCTAACACATCCAAGTGGTTATTTCCTTATCTCTATGAAAATATCTTTGACCTAATAATAATCTGATATTCCGAGTTCCACCAACTTACCAAATCTTCAGCCTTCATCCTCGATCGAGCATTGCTTCCTGCCAACCGCTATCTCCTTCGAGCATGTCTTCGACAAATTCAAACTGCCTCTCGTACAAATGTAGATTCTTGGAGAAAGCAACCATTCTCCCCGTATCGACGCCGATCTCCTTGGCCATGAACTCCATCAGTAGTTGGAGCCCACCAAGATTCGCCGGTAAACCCGCATGGGCATCCCAACTTCTCCAATAAGAGTAACTTATGAGTTCCCCATCCAAAATTTCCAAGTCCACCACGGTCAGACAAGGTGGATTCTCATTTTCCAAATCCTCTACCTTTCTCGTAATCATTATATTTTGCCTGTCTTTAGGCTCCTCCTTGAATTTATCAATCACTTTCTCAACCTGATCATAATCACTTCTTAGCCTGGAACCATATGTATAGTCATAATCCTGTTCCTCTTTTGCAAATAAATTCTCGAGAGCATATTTATCGAGATTAGAAACTGGCGCTCTATCCGCCACAAGCGGACGTTCTTCAGGATGAGTAACTTCAAGGGCGACTGCTATTTTCTTAGTCAGTGATTTTTCACTGCCCCTCCCAACTCTAAATTCGACGCCATCCTGCAAAATTTCTTTATTGACCTTAAACCAAGCACCAGGTAAATTTCTAGCCCTGATACACCTCACTGAGACCAACCCAAAACTCCCTATTTCTTCAAGCTAAATATTTCTTTTCCAAAAATGGATCTATACCCTTTTCAGGTAAACATCGAACCTGGCTCCGCCCATCTCCGATTCCTGAAATTCGATTCTGCCCTCGTTGTGACTGACTATCTCCCCAATGACGTAGTATCTAAACCCAGCTATCCCGGAAGTCCTCCCGGTATATGGTGACCCGTAAATCAGGCTCTTTACGTCTTCGGGCGGTTTCTCGCCGTTATCCTCCAATCTAACTACAATATCGCCGTTACCTTCTTCGACGGAAATTCGAATTTTGTCACACTCGGGAGTCTCCATTCTAGCCTCGACTATAAAGGAAAAAAGCTTCTTCAGGGAGTAATCTCCTCGAACTCTATCGAGACCTTCCTTATACTCAACCTCTATATCTATATCATCTGCTTCGGGTGAGGTTTTCACTTCCTCGACGGCGTCCTTGACTACCTTCACGATACCCTTCTCGGAAATTCTGTCGACCTCATCAATTTCCCTAAGTTCCTTCGCCTGGTCAATTATCTTGTTGCCTTTTTTGGCATTTTCCAAAGCGACCTCCAGATACTCTTCGTGCTCCTCGGGGAGATCCACTTCACGAAGAAGTTCCAAGTATCCGGCTATTATCTGATATTTATTTCCCAAATCCTGACGGAGTAAATTATTCAGGATTTCCAGCTTCGAAGTACGTTCCTCCAACACTTCCTCAATTCTCTTCCTCTTCGTAATGTCCCTGAACAAGGCTACGGCCTTGTCGGGTCCCGAATCATTCTCTATCAAAACTGAATTAATCTCCGAATATCGGGGTCTCTGACCCTTGGGTATGTATTTGACCGTGAAGAAGGGTATCTCTTCCCCTTCAAGGAGAGCCCGAGCGTGTTCAGATATCTCCTCTATACTCTCCTTCGATAGTAGGCCCGTAAGTTCCGTATAGGATTTCCCGACGACTTCGTCCCTACTGTAGCCGGTCCAATCACAGAATGCCTCATTGACCTCCTCAATGATCCCTTCCTCGTTGACGATCGCACAACTATCCGGCAGGGATTCAAAAATATCCTCAAATATCTTATCTGATTTCAAGGTGGATACCTCGTTCCTCATTTTTCTTGGAAACCTGACCTCCTCCCACGAACAAATTCGTGGGGCTCCACCCATCCACCCGTACCATCCGGATTTCGGGCTACCGATGGAACTGCCCCCGCCACAGACGGGTCTTTTTGCAGGTTCCCCGATACCTCCTGTCTGCCGACAGGCAGGGAAACCAACTTCACTCCCAAAATGGGGATTTGCAGAGGATGGATTCAACGGTTCGGGGTTCAGGGTTCGGCCAGTAGAACCCCCGTTTCGGATAAAGGCTTTGGGTATGCAGGAAGGGTATTCGTCCCTCCCCGTCCTGACGCCCCCACTCGGCTTTGGAGGCTCGAAGCTTACCCGAAACTCCGATAATGTGTATGACTGGGATGGTATAAAGGAATTTCCAGTGAGGTCTGTGAAAGTATTCGCCGCTCACCCCATGGCTGAAGCAAGTGGGCTTTCTGGCGACAGTTTGTAAAAAATTAGCTATGGGATTTGAAGAAATCCGGCCCCATATAAAAAAATTAGTCGTGGGCGGAACAATCTCTTGAGCCGGATTATTCCAGCAGGAGAGCCTCCCTTACTTCATGGAGTTGCTTACTTTATCCCTAATCAGGCGATTTATCCAATCATCGGACAATCTATCGATCGAAGCATTCAACACCACTTCATCGCCGAGCTCGATTTCCAGGGAATCGTTGGGAGATAGTATAGCTTCACCCTCACTGGTCATCGCCAACAGACGTGAGTCGTCCAGATCGGTGAGCGGTTTAACCTCGTGGACCTCCCTCTTGTAAAGGGGTGTGGGTGGAGAAGACCTTCCGCCATTATCCTTCTCCGTGCTACCGATAAGTATGGACTCTCCCGGCTCTAGGTCCGTATTAGAAATAAGTGCCTCGGCGTGCAGGCCGACTTCACCTTCCTCCAGCAGGTCGCTTCGTCCGCCTAGTTCCGTCAAATACCTCTTCCGGGTGACGGGGAGTGGATAGCTAAATTGTCCCCTCACCATAAACAAGTCACACCGCCAGGTTGTAACTCATTTTGTATCGATTTTCCCAAATAAAAAATTAGGATAGCATTATCAGTCTCGATTATCGATTTCCGGAATTGCAGACGTAAAACGGATAAGCCTAAGTCCGGAGGGACTGTACTCCAAATAAGGGGGATATATATCCCAAAAAACTGATTTGAAAATCAATTTGCGACTTTTCTTTCTCAAGAAATTTCTTAAATCTGAAGCTAGAAGAAGGAACTGAGGTGATGAAATGTTTCAATGTGATATTCCCGAGGAGAAATCGATCGATGGGATTCTGAAGAACGCCTTCCAGGGGGAGTCAATGGCTTATATGAAGTATTTAAGTTATGCTCAGCAGGCGGAAGAGGAAGGTTACCCCGGAATTGCCAAAATATTCAGAACTGCCGCGAAGGGAGAAAGGGTTCACGCACTAAACCAGCTGGCGGCGCTCGGTTGGGTGCCAGACACGAAGGAAAACCTGGAAGACGCAATCGGGGGAGAAGCGGACGAATGCACCAATCTCTATCCTGAATTAATAAAAATCGCGAGGGAAGAAGGCAGAGCCGAGGCCGTGACGAGCCTCAAGTGGGTCAAGCAGGTGGAGGAAACACATGAAGAATTGTTCGAGAATACCCTCGAAGAAATGGAAGAGAAGGATGAAGTCGAGGAAAAGGATTACTACGTTTGCATGAACTGCGGATACGCCGAACAGAATTCCCCGCCTTCGAGCTGTCCCATCTGCGGTGCTCCGAAATCGGTCTTTGAAGAGGTAGAATGAGCTGAAATATGACACTCCCTCTTTGAATAATAACTTTAGAAAGATAATTAGCTGAATTAGAACTCGCAGTTGGTCCGAAGCAAGCTAGATTTTTGGGGAAGAATAGGAATTATAAAAATCATTTCTAGCAGAGAGAGAATCGATGGTAGCTATTCGCTGGTTTAAAAAGGCGTTTCCGCAAAACTCATGTTGAAATACTTGGTATATGGATAGTTCTCAGGATAGGTATACCTAGGCAAAATCCAGCTCTCAAATCTATAGGGTTTGCGGGCGAGGTTTTC
>CAYNPN010000093.1:3980-5476 GCA_964399085.1 Hadarchaeota archaeon (SeqCode) | reverse complement strand
GCCTGTTGCTTGTTTGCCGAATAGATTTCCACATCTTCATTTTCGCGAAGATATTTTTGAAGATTCTCGTACTCTTTTTCAAGAGCCTTCCTCTTCTTTCCAGTAAGATCGACTATCTTACACTTAATCGTCTTCCGGACCTTCATCAACACAAAAACACTCGCCTGACTTTCTAACCTCTTATCGGGAGGGGGCAGTGAAACTAAACGCCGATTCATCACTCACCAAAGCTCCGGTTTGGAAGGTGTCTTCTCGGCTCAATGGGATAAATCAACCCCGAGAATCGTCACTATTTTTCTCGTCTTCCAACTTCCTGATGCTGTATGAATTGCACTCGGGACAAACTATTCTTTTAGAGTCTTCCAGTTCCTCCCGGGAAATCTTTCGGCCACAATCAGCGCAAACATATCTCATTTTTGATCCTCCCATTTTTCAGGAAAATCCGATTTCCAAAACAATTATGGTGTCGGCTAATATTTCCGTTTTTCGGGATAAAAAGAAAAAGTGACCTAGTAGAAATTTCGAGTTCGAAAAGCTATCTCAAAGCTCCCTCGAGCTACCGGTAGGGGGGGTAGAAAAATTCGTTGCAAAGTGACGCGAACTGGTCGTAGCTTTCGGGGAATTTGTAGGGAACTCAGGCCAATCCATCGGTCATTCGGTCAAGCTCGTCGGCCCAGTTCTCCAGAAGGGGGAGGCTAAAATAAATCTCGACACGTTTGACGAACTCTTTTTTATACTCCTTTCGATTTTGGATTATTCTGGTCGCCTCCTTCGGGTTTTTCGGCCCGGCCCCTCGACGGTCAGGCCCACGAGGACCAGATATGGCTATCCAACAGGACAAATATAGCTTTTAAGAAACCAATTAACTCAAGAAAAATATTTAAAACTAAAAAAGAAAAGAGGATGCAATTTCTCAACATATAGCCGGCTTTCTATCGGCAATGTAGCTTATACTTTTAATTTCCGATGTAAGAGCATCACTACGAGCTAAAATCTACTAGCTCTGCTTCTATCCAATCTTCATCGGTTCCTGGGTCCCCGGCCTTAACGTAGAGTGGGAATCCCATATTTTCCGAAACGACACCTTTAAATTCTGTATCTCCATCAATAATGACCTTCACTACATAGCCCTCTTGTCCAACATAAGTCTCTGTACCGTCCACTTCGGCGGTGTATTCTGTTCCATCATATGTTACAGACCAGCTGTTTCCGTCAATGAGGTTTCCTCCTGCAAAGTTCGTCATCCAAGGAGCATAAAATGATTGACTCAACAACGAACTAAGTACCGGACTTGTTGCAGATACGTGTATTTTGTCTTTCTCTCCTGTTACTGTTCCTGTAGCAGAGTACTGTCCTACCTCAATATCAATCGAAACCGTGATTTCGTCGCCCGAAACGTCGGTTACGTCCCAAATTGCATATCCATCACCCTGACTGCTGGAGATCGAGTATTTATAGTAAACATTATCAAAACTGTAAGGGGTCCATTCAGCCGC
>CAYNPN010000093.1:0-3880 GCA_964399085.1 Hadarchaeota archaeon (SeqCode) | reverse complement strand
GCCGTCGGTCGTGTCGCCGTCGGTCGTGTCGCCGTCGGTCGTGTCGCCGTCGGTCGTGTCGCCGTCGGTCTGGTTGTCCGTGGCAGGCTCTTCACCAGACATAACCACGTAACCTCCAACAGCGGCCGCGGCAACCACGGCTATTACTACAATTACAGCTACCATTCCAATTCCTTTATTTTCCAAAAAATCACCTCCAATTAACCGTTTGTATATTCATACTAATCCAAGCTTTATAAATTACCAACTATGTATTAATACAAGCTTTATATATATTACAAGCCTTAAAAGGACCTGTACGGAGCTTTGGATGAATAATCGTCCCTTGATTATTCATATACACTTTCCTTAGCACAACCTCTAGCATGCTTTTTTGGTCCGTGTTTAGCCCCTTCCGTAAGTAGTTATAATTTTTATCTACTTTTTCTCCAGGATTAAAATTTGTCCAATAGAAAGCCTGAAAACCGCAATGGTTCCAAATTCGCAGAGCCGACACCGATTCAAACCGTTTCTGACGGAGGAAAGAAGTCGAAAACTAAGAGTTTAAAAAACCTCACAAACTTCTTATTGTTGATCTTTAAAAGAGAGAAAGGAGGGAGACCTGTATTTAGGGAATCTAAATAGGCATTTTACCAAAATTTGAGCATATTTTTTCCACTCAAATTTTAAAGTCCATCCTACCGGACAGATAGTGTTAGTATATCCTACTTTTCAATAGTTTTTTTAGGTGACTATTGGAAAAGTGAACGGTCTTACTGATCTTTTTGTCTTTAATAATCGAAGTATAAAGTATCCCGGAAATCGGTATACTATTAATCCCCTGCTTTTTGTAAATGAACGTTAAACTTAGCCCCACCCAGTTCGGAGTCTTGAACCTCCACATTACCTCCGTAGTTCTCGGCTATCTCTTGCACGAGATGCAGTCCGATCCCAGAGCCCCCAGTAGCACCGAATTTAGTACCCCTATCGAAAATTCCTTCCTTTTCTTCGTCGGGGATTCCCTTTCCATCATCCTCCACTTCTACAATAATTTCATCTTCTAATTCTTCACCCGAAATTCTAATCTTGCTTCCTTTAGAGTGCTGGATGGAGTTTACGACCAAGTTTGTGAAGAGCTCTTTCAATAAATCGCTGGCTCGTGCCTTTGACTCGAATGTTGGAAGATTTTTCTCTATACTCATCCCCTTTTCGTCTGCTAGGGACTTATTCTCAGCAACCACATCATTAATGAGAGGTTTCACAGAGACTTCTCCAATTTCATCCTCCAAGTCGATTTTCCTCATAGTCCTGACATTCTCTATGAGTTCCATACTTTCTTCACTGGCATCTACTATCTTCTCTATAAGCTCGGCTTGTTCTTCTGAGAAATCATAGTCGCGTAGTAAGTCAGAATACCCTTCGATTACCGAGAGTTTGTTCCGCAGGTCATGTCTGAGGAGAGAATGTAGGAATCTTTCTCTCTCTTCCGATTCCACTCTCCTGGTAATATCTTTAAAGTTGTACTGAATCTCGACTATCTCCCCGTCTTCTTTGATTGCCCTTCCCCCCGTTACTACGTGTCGAGTTTCTCCACCCTTAGTAACGATGCGGACCTGATAGGTCGGTTCCTCCCCGGATAAAATCCGTTTCCAAAATTCTATGAACTTATCTTTGTCTTCCGGATGAGCACTCTCTAGGACATTTACTCCCTTATATTCCTCTTCGGAATATCCGGTAAGCTCCTCTGTTTTTTGATTAATCCTTTTCACGTATCCGTCCTTGTCTGTTGTGAAGATACCCTCATTTGCCCCTTCAAAGAGTTCTTCAAACCTTTCTTTTTCCCGTCTCATTCTCCTTTCCGTTCTTTTTAAATCCGTGATGTCCTGCCCATTGTACTGTATTTCCACGACTTCGCCGTCCTCCATGATGGGTCTTCCACCGGCCTTCATCCATCGAATCTCGCCGTCCTTAGCCTCTATCCTCACTACCATCTCTTCGAATTCTCCCTCGAGGACTCGCTCCCATATTTCAATAAATTCCTCCTTATCCTCCTCATAGGCAAAGCTCAGGATATTTTCCCCCTTCACCTCTTCCTCGGAATAGCCGGTCATTTCCTCAGCCGTCTTATTCGCCCTTTTGATGTTGCCCTCGGGGTCTGTCGTGACGATGAGTTCGTTTGCATCCCTAAACAATTCCTCGTATCTATTTTTCTCCCTCTCTAGTTCCCTCCGAGCTTCCTTTCGCTCGGTAACGTCCTCTACCAAACCAATTCCCGCATAGATTTCTCCATTATCGTTGCGCATCCCTTTAAGTAAGACCCTCACCGGTGTAGTTTTGCCTGCGGTTACAGAGGTGTAATCCCCTTCATAGCGTCCCTCACCTTCTTTTAAGGAGGATTTTATTTCCTCGATCATTTTTTCATCTTCCAAATCATTTATCAAGTCAAGTCCGACTAAATCCTCCTTTGAAGAACCTATCATGTCTACAAACTTTTCATTACACTCGGTTATAATGCCCTCCTCGTTATAACGAAATATCCCCAGAGGTGTTTCATAAAATAAGTTTTTATACTTCCTTTCATTCTCCTTAAGCTCTTCTTCGGCCCTTTTTCGGTCAGTAATATCTATTGCTACTCCGAGGCCCGTAGGTTTACCTTCATATTCAACCTGAACACCTGTAAACAGAATCCATCTTCTCTCTCCATCCTTTCTCAAAATCTTGAATTCATATGTCGAAGGAGGTTCTTCCCCACTCAGACGGGCCAACCCTCTTTCCTTCACCATCTCCTGATCCTCCGGAGCTATTATCTCCCAAAAGTTCATCCCTAGGAGTTCCTCCCTCGAATATCCTATAATATCTTCAGACGCCGGATTGACGTAAAGAAACTTCTCCCGATATAAAAATAATGAAAAAGGTGCATTCTCAGCTAGAGCTCCGAATCTCTGTTCAGCCTCCTTGAGTGCTTTCCCGGGACGGTGCCGATTAACCTGCGAAACTATGGCCTGTGCCAGGGTCTCATACTGAGATTTGAGGTCTCCTTCCCTCAGAATATATCGATCCGCTCCGAGATTGAGGGTCACAACCGCCGCCTCTTCTCCATCCTCATTAGAGAAAAAAATGAACGGAATATCACTATCCATATCCTCTCTCACGGCTTCCAAAAACTCGACACCATCCATCGTGGGTATTTTGTAACCGGAAACAATTGCATCATAATTATCTTCCTCAAGTAGCTCTAGTCCCTTTTCTGCGGAAGTAGCTGTTTCAATATTTAGCTTATCGTCTTCTTTTTCGAGAAAATTTTTAGCTTGGTCTAATAAATCCGAATCTTCATCCACATGAAGGATTTTCATCTCAGCCCCCTCATTTTATCTTAATTTCTGGATATGGTATCCAAATCTTTTCCATGAAAGATTTTTAACCATCCGTAAGTATTTTTCACCGTTTAGGTTTATAAGGAAAGGTGTAAACAAATTTTTGTCCAAAGCTACGCCCGGCGGGTTGGAACTATCTGGAGAGAAATTTGGTTCTCACGAGGATGTGGGGATATTCTTGGTGAGGAAGTGGCACCGATTGGGAATGGTGGTCATGTAACTTGTCCAAAGAAACAATTGAGAAATACTGTTTTTCTTACTGTATGCAAGGATTAGGTTCTCGGGCTCTGGAGTTTTACGAACGTCGGTTCTTTCCCCGCGTCAAGGAGTTGAAAGGAAGAGTATAAGATCTCGAAAGGGAGAACTATCCTGGGCGCGGCTCTGTTTTGGATGAACCGGTGGGTCGAGTGACATCCTCTCCGACCTGAAGGACGGAGCTTCCACCCATTCGCACCCTTCCAATCCGAGGTTGAGGTGTTACCGGTGGAAGTGGCGTGGAGAGCCACCGACTCTTCATAGCCATTTTC
>CAYNPN010000092.1:0-5662 GCA_964399085.1 Hadarchaeota archaeon (SeqCode) | reverse complement strand
GACAGGACTGCTAAATGGTTCCACCGACCAAAACTAGTGGGTAAACCTAGTCTACTTATATCCACAGCAGGTAGTTCTTATCTGGACTACACTGGCGATTATCTAGAAAAAGTCGCAATGTTCTGGGGTATGATACCTACGGGAAAAATATTGAGAAAATCGAATGAAATAGAGAAAGAAATTCCGCGGGAGAAATGTGAAGAGTTTGTAAAATATCTTCATTCAAGTAAGGAAGAAATAAAACCGAGTCTGAAACAACTTTTTTTCTTCCAAGTACAAAAGGCTCTGGCTTTGAATGTCTTAGAGGCAGACCAAGACTATTGGGAAGAAAAAGGATGGGATAAGAAGGAATTTTATTTTGAATGTTCTATAAACCCCCTAAAATACCTTATTTCAAAGATTTTCTTCAAAATAATGAACGAAAGTGTTAAAAATAAAAAATAAACACTTATTAGATAAAAGGCCATTCTTATTATAGCTCATGAATAAAATTGTCCTGAATTACGTAAAATTTCCGGGTTTTTCCCAATATATTATTTTCTAATACATTTAAAACACAAGAATTACTTTTTGACTTGATTTTCTTTACGGTTCTCCCCAAAAAATCCCCTAACTTTTCTCTCGGAGAGGTAATCCTTCTTGGTGGGTTTCTTAATTTGTACGTGTTTAGCCCTTCACTGTTTTAATCATTTCCTGGTATGGGTCTAGGTCTTGCTGTTTCCATGAGGTTAGTAGGGTCATGATTGTTTCGTGGATTTTCTTGCCCTTTTCGCTTCTGAGTCCGCCGATGATTTTTCGATGAACTACGTGTTCTCTGAGCGCTCTTTCCGCCTGGTTGTTGGTCGGTTCTAATCCCGGCTCGGTCACGAAGGTGAACCAGTGCTCCTTGCCGTTCTTTATCAGTTTGATTAGGTCCTTTACTTTCTCGTTCTCGTAATCTCGCTCTACGAGTTTTTCGAGTTCTTTTTCGGCTTCCCTTTTCTTTCCCCTGCGTTCGTCAGGTGGTGGGTCCTTTCCGGCGAACTCCGTCAAACAGTCATAAAGCTCGTGGAGTTTTTCGGATATGGGTTCTGCTTCCCCGCACTTGTCCGCCAGATCTTCGGCTTCCCTCAGCAGGTGAGCCCAGCACCGCTGGAGGTTCGCCCCCGGGGAAATGTTCTTGACGTATGTCGCGTAGGAACTCCAACCGTCGCTGACGATAGTTCCGTCGAATTCTTTTCCGAGGACTTCCTTCAGGACTTTCCTCCCACGGCTCTTCCTCAGGGCAATTAGCGTTTCTTTTCCGGTGGTGAACGCCCAAATCCAGTGCTGTTCTCCATCGACATTCATCCCGGTCTCGTCCACGTAAAGGATGTCCGAGTTTCGAATCCTTCCCCAGATCTTCTCGTATTCCGGCTGAAGCCGGTCGCTGGTCCTCCTCAAGAAATCTAGAACTGTGGCGGGCGAGACTTCCAGATTGTACTGCCACTCAAACAAGTCAGAAACCTTACGATACGGGATCCTCTCCTCGTACTTGAGCAAAGTCGCCTGGATCAGAACGTTCGTCCCGAAGCGACCCTCCTCGGGACAGTCGGGATGCGATGCGACGACCTCCTCGCCACAACCCGAGCACTCGTAGTGACCGATTCTGTACTCCTTCGCGACCACCGGCTCGGGTTCGGGGATGTCCTCGATGATTCTCGATTCGATTTCCTCGGGCTCTTCAAGAAGCCTGGACCCGCACTCGGGGCAGGTCTCCTCCTCGACGACGACCGTCCTTTCGGGCTCGGGCTTCTCCCTAGTGGTCCCCTCGTGACCTAACTTCCGACCCCTCTTCCTTCCCCCGGAACCCGAGGACTTCGACTTCGAAGACCCGAGTTTCTTGCTCGAGGGGGTGTGGGGGTTCTTGTACTTCCGTAGTTTCTTCCACAACCGCTTGATCTTCTCATCCTTCAACGCGAGCTTTTCCTTGAGCTCTCGATTTTCCTTCTCTAGTTCCTCGATCCTCCCCTCAAGCTCCTCAACGCGGGAGCAGGACCGACACTGGGGAGGCTCTAAACCCCGAGAACTCATTCCTTGCACACCACAAGGTAAACGGTCTTCCCAAGATGTTCCTTCGGACAAGTTACGTGAGCCCCATTCCCGATCGGAGCCACTTCCTTCCGCAGGATATCCTCGACATCCTCGGACAAAACCAGTTTTTCGTCTGACAAACTCAATTCACCAGACATGACCATCAGTATAAACTTGTTTATACTTTTCCTTATAAATCTAACGGTGGGGAAACTAATAACCGAAAAAGCTAAACACGTACCTTAATTTTTCTATTTATAATGCGAATGCGGGCATTTAGTTGTCTAATTAAGCGTTTGCCAAGAAGTAGGGCGAGGGAGGGGCCCAACATTAGCCTCGCTCTTCAACACTTGAAACAATTCCCTCCCAATGATATTTTCCCCCAGTCTCATAAAATCGGTGGATTTGTGAATCTCCTTATACTTTAATCCACTCTCAATCTCTCCGGGGACTTCTTTCACATTTGCATATCCATGTGCTTCCAGCCTCAGCAAAGCGTCCCCGATTCCTCGTTTTTCTAAGACACCATAGTTTACGAGAAATCAGATTTGAAAGTCTGGAATGATAAAAATAGAGTCGGGGAAACATAAAAATCCCCTATGCTTTGATAAATATTGGTAAAACACCCGGTGAGAGAAAAATGGGGGAGGATAGCCACGAGGAGGCTATTCTTGCGAAGTGGATGACCGTGATTTTTGCGGTTATAACGATTATACTGTTTTCTATCTTTATCTACCAGCACCTTACTCGACTCATAGGCGCTGATCCAGCACCGGACATAATCTATCTAGGATCGTTCCTTTTATTCTTCGCCATGACTCTGAACTTCAGAAAGTTGAAGATAAAGATTAGTTCCGAAGGCATCTCCGCGGGTAACGGAATATTTAAAAATACGGTTTCTTGGGAAGAAGTAGAAGAAGTTTACCTTGTTGAAACCTCGCCGGCATGGTACAATGGCTGGGGCATACGAGTAGGAGGAGTTGAAGGAAACTGGAGGTTAGTTTACAACGTCATCGGAGGGCCCCGAGTAGTGATTTCGTCGAAGAATGATATTTTTAGGGAACTTGTATTCTCAGCCAAGGACCCGGAAGAAGAAATGGAAACAATAAAAGAAAAGCAAGAGTGAAAGAATAGTTTTAACTATCTCCACCCAACCCACCTTTCGAATAATTTGTTCGTCCTCTTTCTCGTGGCATCTCGGAAAATCGAAAGTTTCCAAACCCATGGCTGCTTTCTTTTACCAGCATTCCGATCCTTGGATGAAGGGTTATGAACAGTAAAGTTTGATTTGAGGGGATTTGAACCCATGAATTTCTTTAAAATTGAAAAAATCTTGACAGATTATAATTATCTAGATTCTTTCGAAATTTCATACACGGAGTCAGGAGCAAAGAAAAGGTGAAATCCCAACTTTGCCCTTCATCTCATATATTCTTGAGCAAAACAGGCCAGACATAGTTTTTCCTTTGGAAGACCGATGGCCTCGACCATATCATCCACGGTATTGTATTTTAGGGAGTCTAAATTCAGCTTGTTTGAAATCTTATCTACTTCACCATTAAATCGATTGTAAATCAGTTCTTCCTTTTTTTTCGTGGTATCGGTATAAGGACAGGGGGCATTAATCGGAGGGGATCCCACTCTTGCGTGAACCTCGTCAGCTTTTCCCTCTTCTTTCAACGACTTCCTTATTCTCAGCATTTGATTACCCCTGACTATGGAGTCCTCACAAACGATTATTTTCTTTCCCTTAGTACTACCATTGACAACAGAGAGCTTTTCGCTCGCAATTTGCTCCCTTATATTGGGATCATTTGGAATATAGCTTCGAGAGGAATATCGATTTAGGTAGAAGACATCCTCATATGGAATGCCACTTTTATGATGATAGCCGATGGAATAGCCTATTCCTGATTGGGGTACAGGCGCCACTATATCCGCTTCGATTTCATCATCTTCATTCAGTATTTCTCCGGCCCTCTTTCTTACTTTTTCAGACTCTATCCCCTCAATAATGGAGTCTGGTCTTGCAGTATACATCCATTCAAAGGCGCAATATTTACGACTCTCAGAAAACAGTTCTCCCACTTGCTCTACGCCATCCTCGTCAATTTTTAAAATCTCCCCGGGTTCTACAGCACGGAAGTTCTCAAATCCCATTTCTGTCAGAGCAGGCGACTCAGAAGCTAGGGCAAATTCTTCCTCGTTTTCTCCGACGACGAAGGGAGGACTAATCGGGGCGCTCCTGAATGCATAGATTTCTTCATCCGTTAGAAGAGTTAACGCACAAGAACCTTCCATTTCTTCTCCCATAATTTTAATGCCTTCGACCACATTCCCCCCTTTCGAAATAAGCCTGCCCAGAATCTCCGACTCAAAGTTGGTGGAGAAGGCTTCGCCCTGTTTCTTTAATCCCTTCCGAAGCTCCTCCGAATTAGTTATTTTTCCATCAAAAATAAGGGAAAAATCTCCATCGGAAAAGGAAAGCCTGATAAGCTCGGCTTTTCCTCCAGACAGGCCAGCTATACCGTGATCTCCCCTAAAATCTGTCCTTTCCCCACTATCAAAAACCTTCTTTATTTCTCCAGCTCTAATCTTTCTCAAATCGGAGCCTGCTTCCGAAGTATCGATGGCAGAAGATTGCGTGCCCCTATGTTGTAAGTGGAAAGTAGATTGGAGCAAACAATCGTAACAATCTTGTCCGGGTAAATATACTCCGCAAACGCCTCCCATTTTATTACACCTTTTCTTTACTCTATTCACTTATCTTAAGGATAATTAATGTATAGGAATTAAAACTTACAGGGGGATTACTGGCCGGAAATCCCGCTGATGTTAATCGCTGTCGGGGGAAAGGTTAACGGAATTTAGTAATAATCTTACTACGGCTGATCGGGAGGATTGGGGAAACATTCCAATATTCCTCGAAGGCGATCAGACAAATCAATATTCAGCCGGCGATAAGCTAACCACCACAGTCAATATCGTGGAGTTCAAAGCTAGAGTTCTTTCAGAGTTCTTCAAAGGGTTTATGCCTTATTTTACATTTTCCAGAGGGCCTGAATATCCAGTTTTATCAGCTTTTCCAGAAGTACAAAACGATGACGAGATTTACCCATCAGTGGCAGGAGGCTCTATTTCGGCAATGAATTAGAAAGTAACTTTTGATCCTA
Organism: Hadarchaeota archaeon (SeqCode); assembly: GCA_964399085.1. Lineage (GTDB taxonomy): Archaea > Hadarchaeota > Hadarchaeia > Hadarchaeales > JAGGTB01 > CAYLJV01. Next base: position 437 of record CAYNPN010000092.1, on the reverse strand, counting down.
ACACCAATGTTACTGGGGTAAATCTTGATGGAAGTGGGGTAGGACAAGTTGAGTTAGCGGCTTCAGAAGTTAAAATTGCGGAAGTAACTCAGACATCCAGTTCCCAAGTTATTACTGTTGAACTTTCCCACGTCGGTTCTGGTCATGTGTATTTTAGGTTTGACGTGACTATTCCAGCTAAAAAAAGTGATATGTTATAGGTTTTTCACAAATAAGGCTAGCAAACAAGGAAAGAAAACAAACTGTACATCAATGCAGAAAATTATGAGTGTTAATAGCGGGAAGTACTCCTCTCGCTATATTCTCGCCAATTTCGAGGAAGCCAATCATGCATTAACCTACAGATTCAGGTCATATACTGCGCTGATACTGGAAGGTTAAGGTGACTTCCTCTCCCACCAAACACGGTTTGGAAGGATCTTCCAGCCCCATTCGCA
>CAYNPN010000091.1:0-5889 GCA_964399085.1 Hadarchaeota archaeon (SeqCode) | reverse complement strand
TAGACCGCTCGGTAGTACCTTAACCCGACCGAAAGGGTGCGAATGGGGCTGGAAGATCCTTCCAAACCGTGTTTGGTGGGAGAGGAAGTCACTTTCACTGACCTCCCGAAAGTCCTTTTTAGGCAATAATGGGAAAACAAGCTCGTCTGCTCCCAGGACATTGTTCGGAAGTATCGTCCGGACCCTTGAATCGCGTTTCTGGGAAGGTGTTAATTCCGGGAATAGTTCCATGAAAGGGTTTGAAAACCTCTAAACAAAATAAGAATAGAATCATGTGTAGCCCATGAAAGTAAGGAAAGCTTCATCTATTGATCGATTGCATGAAAAGGTCAGAGGTTTCGATAGAGTCTTAACGGTTCAAGCCCCTTTGGCTGATGCGATTAATAATAGGCTCGATAGACCTAAACTAGACCCCCTTGCAGTAACACCGAAAAGGCTTGTTTATAAACAACATCGGGATGAGGATTTGGTGGATAGGAGAGGTTTATTTATCCATACTATCAGGGAGACTAATCTGTCTTGGAAGCAAGCCTTCTACTTATTAGAGAATACCCTGAGCTGTTGGCAGGAATCCGGTGATTTGAGGAAAATCCTAGAATATGAGCGGTTTGATAATGAGGACATCCGAAAAGTAATTCAAATCATAGAGGACACTCCGAACATTTACACGGCTATGGAGAAAAGCGAGACTGATGGGAGTATTTCAACTGCTGTTCTGGGGTTTTATCAATTTAATGAATTAGATAAAAATGTCCTTCCAGAGCAATATACTAAGATTGGATTTTTCGACCGGCCCCACCGAAAACTACCGAATTTTAGGATTTTTGGAACGGTTACTGGAATACTCCAATCCCTTCGGAGGAACATTACCAGAGAAAATGCGGAAGACTTTGCAATTGTAGTATCCCCTGAGAGTGAATATCAATCCCTTATAAAATCAGTTTTTCAAACCGATAATATTCCCTTCATGAGCGGAACGAATTTTGAAGAGAATGAAAATTTGAGAACTTTTATTTTTTTATTACGTTCCAGCTTGACTGGAAATAGATTACGACTTAGGGATATTCAACCAGTCCTTGGAAGTTTGAATCTTCACATTCCTGAGAAGTTCAACGAGGAGTTTCTTAGAGATTTAGAAATGGAGGAGATAGAAGTTTTTCTCAAAATAATGGACGAGATGAAGAAATCGACTTTTGAAAAGGCACTCGAATATTACGAAAAATATGCCGGAGATCTGGGGAATATCCGGGAAGTTTTATCGGAAATAGACTTTTTGGAAAAAAAGGTAAACGAAGAGAATTTGAATCGTCTGGAGTATTATCTCGACACGTTTGACATTCAGGTAGAGCAGGCTAAAGATGGAGTTCTTTTTGCCTCTCCCAAATCCGTTTCTCATATCGACCGCTCGGTAGTTTTCTATATCGGCATGGATTCTTTGTGGACCCATACGCGTCCCAATAAACCCTGGCTTAATGAAGAGAAATTCGAGGAGAAGAATTTGAAAAATTTCAAATTGCTCCTACAAAATGGAGAACAGCAATATTTTCTGGTCAGGGACAGTCGGATGGGTGAAGAAATAACTCCCTGTCTGTATTTTGATGAGATATTTGAAAGAGACTTCGATTCTTTCTCGGATTTGCCTAATAAGGAATATTGGGGGTTGGAAAAGGAAGAAGTGGAAGGATTTGAAAAACAGGATTTTGGCGTGAAGGTAGAACCAGTGGAGGTAATCAGCCAATCTGACCTGAATAAATTCGTCCAATCGCCGAGACAGTATTTTTTCTCTAAATTAATTCCTACACAGGAAAAAGATTATTTAAAAAAGGGAGCCCTTTTCCACGATTTTGCAGAATTTTGCCTCAATTTTCCTAAACTAGTTCAGAAGAAAGGGATAGATGAGTTTGTAGAGGTAATGGCCGAGGAACTGAGACCCCATATCGAGGACTTCGATTTGGATCGCACTAGGACAGAAATCCGTATAGGTATGGAAAATATTCGGAATTATTTGAAGGAAGAGGATTTTGATGTTGATCAACTTCCAGATTATGAGAAGAAGAATGAAAAAAATATATTTTCACAGTATTTCGGAAAAAGAGTCGAACTGCCCATTGGGGAAGCTTGGTTTGAAAATCTCCAGTTGGGTTGTAGAGGAAAAGTCGATTTGATTAAGGACCATAATGAGTTGGTAGATTACAAAAGTGGGAGACTGAATAGCGCGAAGAGAATCGTAGAAAGCTCCAAAATAGAACTTTTTGAAGACAATCCCAATTTCCAAGCTATTCTTTATCTTTTACACCATAGGCAGGAGAGGCCAGATAAAAAACTCAAATTTACCTTTTTCCACTTCCTAGATAATAAAGAAGATAAAATTTCCGGCGATGCGAAGCTGGATGACAATATTGTTACAATTACATATTATCCAGTGCTATTTGAGGGTCAGGTTTACAAAAGGGAGACTTATGATCACCTCGTTGAGAATGTGAGTGAAAGTAACAATAGAAGAAAAACGCTCGAAAGAATGGGATATCAAAGTTACCGAGATTTTTTCGAATCTAACGGTTTTCCAAGGACTTACGATAGAGAAGAATTGTTGACCTCCGATTTATGTGAGGAGTTTATAAATTACTCAAAGGATATTGTTGGAGATTACAAATTTGTTGAAAAGGGCTGTAAAAGCGCTTTATCAAAAATTCTGAGATTCCGCCGCCGAAATTACTTTAAAGAAGATTTGGATGCATTTGAGGATTTCTTAGATGAGCAACTTGAGAATTTGAATGGTTACAAAAGGGACAGATTCCCAGTTGGGGAAGTGGATTTGGATAAAATTGAGAATAGGGAGTTAATCCTTGGTGGTAACTTTTGAAGTCAAATTCTCAACAGAAAAAACTTATCGAAAATCCTGAGGGCATATTTCTCGTGGATGCTGGAGCGGGTACAGGGAAGACCTTCACTATTACGAGAAGATATGTCAATATTATTGAAAAGGACGATGTCGATCCAGAGAGTGTCCTATTGGTCACTTTCACAAAAAATGCGGCAGAAGAAATGAAAAAGAAAGTGGTAGATCTTTCTGAGAGTTATACCCCTGCCGAACTGAGGGATGTGCCCATTTGTACTTTTCACAGTTTATGTAATCGAATAATAGGTGCTCATGGCTTGGATGCGCCCAAGATTCTTGGTATTGATGATACTATAACCTCGTCTATTCAGATAGTTGAAAATGAAGTGCTGGAGAGACAAGAGTTTGAAGAATTTATGAACCAGTTTATTGATAGAAATCCGAAATATACGGACTTTTTTAGAATAATTCTTGACTATACCAATCTTCTCGATTTAATTAAGTCTCTAGCGGCCAAGGGAGTTTTTCCCACTAGAAGTGGATGGTTCATGAATGGCGAGGATTACCTTGATGGGGATTTTGATAAATTTAAGGATCTTTTCGAATCTATGAATAAACCGGAAGGTGGAAGGCAGTCCGAGTTGAGGTCTCGGCTAAACAGGTTTGATGATAAGTGTTATACAACGGATGCGCCTGAAAAGGAGGAAGTTAGGGGAGGCTACGGTTGTAAACAGGTAATGAAAGAATATGCGGAGAGAGCATTCGAAGAAGACCGACGAGAATTGAAGCAATTTGTTCATGATGTATATTTTGAATATATCAAATATACTTTGACCCGAAATTATCTGAACTTCAGTTTCCTAATGATGTTTGCGTACGTTTTACTCCATCAGAACCATCGTTTGAGAAATGAGCTAAATCATGAATATGTAATGATTGACGAATTTCAAGATACCAGTGAAATTCAATTTAAACTTTCGCTACTTTTAGCGGAGAGAGATAATATTTGTGCTGTTGGAGATTGGAAACAAAGTATATACTCGTTTCAGTATGCCGACGTAAAGAATATTCGTGATTTTGAAAAAAGACTCCGTAGATATAAGCAAGAATTGAATTTCGATTATCCTAGGGTCGATTATCAAGTTGGTGATGTGAGGGAACTTTCACTGACGAAAAACTATCGCTCGACTCAAGAAATCTTGGACTTCTCCGAACAGAGTCTCAGTTTGGAGGCGAGTGGAAGAGAAAATCTTGATAAAGAAGAAATTCAGAAAGGGATTACCTCATTAGAATCGGAGAAAAAGAATGAAGCCCCCACTGAAATAAGTGCCTTCGAAAGTGTGAAAGAAAAGGAAGCTATCCTTGAAAAGGTTCAAGAAATAGTAGGAAATCCGGAATACAGGATTGGAGAAGAGGAACTTAGAGAGCCAGAATATGAAGATATAGTTATCCTAACAAGGACCTCAAAATTTGGCCTCAAACTTCAGGAGAAAGCTCGAGATTACGGCATTCCTTTGGTTTACGAAGGTGGAACTGAGATATTCAAGACAGATCCAGGAATCATTTTGCTAGCTTGGCTGAGAATACTTGATTATATTCATTCCAGAAGAGGTTGGTCCGTGGTTTTGGAGGAAGCAGGATATAACTTTGATGAAGTTGAGTATATTCTGAACGAAAAAGAGTATCCGGAAAATATGCTGAAATTTAGGGAAGAGCTTGAGGGATCTAGGGATATTTCGGAGGTAGCTAGAAAGGTTTTCAATAAATACGGAGCGAATAATGCCTTTGCTGATAAAATAATAGAAGTCCTTCAGTCCACATTCAATAGCACCTATATGAATACTGGGCGGCTTATCCAGTTCATGGAGGATAATATTGAATATGGAGTCAGGTACGAGGTAGATAATAGTCCTGAAAAGAATGTAGTAAAAGTCCGTACCATTCATGCCGAGAAGGGCCTAGAACATCCAATCGTTTTTCTCTCCGATATCAACAATGGACGTTTTCCCAGCACGACTGGTAGTTCAAAAAGGGTAGAATATGAAGACCCTATCGGATTGAGACAGAAGAAGAAATATTTCGACGAGGAAATTCCTTATGTATATGACAACTGGAAGGCCGAGATACTCTTCAAATGCCTCAGTGGAGATTACGATGAGGAAAGAAGGCTAATGTACGTTGCTATGACAAGGGCGAAAAGATATCTTTTTTTCACCTCGGAAAGTGGAAGGTCAAGTAGATTTTTCGAAGGGTTGAACATTGAATCTGAGAAAATAGAACCCGAGCTGGAGAAGGAGGAGGAAAAGGGAAGGGAAATAGATCGAATGAAAATCAAAGAACCTGAATTTCGAGCTCCGGTTAAACGTACCGTTCACTCCATTATGGAAATCGAGGAAGAAGAGGGAGAGAAAGGAAAGGAACATGGAAGAAAAGTTCATCTTTTCGCCGAAGAATATGCTAGAGAAAAAAATATTACCCCCGAGAACAGGGATGAGAGGAATATCAAAGATTTTCTGGATAATCTGGATGGGGAGCTACGTGTGGAGGAGGATTGTTTTTTACCCCTTCGAACTGCTGAGAGAAAAGTAATGCTGAAGGGAGTAATGGATTTGGTTCAAGTAACGGACGATTCTATCCAACTAGTAGATTATAAAACTGATAGGGGGAGGGAAAATCGAGAAGAATATAGGAAACAACTCAGCGTATATTATCATGTGTTAAGAAAAATATTTCCCGATAAGACTGTTTATGCGAATATATTCTATTCTTTCGAGGGCGAGCTAGTTGAAATTGATCCCCTTTCCGAAGATCAACTGATAGGTATTATTGAGAAGGGGAAGAGGAGCTAATTTTCGAGTCCCCCAGAATTTTAGTCACAGAAAAATTCCTTGTTTCAAGCTCAGAAAATAAATCTTGTTTATCGACGAAATCTCTATCTTTACCAATTACGATTCCATTTGTTTCTGGGGTAAATTCAATATTGGATTTTTTCAATTTTTTATCTCTTTTGTCGGAGAAGACACCTTCCCAATCGTGGATGGGATGGGTGA
>CAYNPN010000090.1:0-6233 GCA_964399085.1 Hadarchaeota archaeon (SeqCode) | reverse complement strand
CGAATGGGGCTGGAAGCTCCTTCCAAACCGTGTTTGGTGGGAGAGGAAGTCACTAATAATTAGGTAGTTAGCCGGAGAGGAAATGGGATAGGAACTATAGGTTTTGAAAGCCCGGTCCTAACAAAGCTTAACTACCGGGCTTATCTCTGTGAATACTATTTTCCACCATCATTATCTACTTAAGTTTGACAAGACACCCCCTTCGAGTGGAGCGACAATCACGGAGGGGGCCTAACTCCGAGAGTGAGACTTTTATTGATTATTTCTCCGTTTCTACATATCCGGATCATTATCGTTTCCCCGGGTTTTGCGTTCAGCTCTATGTAGGAAAGAATGTCTTCCAATCCTGAAATTTTCCTTCCGTCTACTCCCAGAATTATATCTCCCTTTTTCAAACCTGCTTTATCCGCTGGGCCACCTGGCTCTATATAGGAGACTAGGAAACCACTAGCTTTATGCAACCCTTTCTCCGACTTAATTTCAGGCGTGACATTTTGTCCTCCAATACCAATCCAAGGGTGTTTGTGCCTGCCATTTTCTATGAGATCCGTTACAACCTTCTTCACGAGGTCCGAGGGAATTGCAAATCCCACACCCGTGAAGGTCCCTGTTTGGGATTTGATCGCGGTAGTTATACCAATCACTCTCCCCCCAAAGTCCAAAAGGGGACCGCCCGAACTGCCGGGATTAATGGCCGCATCGATTTGGATGACGCTAGGGATGGAATATCCTGCCTGCGTCTTTAATAGTCGCCCTGTTTGACTTACGACACCAGTGGTTACTGTTCTGGAGAGTCCGAAGGGATTACCTACCGCAATTACCCTTTCTCCAACTCCCAAGGTGGAAGAATTACCGAAGTTTATCGGTTCTAAGTTTTCTATCTCGGTCGGATCTACTTTAATAACTCCGATGTCGCTATATGGGTCGGTTGCCACCAATATTGCCTCTACAGTTTCCCCATTGGAAAAAGTGACAGTTATCTCATCGGCTCCTCCAACCACGTGTTCGTTCGAAACAATGTAACCCGAATTACTATAAACAAATCCCGAGCCTAAGGAAGTAGTCTCTTGAGGACCGAAGAAACCTTGCGTGGTCTTGGTCACTTCGATTTTTACAATGGACTCGACAGTTCTTTGATAGATAATGGGGACGGGCCAATCGAAATTATCAGAAATTTGATAATTATCCAAAACTGACTCTAAAGTTTGAATTCTTTTTTCCAAGTTATTTACTCTGGATAAGGCATTCTGGTAGTTTTCGAAAACAACACTTTCTCCATTGTCAATTAGGAAAGCGTTCAAACCAAAGCCTAGAACTACTCCTAATATAATAGCAAAGATAATGCCTCCCGCCACTCGGGGACTTACTCCATCTTCATCTATTCTCAAGCCGTTGGTCAGTTTCATGGTTTTTGTCCCCAATACCTGGGATTACCTTTTCTAGTAACTTTTTAGATTTCTAGGTAAAGCGGGCCCGGAGGGATTTGAACCCTCGATTTGGTGGTTTCTTCTCCAAAAGCGGGGGAACCGAAGCCACCCGCCTTGTCCGGACTAGGCTACGGGCCCATTTTCAATCATCTCTTTTTCATTTTCAACCTTATCTATTCTTTTCCTCTAACTACCCTCAACGGAAAACTTTACTAATTCTACCGGGGTACATTCTAAAGGGAATAAATTTGAAGGGTATCTTGGCAATTTGCGACGGCCTCGGAGGGAGGCCGACCGATTATAACGGCAAAACCTGTCTGGAGGCGGCCGATACTCCCAACCTGGACGAGCTAGCAGAACGTGGGGTTATGGGACTACTCGACCCCGTCAAACCCGGAATAAGACCCGGAAGCGACACATCCCACCTATCAATTTTCGGATACGATCCGGAGAAATATTACACTGGAAGGGGGGTATACGAAGCTCTCGGCATAGGGATGGAGATAGAAAGGGGAGATGTCTGCTTCAGAACCAATTTTGGAACCGTTGACGAAGACATGATTCTCCAAGACAGGAGGGCTGGACGCATAAAATCGGGACAGGAGGAATTAGAGGAGGTCCTCCAAAACCTCGAAGCTCCTGATCCCGAAGTCGATGTCAAATTCAAGGCCAGCACCGAGCATAGAGGGGCAATTGTTTTGAGCGGGCCTAACCTCTCGGGACGCATCACGGACGTAGATCCCCATGCAACGGGAGTAAAAGTTCACGAGGCCAAACCCATAGACGAAGATGAATCTGCCAAAAGGACATCCGAAATCGTCAACGATCTCGTGGAACAGTCTCACGAACTCCTAAAGGATTTACCCGTCAACCAGGAGAGGGAAAAGGAGGGTAAACTCCCAGCCAACATACTTCTGTTCCGCGGTGCGGCGATCAATCCAGACTTACCCTCCCTCGAAGAGCACTTAGGTAAGGGAGGAATAATGACCGGGGCCGGAGCCCTGTATATCGGGGTTGCACGGGCACTCGGCCTCAAATTCAAAAAGGCCGAGGGTGTCACCGGCGGCGCAGAATCTCCTATTATAAATAAAGCAAAACTGGCAGTCGATGAACTAGAAAAGAATACCGATTTTGTATTCGTCCACATGAAGGGAGCGGACTCCTGCGCGCACGACCACGATGCCGAGGCGAAAATTTCCTACATAGAGAAGGTGGACGGTGTAATCGAATATTTCCTGGACAATATGGATTGGGAAGAAACACATCTGGCGTTCACGGGGGACCATACAACACCTATCCGGTACGGGGATCACACCCCAGATCCGACACCCCTTGGTTTTCTGGGTCCCAACGTAATAGCGGACGAGGTATCCGAGTTCAACGAGAGAGTCGCACATCAGGGGGGAGTGGGTAGAATTAGTGGACAGGTGGTGCCAATCCTCTTCGGATATAATAATTGGTTAGGAAAATACGGGGACTAACACCGGCGATTGGACTAGAGACTCCGAAAAGGTGCTTTGGAGTTTATTCTCGGTTTAAGCATTCTCCAGCCTCCCTCAAAATATCGTGAAGCCAGTCGTTGATATCGTGATCTCTGACAGTTTTTCTCATGGCCTCCATTCTCTCACCCTTCTTTTCATCTTCCAACTCAATCGCCTCTTTAATTGAATCCGCGAATCCCTCCAAATCGTATGGATTTATGAAGATAGCCTCCTCCAACTCCTTCGAGGCTCCGGTAAATACGCTCAACATCAAAGATCCATCCTTGTCTACATCGGCGGCCACATTCTCCTTGGCGACGATGTTCATCCCATCGTCCAGAGAACTGATTATATAGATATCGGCAAGCCTCTGGAAGGCCCTCAGGGTATCCGTGGGGATCTTCTCCTTCATGAACCAAATTGGCCTCCAGTCTTTCCTCTCGTACTTTCTATTGATCTCGTCGACCATCCTTTCTACCTTCTGAGTGAGACTCCTGTAATCGGAAACCCTCGAAAGAAGTTCGGCACCTGCCTGAACGAAGACGAAATCCTCCTGATACTCGGGGTATTTTTCCAAAAACCTGTCTATAGCCTCCAATCTTTGAGGGATGCCTTTAACGTAATCGAGCCTATCTATTCCCAGACCTACGACCCTATCCGAAATATACGGGAACTTTTCCAGCTGCTCAATCTTATTCTCCACCCGTTCATTTCTCGCCGACTGATCTATTTCCTCGAAATTTATGCTTATGGGGGATGAGCGAACGTAGGTAATTGTATCCTCATAGGACACGTAATTTTCGGCGGAATCGATCTCGGCTCCGAGAATTTTTCTCGCGGAATCCATGAAATTTTCCGAGAAGCTGGGAAGATGAAATCCCAAGACATCGTTTGCGAGTAGGCCTTCCAATATCTCATAAGCCCAGGGACATCGGCGGAATCTCTCCCAAGAAGGCCAAGGTACGTGCCAGAACTGCATGATTTCCAAATCATCGCTGCCATCAGCCCGCTCTCGAACCATTTTCGGTGCCAAGGAAAGCTGGAAATCCTGGAACCAAATCAGGGGATCCTCGCTCTCGTCAATCTCCTCCAGAAGCACATCTGCATAGAGGGAATTGGCACCTTCGTAGCCCTCCCAATATCTAGGCAAGAAATCGGGCGGATGAAATACCTCGTGCAGAAGCGGCCAAAACGTCTCGTGGTTGAAACCGAGGTAAAAATTTTCTATCTCCGGTTTGGAGAGTCGTATTCTTCTAAGGGTATATTGAGGATTATCGGGTGGGACCTCGAGTCGATTATTTTCGTCGACACATTCCCAGTCGGCGTCCTTCGTTCCGGCGGCTATCCAGGTTCCTCCGAACTCCCTCAAGACAGGGTCCAGAGCAGCGGTGAGCCCTCCTGCGGGCATTTCGCATTTCACGCCGTCAAGGGTATAGGAATGTTGATAGGGCTCGGACAACGAAATTATGTAAAGCTCATATTCATCGAGCATCCTTATGATATCCGACTCCGGCCCTTCCTCTTCGGCTTCAATCAAAATTATCCACTTCATCAAAATTTTTTGGAGTTTTTTATAAAGTGTCTGGGGAAACTGGGCTATGACTGAAATAACATTTTTCTTTTAAAATAGATTGCACAAAAAGAGATTGAAATGAGAAAAGTTAGTGAACATTATGTTTGAAAATGCAAAGCGAGCCGCGGAAAAAATACTGAGACATCAGAACGACTCTATCACTCTTGTCTCCCACATGGATGCCGATGGAATATCCGCAGGCGCAATAATGTCGGAGGCCCTCGACAGGGAGGAGATTAGACACAGGGTAAAATTTGTGAGGATGTTATATCCCGAGGTAGTCGATGAGCTGGAAATCGGGGAGTTGACTATTTTTACCGACCTAGGCAGTTCCCAGCTCGAAAACGTGAAAACAAAATTTGGGGGAAGTGACGTTATAATTGCGGATCACCACTTTCCGGCAAGCGAAAATGGCTGGCCGAATCTCGTTCACTTCAACGCTCACCTGGAAGGACTTGACGGAGTGGGAGAAATCAGCGGGTCGGGAATGGCCTATCTGATAGCAAAGGAAATGAACTCGGAGAATAAAGACCTCTCCGCACAGGCCCTGATCGGAGCCATCGGAGATATCCAGAACGCCTGGGGGGAGCTGAAGGGTTTCAACCGGGAAATAGCAGAAGACGGAATTGAAACCGGTAGGGTGGAAAGGAAGAAGGACCTCTTGCTCTACGGGAGGCATACAAGGCCCGTCTTCAGAGCTCTGAAGAACCTCTCGGACCCCCCGATTCCGGGAGTTAGCAACTCTATAGAGGGTTGCGTGAGTATGTTGAAGGATTTGAACATTCCCTACAAAAAGGAAGACGGATATCGCCGTCCCATCGATTTAACTGAGGAAGAAAAGCGGCGGCTGGCGAGCGAATTGATCACTAGGGCGGTGTCGGAGGTTCCCGAAGAATTAGTGGATTACGTCCCGGGCCTCATAATTGGCGAGGTATACACAATGCTGGACGAACAGGAAAACTCCATCCTGAGAGGGGCTGACGAATTCTCGACATGCATCAATTCCACCGCCAGACACGAACAGCCGCTCATCGGCCTCGAGGTCTCAAAAGGAGATCGAGATGTCTACTATAGACAGATGAATAGGTTGTTAAAATACCACAGGCGATGTATCGCGGAGGGAATGGAACACATCAGGGAAAAGGGTATAGAGAGAGGACCTAAGGATTACCTCCAGTATTTCGATGCGTCGGACGTCTTGAGAGAAACCTTCATCGGTACGGTCGCCGGACTGACGCTGGGCCACGAGAAGGCCGATCCATATAAACCGATGATGGGGGTGGTCAAGCATGATGGAGTGGCTAAGATTTCCGCCCGATGCTCAAAGCTACTATTTCTGAAGGGATTGGATCTCGGAGAAGCCATAAGAACAGCGGCCGAGGAGGTCGGAGGAGAGGGTGGCGGTCACGCCGTAGCATGCGGGGCGCAGATAGAGGACGGTAAAATCCCCGAGTTCGTGGAGTGCTTTGAAGAGAAAATAGTGGAAGAAATTTAGCTCTTCATCATTTGCAAAGCCAAATTATCTCATTGAGCCGAGAAGACACCTTCCCAATCGTGGATGGGATGGGTGATGAATCCGATATGTTTTAATTCCTTTGGCGAGAGAATGAGAATAACTGGTTCACGGCATGTCTGAGACAGGACCTCGTTCGAGTCTCCGAAGCCGAGTTCGGAGGCGTCAGGACCTCGGGGACTGGATCCCCCGAAGGGCCGTGAATAGGGGTACCAGTGGCAGTGCCCTGAACTCCATAG
>CAYNPN010000089.1:0-6240 GCA_964399085.1 Hadarchaeota archaeon (SeqCode) | reverse complement strand
ATCACCCATCCAATCCACGATTGGGAAGGTGTCTTCTCGGCAAAAGAAGATAATACTCCCGAGTTCTAGTTTGTGACCCATTAATCTATTTTGAGTTTTTCTTGGACTTCGTCGAGTTTTCCTTCGGTTGCCTTTCCCTTGAGTTCCTCGTAGGACACGATTAGGTCTATAAACTCGTCAATAAGCTCTCCCTGACCCGCCGGAAACATAATGACGTGTGCATGTTCGATTGTCTGGCCCCTCGTGAATATACTCACGTATTTTGGCTCGAATATCTCCTTAATTTTCTCGGCTATCCTTTTCACCGTTGAAAACAGGGAGGTGAAGTCTTCTCCTTCGAGCTGATAGAACTGCCTGACATGTTTCTTCGGAAAAACTACACATTGTCCCCAGGCGAATCTTGGATTTATGTCTACTAGACCCACTGTTTTATCGTCCTCGTATATTTTTCTGCCCTCGACTTCTCCTTCAGCTATTTTGCAAAAGATACAGTCTTCCGACATTATATAGTGATTGGGACTGTCTTCTATTTAAACCTAAAAAATTCAGGTCCATTAATCAGCTCCCTGCACGGGATTTCATCCTACAAAGGGAAATCGCTTACATTTTCTACCTTATAAGCGGACGGTGAAAAATTGAATCTTTCCTTTTTTTTATCGATGGTTGCCGGAAACAAATCTACTCTCGAGATGGAAAGTTGAAATCGATGGCTAACTCTGTCTAGTATGCTTCGAAAGATGATAGGGGTCCCTTTTGGAGGTTTCTACTCACTGAAAATTTTCCCGTCTATAAGTGATTTTTGTTATATTGTGACGCAACTATAACAAATGTTTTGAGAATCAATATGTGCGGCCGGGAAGTTCTATCTCCAACATCCGAGCCACCGTGGCACCTTGATAAATAGCCGATTTTATATCGCCCGGGTAAAGACAATCGCCCGCCATGTAAACTTCGGGAACAATATCCCACAATTCCTCATGAAGAGATATATTTGGTTTTGTGCCAGTCGCTATAACCACTGAATCGGCTTCAATTTTTCTCTCTCCATCATCCTCAACAACTACACCCTTTTCTGTTATCTCTTCCGTTTTCGTATGTGTTAACATTTCAACGTCATGATGAGCAAGCCAACCTCTGATGTAATAGAAGACCATTCGAACCATGCCCTTTCCCATCTCAGAACGAACTACCATAGTCACATCCTTACCTTGATTTACTAAATACTGTGCTGTTTCCATGCCTACCTCCCCTCCCCCAATCACTACAACTTCTTCCCCTACTTTTGCTTTTCCAGCTAATACATCCCAAGCATCCTCGACGATATCTTTATCGACCCCTTCTATTGACGGATTCTTCGGGCTCGCACCTGTTGCTATAATTGCGACTTCAGGGTCCATTTTCTCAACAGATTCTCGAGTCGCTTCTTTTTCCAATTCGACGTCTACTCCAAGCTTTTCCATTTGAACCGAAAAATATCTAATTAGATTCTCAAATTCATCCTTGTCGGGTGCCACAGATGCCAAGTTCACTTGACCGCCCAACTTGTCATCCTTTTCCCACAACGTGACTTCGTGACCGATTTTTGCCGCAACCCGGGCCGCCTCCAATCCCGCTGGTCCGCCTCCAATCACCAAAACTTCTTTGGGCCTTAGGGTGGGTTGAATACGAAACTCCCTTTCTCTCCACGCCTCGGGATTTATAGCACACAAGCAGTCTCCCAACCAGTCCTGCCAAGCCCTGTCAATACAGGTCCCACATCCAATACAAGTCCTAATTTCATCCAGTCTTCCTTCTCGAGTTTTATTGGGAAGCTCTGGGTCGGCAATGAGAGCTCGCGTCATCCAAACTAAATCCACCTTGCCTTCTTCCAGAGCTTCCTCCGCCAATTTGGGATCTTTAATTCGATGAATACCTCCGACCGGTATATCAACAACCTCCCTAACTTCCGCAGCATCGTCAAGATAAGTTCCTTGCGGCGTCATATAAGGCGCGGTTGCGCAGGGTATAACCGACTCATGTGTACCACTAGAAACATGAATTTCATCAACACCGGCCTCCTCAAGTAGCGGGGCTACTGACAGTGTATGCTCCAGGTTTATTTGGGGTTCTGAATCCACGTAATCTTCCGAATTAATTTTAATTAGGACGGGGAAATCCTCGCCACACTTCTCTTTAATTCCTTCAATAATATCGCATGCGAATCTTGCCCTGTTCTCTATACTCCCCCCGTACTTGTCGTTTCTCTTATTCGTATACGGTGATATAAACTGGCTGATAAGGTATCCATGAGCACCATGCAAACCAACGCAATCAAAACCTCCTTCCTTTACCCTCCTAGCTGCTTCTACAAACTGGTTGACCTGATACTCCACTTCCTCGGTTGTCAACTTATGGGGTGTAGTACCAAACTTGTATTCAATTGGAGATGGAGCTACCGGTTCCACGCCCGGGACTGCTCCCTTTGAATCCACATGCATTTGTCTACCTACATGGAAAAGTTGTATTCCCAACTTCATCTCCGGAGCAGGTTCACGAATTCGACGAGACATCTCCTTCAATCGGGGTATGTATTTATCATCGTCCAACATCGGGATATTCTTACTAACTTTTCCAGAAATATCGGGGCATCCTCCTCCACACATTATTAACCCTGGTCCCCCTTTCGCTCTCTCAGCGTAGAATTCTATACACTCTTCGGTATAATGCCCCTCTTCATTCCCACTTCCGCCTATCTCTCCCATGAAGAGTCGATTTTTTGTCTCCATCGAACCTACTTTTGCATTTGAAAACAATTTTCTGAATTCGGACATCACTTATTATCTCTTCACTTTTCCTTTAAATGATAGAGGGTCCGAAGAGGCGGAGTCGGAAGAATAAGGGGGAAGAGATTATCGAGGCTAATGATTGGAGTTCAAAACTGGTGGAAGTTCACTCAAAAAGCTCCGATCTGGTTTTGTATCTCGAGTTGAGATTAAAACTGCGCATTGTCATAGTTGAGGGGTGATATGGGTCCTTCCATCCTGGCGAGGGAAAGAACTCTTCGCCTGTCCCTCTCGTGCAAGAAGATCCTCATCCAAGTAATCGGCGACATTCTCTTCCTGGGCTCGGCGCCCGAGATAATCCTCGTCCAGATTTTCCATCCTATAGAGGGGGTAGGCACATTCATAATTCGCGCCACAACTCTTGACTCGGATAAATAATTGACGAGAGCATCCTCGGTGCTGGCCATTTCGACCTCACCCTTGCCCATCTCAATTTTATCCAAATCCACGATCGTGGTTCTGCCGGAGTACTGGGAATCGACGATGTGCAGCACCAACTTCTTTCCTTCGTATGTACCATACCAAAATTTTCCAAACCCCTCCGACCTCGGCGAAAAATTATAGGTATCACTGAGCTCGTCGTGAAATCCATCATGCTCCCGCTCCAACAACTTTTGCTTAGTGTTTGTCAAACAGTGGAGTTTGATCCTGACATTCCTATTTGCTTCCATGTCGTCAAGAGTCGTTTCAAAATCCGTTTAAAAAAGAATGCTGGGAGAGGTCTGTGTAAGTAATCGCCATTCATCCCACGGCTGAAGCAAGTGGGCTTTCTGGCGAGATTTGGTAATCAAGCTATGGCATACGTATCAACGCAGTTTGCCCTAGCAAGAAGAAATGAAGTGTCCCCCCATTCCGGAGATCCTCCCAGTAACTATCGTGGTTTTTCCATCCAATTCTTTTTCCATTGTTTATCCTCCTTCTACTGATATTTTGGTTAGTCGATCTCCTTCGCTTCGTCTTTGAGAGCCTCTCTGTCCGTTTTCAATCCCTTTTTGCCGGTGGGTATCTCTTCCTTAAAGACTATACGAGCTGGCACCTTGTACCCGGATATGTTTTCTTCCGACCACTCGATCAATTCTTCCTCCGTGATGCTTTCCTCGTACTCCGGATTTATCTCCACGAATGCCACGGGCACTTCTCCCTTCTTGTCGTGGTCTCTCCCGACTACGGATGCCTTTTCGATCGCTGGATGTTGCATCAGAATGTTTCCTATCTCCGCGGGGGAAACCGTGAAGCCCGAGACCTTTAGGGTGTATTTTCTCCTGCCGGCGAAATAGAGGAATCCGTCCTCGTCGTACATGCCTAGGTCACCAGTCAGCAAAAATCCGTCGTCCAGATAGTCTTCCTCCGTTTCCTCGGGTCTCTTGAAGTACTCTGGAGGGAGTGCGGGATCCTTTATCGCTATCTCCCCTACCGTGCCGGGTTCGAGAGTTTCATGTGTCTCAGGATCGACGATTTTGATATAGGTTTCCGGTGCTGGAAGTCCAACAAAGGTATGTCCATGCTCCTCTTGTTTATCCAAGTCAATATCTTGAAGTCCGCGATTCCAGGTATTCATTGACATTGTCTCAGTCAATCCATAAGAATTATCATACAGTTTGGCACCGTCCGTAATTTCTTCCCACGTCTCCCTCGCTTCTTTCGTTAGAGGCACGTTGTACTGGGTACATGTTAAAAGTTCATAAGAAGACAAATCGAATTGTTCAAGATCTTCGCTTGGCATTTTAGCGAACTTTTCGTAAAGATCGGAAGGGCCCCATGTTACCTCAGCCTCGTATTTTTTGGAAGCCTCAAAAAAGGCCATCGGTTCAAATTGAGCCAATAGTATGACTTTTCCACCGGAATAAAGCACGCTTTCTATGAATCCCTTACCAGCTGTGTGAAATACGGGAACAAAGACAAGCGCGTTATAGTCTTTAATGCCATGGTAATGATTTAGACAGGCTAAAGTATAGATTACGCCCCTGTGTTTGTGTAGGCATCCTTTCGGAAGTCCTGTGGTACCTCCGGTATAGTCGAGAGAAGCACCATCATCCAAAGTTATCTCCACGTCTGGGGAAGATGTGCTGTATTTTTTTATCGATGACATTAGATCGATTCCTCCTGTAAAGTCCGGTTTTCCCTTTAATTCTTCCGGAAAGGGATAAGCGGGATCCTCAGGAAGAAAATCGAGTGAACTTGTGGTATAAATATCTTCTAGTTGGGTTCCTTCCCTAGTCTCTTCGACTGCATCGTAGTTCAGGTCCTGGGTGACAATAAGATTCATTTCCGTATCATCAAAAACGGGTTCCAGCTCATATTTTTCCCACTCGGGATCCATCGGAACGACCACGCACCCAGCCTTCAGGGCACCATAATGAGCGATGAAGTACTGAGGGCAATTGTAGAGATGAACGCCGATAAAATCATCCTTGCCTAGTCCTTTGTCCTTTAAAAGGTTCGCAAACTGGTTGCTTTGATCGTCCAGGTCCTTATATGTTACTGCTCTCCCGTAAAAATTGATTGCCGTTCTGTCCGGATGAGCTTTGGCTCTTTTGGACAATATTTCTGGAGATGTTGCTTCTCCACAAATATAAGGAAGTTTCCAGTATTCAAGATCTCTCTTTTCGGTTTGCTCCTTCTTTTTCTCGAATACCCATTCAAAATACTCCTTATCCTCCTCGGAATACATTTTTTTCATATTTTCACCTCCTTTTCGAACTTTTTATCAAAAAACTATTTTTATAGAAAATCTATTTCTAGAGGTTATCCAACCCTAATTCTTTGAGCTTTTCTTCTTTTGGAACGCCCTTTTCGACGCCCCAACTCCTTTCCCGGTAATAATCGTCAAGCATTTTTTTTAATATCTTCCTTTTCTAGCCCGTTTCCGAACCGGTCCTTGAAGTATCTGTCTCCAGAGCTTAGCTTTAGAGGTCTTTCCGTATTTTGTACCCATAATGAGGGTATTTTATCATCTTTTTCTGGTGAATCCTTCTCGGGCACTTAGAGCTTCTTCTAGATTACATATAAGATTTCCCATTATTTTGCTGTGTTGATTAGGATTAAGAAGTCTCCGGATAGTCACGCTTAACCATTTTCGCCTCCAAACCAAATTAGGATTGATGTCCGCCGAGATGAGTGTCACGCTACCGTTCAGAATGAGGAGGGAGAAACGATTATGCAGGATTATTTTCAGAACTCTCCATCGAGTTTTGAAGGGTTCTTTGACGGGATCGATGAGGCTGTGTGGTAACTCCAATAGTCTTGTAGATGAGGGCTGAAAATACCTATTTGTCTGTCACTTAGGTTTTTTACCAAAGTACAAGCTAAAATCAGTGGCCTATTGGGTAAATTTTAGAAATCTCTAAGTAGGAAAACCGGTATCCACGAAGAAAAGCGAAAGATTTTTTCTTCTCATTGAAAAGCTCATTTATTTATG
>CAYNPN010000088.1:0-6654 GCA_964399085.1 Hadarchaeota archaeon (SeqCode) | reverse complement strand
TACTCCTCTTACTCCTTTACGGGGAGGGGCAAATGAAAGTAAACGCCAATTCATCGCCCACCTAATCAAAGATTAGGAAGGAGACTTCTTGGCGCTAAAAGTTAAATCCGGAACTGGTTGGCCCAGCTTTACCAAGCCCCTTGAACCTGAGAACATAACCACTCGGGAAGATTGGAGCCAGGGCCAGGTTAGGACGGAGGTCAGAAGTAAAAAGGCCGATTCACATCTGGGTCACGTTTTTAACGATGGACCCGAGCCTGCTGGGAAAAGGTATTGCATGAATTCTGCTGCCTGGGAATTTATACCAAAAGAGGAGTTGGCCGAGAGAGGATACGAGGAGTACGAATTTCTCTTTGAAGAATAATGAATGCTGGAGAGATTTCGATTTGCTAAAGGAAAGTTAAAGAACCGAAAGGCTTATCACCATAACAAACATTCCGAGGAAAAGCCCCATAGTCGATAGATGGTCCCCTCCATACTCCCTGGAGATTGGTAGTAATTCGTCGAAACTTATGAAGACCATAATCCCTGCAACTAGTGCTAATATTAGATGCAGAATAGTTGGATTGAGAAGGGGCATTAAGAAGACGAGGCCCGCAAAAGCCCCTAACGGTTCCGCCAGCCCGGAATAAAATGAGTAAAAGAACGCTTTTCGTTCATCCCCCGTAGCGTAGTATATTGGGACAGAAACTGCTATCCCCTCCGGAATATTATGAATTGCTATGGCTAGGGCTATAGGCAATCCTAGAGACATCGACTCCAGAGACACGGAGAAAACTGCTAATCCCTCGGGAAAATTATGTAAGGTTAGTCCTATTGCTGTTAGGACCCCGGCGCTTGCTATTTTTTCATGAGCGGAGTCTTCATGAAATGGGTCAGGTTTCACGTCCAAATGAAAATGGGGAACGAATTTGTCAATTAAATAAATCAATCCAATTCCCGAAAAAAATGCTATATTTGCCGTTAGAAACCCTATTTCCGTAATAGATTTTCCTAAAAGCTCAACAAAGGAAATGTATATCATCACTCCGGCTGAGAATCCAAGCAAAAATGAAAGATATTTTAATTTTGGTTCCTTGATCAGGTATGCGATAGTTGCACCTATACCGGTTGAAAGTCCAGCAAGGGTGGTAAGCATGAAAGCCGAAAAGACATTTCCTAGCATAATATCATGACCATAATTTGATTATCCTTATTTGTCAGGCATAATTTGGCTTAAGATATCGATCAAAGCGACTATCGTATTTTTACTTCCAATAAAAATTTGTTATAACCCCCCTATCAACCATTTCAGACATTAGGAGCCATCCTAAAAGAAATTGTGCGCATTGGTTCTAATTTTACCCGCCTCAAAATATTTAAATACTATAATCACATTATAATGATTATAAGATAAAATGCCTAATATGAATAAGTTTTCACAAGAGGATAATTCGACCCTCATAAAGGAATTTGTAAAAACCCAAAACTTGCAGGATAACTATGAGGTTTGGGTCCCTTTCACATATAGGGGAATTACCGGTTTCGTGGATTTAGTTATAGAAAACGATTCCAGTCTTTCAATATTCAAGTTCACGAAAAAAGCTAAAAAGTTGAAAGGGGTAGCGAAGAGCCTTAAGCTTGAAACGCTGGTTTACCCAAAGTCCAGAGATAAAGACTTTGATGAAATCCAATCCTATTTGGTCATTGCAGATAACAGAAGGAATCGAAAGGCCGTTTTTTACCAATACAGCTTACTTGGATCGCAACCTTTCGATATTATCTTCTTAGATAAAGGGGATGGATCTATAGAATCTATATCCGAAATGACGGAAAACATACCCCGACTTTTTCAGACTCAAAAAATGGATCTCGAAAAAGAGGCACTGAGGAACCTCATTAGTAAACCCAACCATGAGGAAATTGAAAGAGCAATTTTGGATAGCGGCGATGCACCTGAGATAATTACCGGGGAGATGGTTAAGAAAGTAAACAATTACCTTAAGAAAAATGATGAACCTCCTGAGAATCTTGTAAATCTGTTAGATAATGACCAGCCCCAACATTCATTGGAAACGGACCGCGAAGGAACGGAAACTGAAGAAGTAGAAAAATTAGAAGCGTAGTCTCTCTTTTGTCAATTGTTGGGTACTACTTCCCTACTATACCCAATTTCTATCCCCTGAATCTAGGATAGTAAATAAATAAGATAAACCCTAACTAATGATGGTAAAAAAATGACGGAAATTCCAGACTTTATCCAGAAAAAACCCTGGGCGGATTACTACCCCGATGAAGTAAGCCCGGAAATAGATATTCCTGATAAAACTTTCGTTGAATTTACTGAGGAGAAAATAGATGAATTTGAGGACAGAAATGCGTTAATCTATAAGGAGGAAGAGTATACCTACGGTGAGCTTAGAGAAAGGGCCTATAGCTTCGCCAACGGACTGGAGAAGCTAGGAATGGGGAAAGAAGATTGTGTAGGAATCTACATGAGAAATTCACCCGATTGGGCATCCGCTTATCATGGATCAATGATGGCAGGATGCAGAGTTACGGGTTTGAGTCCCTTATTTTCGCCCCGCGAATTGAAGTATCAGATAACCGATTCCGAAACCAAGACTCTGGTACTCGATGAAGGATTTTTCCCGGTTCTTCAGGAAGTTATCGAGGATGTCGATTTGGAGAACATCATAGTTTGTAGTGAAGGGGAACCCGACATCGATGTAGAGCACGAGACGATGGCCGAAATGCTAGATAACAAACCGGAACGCCCCGACGTAAAAATCGAACAGGATGATATTGCTGTCTTACAATATACTGGAGGCACTACAGGATTACCCAAGGGCTGCATGCTAACCCAGAAAAACGTTCTCTCAAATGTCTATCAGAACTATCAATGGTACGAGTATCTGGTGAACAAATTGGAAACAGAAAAAATTAAAGCCGTTTCGCTACTGCCTTGGTATCACATCTTCGGGCAGACATGTGAGCTTAACACCTCACTTACTGCTGGTACTTGTGCAGTTATTGTCCCGGAATTCGATGCCGAAAAGACCATGGAAATAATAGAAGATTACCAGTGTCAGATGTTCCTTGGAGTACCAACGATGTTCAATTTAATAGCTGCTCATCCCAAGTTCGAAGAATACGACTTGAGCTGTCTCGATTGGGTAATTTCCGGTGCAGCTCCTCTACCTTACGACACCTACAAGAAATTCAAAGAAACACACGGGATTACAATCTGTAATGGATACGGCCTCTCCGAAGCGTGTCCGGTAACGCATGCAACTCCGCCCCTTTCCGAACCAAGGGTGAGAGACGGAGTTCTTTCAGTAAGCCTGACATACCCGAATACCCTAAGTGCAATTATCGACGTCAACAAAGATGAGCCGGAATTTCTACCTCCCGGCGAGGAGGGTGAACTAGTTGTATCGGGACCTCAAGTGATGAAAGGTTATTGGAAGATGCCAGATGAAACGGAGAAAGTGTTCTTCGAGGCAGGGGGACGAAAATGGTTGAGAACAGGAGATATAGCTGTCATGGACGAAGATGGGTATACTTATCCTGTCGATAGAGAGAAAGACATGATTACCTATAAAGGCCATTCGGTGTTTCCGAGGGAAATCGAAGAGATTTACTTCGAACATCCGGATGTTGCCGATATCGCCGTTATCGGCATCCCTGACGAAGTCGCAGGAGAAACGATAAAGGCATTCATAGTGCCTAACGAAGGCGCGGATAAAGATGAGCTTAAAGATTACGGAAAGCAAAATCTAGCCGGTTACAAATATCCTAGAGAGATTGAGTTTATAGAGCAGATCCCCAAGACAGACGCAGGGAAATACCTCAAAAGAGAGCTTAGAGAAAGAGAAGAAGAGAAAGCCGAGGGTTAATACGAATTTCGATGGGGGGAATCCAAATCCGGACTTCTCCCTATTTTTTATTTTTTATTAATCGTACTCGCAGATCTACCACAACTGGTCTATGAAGATTTCCTTATTCTGAATTTATTCAAAGAGATAATTTTGAAAAGAGAAAAAATATCAAAAGAATTAGGGAGTAAAACGCTAGAAAAGACTATGTAGCACGATTTCGCTTTTGAAACCAAGTTAAACCGAAAAATAGGTGTTTGTGTTGAGGGTACCAAAGAACTTAAGAAATTCCGTGGGTCCCCTAGGCAGGCTTTTGATGGTAATCGGAGCTGTTTTAATTGTGCCAGTGTTGGTAGGTCTTTATTTCTCGGAATGGGCTTACAAAGGTTTCAATATATACCTAGGCTATTTAATTCCAGCAGTTTCGGCATTGGTGGTAGGTTTTATTCTTGACAGAAAGTTTGAATCCACGGATTTAACTTTAGTTCAAGGTTTGATTTTGACAGGATTTGCGTGGATAGTAATCTCCTTCTTCTGCTCAATTCCTTTCTTATTGATTATGGATATGGGGGTTGTTAACGCATACTTCGAGGCTGTGAGTGGATTCACGACGACGGGTATAACGATGATAACCAATCTGAATCCAACAGTCCCCATCCCAAAATCGCTGATTTTTTGGAGAAGTTTAATCCAGTGGATCGGCGGTCTGGGTATCATAACATTCTTTCTGTTCATAGGTCGCAAGGGGATTTCGGAACATATACTATTCCGTGGGGAATCTCATAAGATAAAGGCCAGCAAACCAGTCCCAAACGTTATGAGAACAATAAAATATCTCTGGGTCATATTCACGGGATTCACGGTAGTCCTAATGACCTTGCTATGGCTAGAAGGTCTTTCTCCGTTCGACGCAGTTACCCATGCACTAACGACTCTTTCTACGGGTGGGTTTTCGCCCTACAATGCTAGCATAGAATATTTCAGGATCCATCAAACAATTTATCCACACTTTAGGCTCATCGAATACACGATAGTAATTTTCATGATAATCGGCGGCACGAATTTCGTGGTTCACTACCAAGCGTTGAAGGGAAGGATTCAATCTCTATGGGATAATATGGAGGTGAAGATGTGGTGGGCTATCCTGGGAATTTCCACGTTTCTAATAATGTGGGAGACCGGTATCTTTGAAAATCAAATCGAACCTCTCTTTAGAAATACGATCTTTCAGGTTGTTTCCGTAGCGACTACCACGGGTTTTCAAACGGAATTCATAGGAAACAAAGCGCTTTTCGGCCCCTTCGCTAGGCAACTATTCCTTGTATTGATGGTGATTGGAGGATGCGTCAGCTCGACTGGGGGAGGAATAAAGGTTAGAAGAGTCGGAATCATGCTAAAGGGTATTTGGAATAGAATAAAACGGGCTTCAAGGCCTAGGGAAATGTTAACCCCATTAAAAGTGGACGGAGATAGGGTCGAGGATTCGGATTTGGAAAGAGTCTTCATTATCTTCATTACTTGGATATTTATCCTCGTAATCGGGGGATTTCTCACCGCCCTTTTGTCCGGTCATGAACCTCTGACCTCCTTTTCAGGAATATTCTCAGCACTTGGTAATATAGGTCCCAGTTACTTTAGCGTCGCAGAGATGGCGGCCCTAAGTCCCTTGATTAAGATATTCTACATTTTCGCCATGTTGGTCGGTAGGTTGGAGATACTTCCTATCTTCGTGCTTTTTAATAGAGAGGTTTGGAAAGAATAATGGGGATATTATGTATACGATCATAGCCGGTGCGGGTTTATTGGGAAGAAGGGTATGCAAAGAACTTGCAGATAGAGGCCACGACGTTGTCGTTATTGAGGAAGATGAAAGATCTGCCGATAAGGCGAGCATGGAATCTGGAGCGAAGGTGATTCAGGGCGATGCCTCAAACATCGGCATCCTTATGAAGGCGGGGATCAAAAGGGCCGATGTCTGTATCGGTCTCATTGGAGAGGACTCCGCCAACTTGGCGTTCACTATTCTGGCCAACGCTTTCGATGTCCCGAATATTTTGGTGAGAATGAGAGATCCTTCCTACAAGCAGGCGTATATGGTGGCCGGAGCCGATAGGGCTTTGAATACCGTGGAGATTTATATGGATTCTTTGCTCTTGGAAATAGAACATCCGTCGATAAAGAGGGTCGCGGACATCGGTTCGGGCAAAGCCTCCATAGTTATCATTGAAATTCCCGAGGATTCACCTATCCAGGATAAGAGGATTGCAGAGATAATTATGATGGACGAGTTTCCACAAAATTGCGTTTTCGCTGGGATCTTTAGGGAGAACGAGTTCATAATCCCAAGAGGAAATGAAGAAATCAAGGCCAACGACAGAGTTTTCCTTTCCGGAAATTCGGAAAGTATAAGAGAAGCAGCTGAGGCATTTGGCGTGGAGCGTTAAAAATAATTAGTCCCAACCATAAAATCTAAAAAATGAATATCTGGAAACTTCATTTTTTAAAAGCAAAATAGGGGGTGTTATATTGCCCAAATGCGGATTGTGTGGAAAGGATGTAGACGAGCAGCCCAGAATAACGGAGGAAGCGAAATGTTCTGAATGTGGAGCCGAACTTACAATCATTTCCAAAGGGGAGGGGGAAGGGGAGGAATAGAATTCCCCCTCAAATCTGCTTTCCACTTTCCAATCAACCAGGGTATCTTAAATGAATGAGTATTTCCCCGCTACTTTGAGCCTATTTGTGACATCCTCCTCTCCCTGAAGGAAGAGACTTCCCAAGGAGACTCGGTTCAAGG
>CAYNPN010000087.1:0-6729 GCA_964399085.1 Hadarchaeota archaeon (SeqCode) | reverse complement strand
GATCTCCGATTAGGTAGGGGAGGATGTCACCAGTTTAGGAATTTGAATTGATAATGTGTAAGAGGTGATTACTCTTTAATTTCCTCCAGAATAATCGCCGGACAAAGATTCTTTACACCTTCGATTTCACCTATTTCCTCCGACATGATTTTGCTTAACTGAGAATTATTCTTGGCCCAGATTTCGGTCATTATCATGTGGTCGCCGGTACAGGTCGATACACTTCTGACCTCTTCGATATCGGCTATTCTCTCACCTGCTTCCAGCAGTTTTTCGGGTTCTACATCGAGCCCGAGTAAGGCGACTGTCCCATATCCCAGCTTTTCAGGATCTACCTCCACGGTATATCCTTCTATAACCCCTTCGTCTTCCAGTTTCTTCACTCTCTTTCTAATTGTTGCCTCGGAGACTCCAATTTCCCCCGCTATTTCAGTGAAAGGCCTTCTGGAGTTCTCACTTAACATCTCGATGATTTTTTTATCTTTCTTGTCCATCTATCACACCTTTTGCGATATTCGTACCAAATTTATTTATATTCGCATATATAATTACTAATCAGCACATAAATAATTACGTATTTCAAATGGAGGTGATTGTAATGGAATTTGAAGGATATCTAGATGAGTGGTTTGAGGATGAGACCGAAGAAGTGGGTTTGTATATGGCGATGGCAAGACAGGCCGAGCGAGAAGGATATCCCAACGTGGCTAGGCAGTTCAGGAAAAACGCGATGGCAGAAGCGGAGCACGCCGGCATAGCGGCCGAGTTAGCCGGAAAGGTTGGGGACACCGAGGAGAATCTCAAGAAGATGACGGAGGGTGAAGCCAATGCTAACGAAGAGCGAATGAAATGGGCAGAAAAAAGAGAGGGCGAAGAAAAGGCCTATCTCATAACGACCGCCAAGGACGAAGCGAGGCACAAGAGAGCACTGAAGGGTCTTCTCAACGAACTCTAAAATCCCTTTTTCTTATTTTTACTGCACCTGAAGCAGCTTAGATTGAGTTGTAAGTTTTATCTAAATTCCCCCACGAAACCCAACGGGATAAATTCACCCCTGTCCAGAGCCCTCGGAGGATTTAATAACCTCTTTGCAAATTTCGAGGGTCCGAGTTAGGGCCTGAGGGTCTACCTTATCCGGCGTGTCGTCCATCGTGTGATAAAATTCCGGCACACCCTCCATGTCCGTCCCGAATATTGAGATTGCACTTATATTTTCACGGGAAAAGGGAGTTGCGTCTGTCCCCCCTCCGCCTATTGACAGATCCTCGAAGGGTAAATCAATATCCAATTTTTCTTGTGCTATGTTTTTGACTTTTCGAGCCAACTCCATGGAATGATTGGTCCGAGTGGTATTCTCTCTTTTAAAAATAGACAACTCATCAGGATCCGTGAGGGTTTCCAAATTAATGACCTCCACATCCTTTTTCTTCAGTTCCTCGAGATGTTTTTCGACATATCTCCTAGAACCCCTTAGGCCAGCTTCTTCGCAACCGAAGGAAACGCATAGAACCTCTGTATTCTGCGGATATTCTTCGGATCCTTGAATTTCGTTCAGGTATTTAGCCAAGCCTAGAATAACCCCGACGGCCGAGAGATTGTCCGAGGCGCCAGGAACTGGTTTTCCCGTTTCGAAGAGAAAGAATAGGGCAGTAAATGGGAAGGTCGCGAGGTAAGTCCAGGGCACTATTGAAAAAATAGTGCTTATCAGAGATAGATTGAGCGAGAGTGACCCGATAATAAAATTGACCGATACGACAAAGGGGAAGGTTATTAGCCCGATAAACGCTATCCCCATCAATATTGGATAGACACTTGGAAACCAAGCGATTAGATTAAATTGATAGGCGGAATCGTGATGTCCCGAGAAAATTAATGTTTTATTTGTCTCACCCTCCGGCTCAAATCTTCCGATAATGTTGTAGGAAGTCTCTTCGGGAAAAAGCGGATCTATAAATTCGGCATATTGAAGAAATTGTTCAAAAAAGAGAAGCAGACCAAAGCCGGACAATATTATGGAAATCCACATATATTCGGGAAGAAGGAAGTAGATGAGAACACCCATAATATAAAACGGCACTGTAATCTTAATCCAGCCCAGAAACGCTCTAGGGTGGCACGAAAATTTTTCCCTATCTACTTCGTCCGCGGAATTCTTCATCTCTTCAAGGATATTCTTCCCGGCTTCGGTTTCCTCCGTAGATCCGGGAGCCCTAGGACCGTAAGTATCCACTATCTTTGAGATGTAATCGTGCATGTAAGAGCCGTAATCATTCCTTTCTTTTTTCTCTGGCAAGATTATCACCTGATTTATATTTCCCTTAGCTAAGTATAAGTTTAGGATTAATGCGACTACCGGATACAGGAAGAGGTGCCACAATAGGGCACTGGTCCTGCTGATTGCGCCGGGCTCATAGGCAGACGCTTCCCTTTCATCTGCATCCGTCGTTGATTTTTCGCTTTTACCTATATTGTCCAGACTGAATCCCTCTATATTTGCAGGTCTCTTTCTGGATTTCTTCCACCCGTACCAGAAAAGTCCGGCCAGAATGATCCATAATAGATATCCCAATAGGAACAGATTCATACGGAATGTCAGTAAGATGGAGGGAGTAAGTAATCCGGAAATGATGGGGAGCCATACTAATTTCCCCTGAAGATGTCCTTGAGGTATCGCAGGTAGCACACGAAGAGAAAAGTAGAACCTATTATGGGCACGGTTAGGAATATCAAGTAGAAGATTTCGGCTTTCACCATTTAATTTCCCTTTAAGTCTTTCTTCATCCTCAAACTTTTCTATTTTTCTGAGAGAGGGTTTGATCTATTCCCTCCCCCTTGTTGTTAAAAAATTTAAACCAGTGATTTCCACTAAATCGACAAATATAGCTATTATGAGTGTTCCGAGGTAAGTTAGACTAATTCCTGAAATCTCCTTTTTAACTTTTAAAGAAAGGAGAGCTATATATTCAGCCGCCAAAATCAAGTTAAGAGAATAATGATTAAATTTTTCGAATAAGGAATTTCATTTGTGGGTTGAACAGATCTTCGTCTTTCTATCCCGAATATCCCGATTAATGGTAATTTGTATTAGTGAATAACCATGTTTTTTTAATTGAGCCTAAAATGAGAGAAGAAATAGAGTATTTTGAAAAAGGAGAATATCATGAACTTGTTAACGGGATGAACGATGCTGTTTTCATCCACAACCTCGAAGGAAACTTCCTTGCAGTGAATAACGAAGCTGTAAATAGACTTGGATATTCAAGAGAAGAACTGCTAGAATTAAGACCACAAGACATTGATGCACTGGGGTATTCGGATAAGGTAAAAGATAGAATTCGGGATATTGAGGAGAATGAAACTCTCGTCTTTGAATCTGTTCATGTAACGAAGAGCGGTAAAGAAATTCCTGTGGAAATTAATTCCAGTCTCATTACTTATCAGGGGGAGCCGGCTGTTCTTAGTGTTGCTAGGGATATCACGGAACGGAAAGAAGTTGAGGAAGAGCTTCGAGAATCCGAGAGAAAATTGAGGAGAACCTTCGAAGCAAGCCCCGACCCCGTTTTCTTGCTTGATGATGATGGCGTATTTGTAGATGTGAACGAAACTGCTTTGCAGATATTGGGTTTTGAGAAGGAGGAGATAGTCGGTTCTTCCCTATGGAACGCTCCTTTCTTCCCGGATGAGACCGTGGAAAAAACTACCGAGAGATTTGAAAGGAGAAAGGAAGGAGAGGAAATCCCTCCCTATCCCGTCGAATTGGAAACCAAGGAGGGAGAACGAATAATTACCGAGGTAAACGTGGGGAAACTTGAAGAGGATGGTTTCGAAGGCGAAATAGTTATCGGACGAGATATCACCGATTGGAAGGAAGCTAAGGAAAGGATTGAAATGGCGATGAATGCCGGTGAAATTGCTTTCTGGGATTGGGATATGAAGGAAGATAAACTGGAATTCGATGAAAAGTGGGAGGAGATGATAGGTTATGACCTCGATGAGCTTGGAGAAGATATGAGCGTCTGGAAGGACCTGATACACCCAGACGATATTGAAATGGTTGAGGAAGAACTTGAAAGATACTTAAACGGAGAGACGGAATTATATGAAGCCATTCCCCGCATGGAAACGAAAGACGGAGAGTGGAGATATTTCGTGGATGCGGGAAAAGTTGTTGAGTGGGACGAAAACGATAATCCAAAGAGGTTTATCGGAATATTAAGAGACGTCACAGACCGCATGGAAACAGAGCAAAGAAAAGATTTCCTAAACACATTGCTCAGGCAAGATTTGGGAAGCAAATACCAAACCATCCAAGGATACTTAAAACTGCTTGAAGAGGCAGACCTTTCGGAAGAATATGAGAAATACTTGAAAAAGGCTATAAAATCAGGTAGAGAGGCAGATGAAATATTGGGCTTAGCGAAGAAACTTGACGAGATAGAAGAAACCGAATGGGCGGCTGAAAAGGATATTGTTACAGTTCTGAAGCATGTTATTGAGGATATTTCCGATTTGGTTGAAAGGGAGGGAGTTGAAATAGAGGAAAACTATCCCGAAGAGATTTCAAAGGTCGAAGGAGATTACTCGCTAAACACCCTTTTCAAGCAAACCCTGATGACAAGGATCCAAGTCGGAGAATGTAAGAGAATGAGAATCAATGCTAGTGATAGAGAGGAGGATATCTTACTAAAAATTGAGGACGATGGAAAACAGTTGCCCGAAGATGTCAAAAACCTATTCTCGGGAGATGTTTACACGGGGAAAACTACCGGTGTAGGTGGAGTCAGATACTACATGCTCGGAGAAATCGCAACACAGAATGAAGCAGAAATTGAGGTCAAAGACTCCGAGTTAGGCGGAAGTAGATTTAATATTTATCTCCAGAAGGCATAGGAAGAAAAATTATGGCTTATCCTGAAACTAAAGATGTTGAAATTCCCGAAGAGATTGTCGAAAAGTGGCAGAAAATCGTGGACATAATGGCTGAAGTTATCGATGTTCCTGCAGGACTCATCATGAGGATTAAACCACCTCAAATCGAGGTTTTCAGGGCGAGGAAATCAGAGGAAAATCCTTACGAAGCTGGGGACACGGAAAATTTAGCGGGACTTTATTGTGAAAAGGTCATAAAGTCCAAAGATAAGCTTCTAGTACCTAATGCTCAGAAAGATGAAGAATGGGAAAATAATCCTGATGTCGAACTAGGAATGGTTTCGTATCTGGGATTTCCACTAGAATGGCCTGATGGGGACGTTTTTGGAACCATCTGCGTTCTTGATTCGGAAGAAAACCGTTACGGGAAAAAGTACGAGGGTCTGATGAGGGAATTTAGAGAGCTTGTCGAGACACATCTAAAACTAATTTATCAGAGAGAAGAACTCAAGGGACAGATTCAGGAAAGAGAGGAAGCAGAAGAGAGGGAAGATTTTCTCCATTCATTACTTCGCCACGATGTCAGAAACAAAGTGCAAATCGTAAAGGGATACCTTGAATTAAGTAGAGATTACGACCTGCCCGAAGAATTAGAAGATTACCTTTCCAAGGCAGAAAAAGCAACCCAAGATAGTGTCGAGATCATTGAAAAAGTCAGAACTCTCAGGGAACTATCTGCAAGAGAAGAAACAGGAGAAGTTGAACTATGTTCCTCCCTCGAAGATGCAATCGATAAACATGAAGATGTGTTCGAGGAAAATAACATCGAACTAGAATGCCAAAAGGAAGAAATTAAGGTTCTAGGAGGAACCCTATTGGAAGAACTGTTCTCAAACCTAATCGAAAATGCGGTCAAACATGGCGATTGTGATAAAATCAAAATTTCCGCTGAAGAAGAAACAGATACCGTCACAGTCACTACAGAGGATGATGGGTGTGGAATCCCCGATGAAGACAAGGACAAGGTCTTTGAGAAAGGATTCAAGGATGAGGAAACTGGAGGTTCAGGTCTCGGGCTATACCTTGTTAAAAAGATAGCGGAAAGCTACGGAGGTTCTGTCGAGGTTAAAGATTCTGATTTGGGTGGAGCTAGGTTCGATGTTCATCTGGAGAAAGCCTAAAGAAAGGAAGAAGAAGAGCGGGGTCAGAGAAAGAAAGAGGTCATATTATTGACTTCGGAGAAATATGTCAAGAGGTTCTGCTTAGATCCAGACGAGCTATTTAGTACGTTTTATCTCTTAAGGGAATTTCCAAAACTCTAACCCCGAAGAGGTCGATCAGTACATGAAAGAGGAGGGCAGACAACTTTTCAAGATACATAAAACAAAGCATTAATAGAGAAAATGACTAGGGAGAATATCTCAAAATATAATTCTAACTCTTATATAGACCTCCCCCGAAATAAAGGTTCTGAAAATCCAAAAAAAGGAGAATTTAGTCTTCAAGCTGAGAGCAAGAAAGGTGCGATATAGTGGTGCGGGGGGAGGGATTTGAACCCTCGAACCCCTACAGGACAGCGCCCTGAACGCTGCGCCGTTGACCTGACTTGGCGACCCCCGCGATTGGTTTCTATGAACTTTTTACGATTGGAATCTTTAGAGTTTTCCTCCAAATTTTTCTGAATCTTATCAATATTTTTCTTTCCCTATCCACTTTTGAAAACAACTCAAGAGTCTTAGCCATATTTATTCGTAATTTTTTCTCTCCCCCGATTATTTTATCTTCTTTTGCCGAGAAGACATCTCCCCAATCTTGGATTGGGTGGGTGATGAATCGGCGTTTAGTTTCACTGCCCCCTCC
>CAYNPN010000086.1:0-6747 GCA_964399085.1 Hadarchaeota archaeon (SeqCode) | reverse complement strand
CGCCCTTCAACTTCTTCTCCCCGAGTCTTTTCCGCAGCCAGTTGTAGTGTCTCCGAATTCCTCTGATCTCCCTGCCCCGAAATTTCGGTCTATCTCTGTGCGATGCCACCGACACCGCGAGGTATTTCTGCCCGACGTCTACGGCAAGGAGACCGGAGTAGGATTTCCTAGCTTGAACCGTTTTCTTAACGGTCAGGTGAAAGTAGAACTCTCCATCCTTTTTCAAAATCTTGGATTCACAATACTTTACACCGCCGCCATCGGAGGGGATTTGGATGTGAGGTTTGATAGGGACATTGATACCTCCGTAGACGGAAGCAACTCTCACATTTAACCAATATTCCGCTATTTCGTTGTCCGCTCTTTGAATATCTATCAAATCTTTCCTAACCGAGATAGGATATTCCTTGCCGTCCTTGATCTCTTCGTAGTACCTCTCCGCCTGTTGCTTGTTTGCCGAATAGATTTCCACATCTTCATTTTCGCGAAGATATTCTTGAAGATTCTCGTACTCTTTTTCAAGAGCCTCCCTCTTCTTTTCGGTAAGATCGACTATCTTGCATTTAATCGTCTTCCGAACCTTCATCACCACAAAAACACTCGCCTGACCTTCTAACCTCTTATCGGGAGGGGGCAGTGAAACTAAACGCCGATTCATCACCCACCCAATCCACGATTGGGAAGGTGTCTTCTCGGCTCAATAAGATAATTAAGATAGATAATGAAATTATCCTTGGGGAGGTGAAAAGATGGTACTGTTTCCGTCCCTGGACTGGTTAAAAGAATATGAGAAAGCATTGGACGAAGACGAGGAATTAGATGAAGTCGGAGAAGGCTGGGGGGTAGATTTCAATGGGGACTTCATTTTTGAGATTTCCGATTTACCTCTGGATGAAGTTTCCCCGAAAGATCTACCAGACGAGCTTACCGAAGATATTTCGGACAACCTCTTAGAGCAGATGGGAGACATGTCATTGGCTGAAGTGATGGAAAACCTTTCCGATGAAATGCTGGAAGGGTTGCCCAAGAAAATGAGAGAGTTAACCAAACTTATGAAAGAGTATGGAATCGTAGAATCGAGAACGATATATTCTTTCATTGGACTTGAGAACGGCAAGTGTACGGGTACGGATATTGTTCAGAGTCTCGATGCGAAGGATCATGGTTTCGTTCTATCAGGGAGTTACGAGAATTGGAAGAAGTTAGTTAAAGGAGAGCTTGATGCAATTCAGGGAGTCATGAGGGGAGATTTAGAACTCGACGGCGAGATGCAACAGGTGATGAAGTATACCAATGCCACCAAGCGAATGGCTGATATAGCCAATAATGTGGAAACCGAATTCATGCTCTAGTAGGCGTTTAAATTAGCAGACCAAGAATATCGATGGGAGATCGGTTCTCTTAATCTCTTTCTTTCCCTTTTCTTCTCAGAGCCTTTTTATCAACCTTTCCGACGGGAGTCAGGGGTATTTCATCCATGAATTCAACTTCGCTTGGCAACGCATATTGGGCAACTTCATTTTCCAAATGTTCGATAATTTCATCCTTCCCAAAATCTCCATACGAATTTTCCAACTCCACGAAGACTTTAACCTTTTCACTTCCAGGTATTTCCGGATTAGGTATTCCGATGGTAGCACCTCTTTTCACGGCAGAATGTTTTTGCAAGGCGTCATCCACTTCTTCGGAGTAGACCTTTAGCCCAGATACATTGATCATGTCCTTTATTCTGTCTACGACGTAAAATCTTCCCTTTCCATCTATTCTAACAACGTCGCCGGTGTGTACGTACCCTTCTTCGTCGTATCCATTTATTTCCTTCTCCCAGTATCCTACCATTCTTTGAGGTCCCTTTAGACACATCTCGCCCTCCTTTTCCTCCTCCACCATATCCTTCCACGTCAATGGATCGTCCGTCTCGACATCTAAGACCTTTACTTCGGTGTCAGGAACGGGTATCCCGATCGTGGGAATGTCCATGTCCTCCTCGCTACTTTCTTCCGTTATAGCCTCGTAAACCCCTCTAGTATCGAAGTGAGTAACTGGTGACATTTCCGAAAGTCCGTATCCCTGGGTTATTCCTAGGGCCTTATTTTTGAATTCCTTCATAGTCTCGGAGGCCAATGGAGCCGAGCCGGATATACCGAATATATCGATTTCTTCAAGTTCCTCATCCAATAACTCCATAAACTGAGTCGGCACACCAATTTGCATGAGGGCTTCATACTCCTCGATCATATTTACCATTCCCTCAGTATCTCTGGGATCAGGGACGAGAAGTTGCCCTGTCGCCAGGTGTAGTAAAGTGTGCATCAGGGAGTATCCGTAGGCGTGATACAAGGGTAATCCGTTAAGAATGTATGCACTGCCCCTCACTAGGTCGCTGAACTCCCCCATACTAGCGACATTTTGGAGTGAGTTTGCAATTATATTTCTATGAGAGATCATGCATCCCTTAGGACGCCCGGTAGTGCCCCCGGTGAATATTAAAGCCTTAAGGTCCTCCCGGATATCGAAATCTATTCTTGGAGGATCGGGAGGGGTATTCTCTATCAGGTTTAGGTACCATTCCACGCCTTCCAAGCTTTCATAATCGGGCTCGGATTTCGAATAATCTTCGATTTTCGTGAGAATTAGATTTTCTATATCTAGCTTTTCTTTGAGGTCCATGATAAGTTCCCTCTCCTGATCGATTCCAATCAATGCTTTTGGCTCGGCCGATTTGATTCTGTATCTCAGCTTCTCCTCACTCTCCAGGAAATCGTTTGGCACGTTAACGGCTCCGGCTTTGGAAATCGCGTAATCCGATACGACGAATTGGATGGATGTAGGGAGGATCGTTGCAATCCTGTCCCCTTTTTCTACACCCCTTTTTTTCAAAACAGTCGCCAACCTGTCGGCGTGTTCTTTCACCTCCGGATATTTCATTTCCACCCCCGGTTGAACTACCCCCATGTCCCCATATTTATCGGCAGCTTCGTCAAGAAATGAATGAACCGGTTTTTCGGGATAGGGTTCTAAAGATTCAGGGATCCCAAATTCTTCATATTCTTTAAACCAAGGAGGATCCATGCTTCACATTGAACATTTCCTTATGGGACGTAATATAGGTTGTTATACAGTTATTAAGCTACTACTGAAGGAAGTTTTCCTATAATTTCGATTTTTATCTAAATTCCCCTTCACGCACTCAGTAACTTCGTATTCGTTGAAAAGACGTAGACAAAGCGTTCCATTGAATTTTATATTAGTTTTTCGAATTCCTAATTTCTAAAAAAACTTATATTTTTACTCAGGAATTGTTTTTCCAGAAGAAGAAAAGTATTTAGAATATATTTGAAGGGGAGGTGAAAAAATGGATTTTGAATTTACAGAGGAACAGAGGTTAGTCAGGAAAAGCTTGAGAGAGTTCTTGGAAGATGAAGTCGAACCTGTGGCCAACGAAAGGGACAAAGAAGGGGCACTTTCGAAGGAGGAAATTATTGAGTGGAACAAAAAGTTCAAGAAGCTCGGAATCGGTTTCGACCCGGAGACTGCTAGAGAATTTTTCAGCGACCCCGTATTCTACATGATTTTCATGGAAGAAGTCAGCAGAGTGTGGGCGAGCCTGACTCCCACCATAGGATATCAAGCTTTTTCGATGTTCGCTCCTTATACGGCAGAGGATAGAGCCGAGAAGTTGTCACCAAAGCTTGACAGGGGAGAGCTCATCGGAACGATAGCCGTTACGGAGCCGGAGGCCGGCTGTGATAATAGAGATCTCAGCACGACGGCCGAACTCGACGGCGATGATTATGTCTTAAACGGTGAGAAGACCTGGATCACAAACGCTTCCGTGGCGGATGTGGGGCTTGTCTTGGCCGTAAACGAGGAGACTGGCGAACAAGAATTCTTCTTTGTGGATAAGGATTATTCTTCGTGGGAAACCAGCGAACTCCATAAGATTGGTTGGAACGCTTGCCCGACCGGAGAAATGTTCTTCGATAACACCAGGGTTCCCGAGGAAAATACTCTTTCTAATATTTTTGCTAATGTTTTCGAAGAAGGTGAAGAAGCCCTTGAATCGGTAATGCTTGGAGGAAAGGGAATGGTCAACCTAATGGATAGGATGTCTGCACATAGCGCCTTCTTCACCCCGATGAGAACGGGAATGTCTCTAATGGCGACTGGAATATCCCAGGCTTGCCTGGATGAGGCCCTTCAATATGCTAAAGATAGAGAGCAATTCGGAAAGCCTATCGGGAAGAACCAGCTTATCCAGGAAATGATTTATGAAATCTCCACGATTGTCGAGACCTCCAGAATGTTGGGATATAAGGCCTGTGATGCCATGTCCCGAGGAGATCCGGATGCTCGAAGGCTTTCATCGATGGCAAAGGGTTATGCGTGTGAAAAGTGCATAGACGCGGCCTACAATGCCTCGCAAATCCACGGTGCTACGGGCCTTTCTGAAGAGCTACCGCTCGAAAGGTATTATCGAGATGCGAGAATGATGACCGTTCCGGATGGAACTCCGGAGATACAGAAACTTGTAGTCGCCTATGAATTGCTAGGTGAGGGAATGTCTGCGTATACGTAAAAAAGTTAGGAGTGGGGTCAACGGACCCCATTTTCTATATTTTTAATTTTTTACATCAAGGAACCTAAACCCATGTTTTCTAATTCTAAGCCGACGTCGTTTGGTACTTCTCCGCCTCTGTTTACTACTCTCTTGATCAAAGCGGCCGAGTTTGGATCGACGTTCTCCAAAAGTTGATTGACATATTCGTCTACCTTGTCTTCGAATTCATCTTCTCCGTAAACTTTGTGTACGAGACCGAATTTCTTTGCCTCCGATGAACTCACTTTCTCGGTGGTCAAGCATAGTTGCATAGCCTTTGAAATTCCTATGAGCTTAGGGACTCTTTGTGTTCCCCCCCAACCAGGGAGAATTCCTAATCCGGCTTCGGGGAACCCAAGGGACGCACCTTCCTTCGCTACTCTCAGATCGCAGTTGCAGGCTAGTTCCAGTCCTCCTCCGAGACAGTTTCCTTTAATGGCCGCCACTACAATCTTTGGTATCTCCGTAAATTTCTTCCAGACTCTCTGCCCGTTTCGGCTCTCTTCTCTAGTGACTGGTCCCGACTTGAGGTCGAATCCGGCGGAGAAGTTATCACCTGCGCCGGTAACGACGATGATATTTACGTCTTCATCGTCCCAGAGTTGGTCCGTAGCTTCGTCGATTTCCTCTATCATTGCTGGACTGACGGCGTTGAGTTTGTCCGGTCTATTTAGAACGAGCTTTGCTACTTGTTCCTCTTTTTCTAGTTTAATCAATTCAAAATCCATAATTTTCACCCTCCGATTAATCTTTACCTTTCTTTTACGACTCTGTCGGCTTAAATCTGCCGGCTTGACCATTTCTGAGCGTTGTCATCTCAAAGTTTACATCGAATTAATAGGTACGTAAACCCTATTAAATCAGCCATGAATAGCTATCATCCGCATTTGAAATTCATTGCTTGGGAAAATAGACAATTTTATTTATTTGATATGGTTGAGGTAACAACAGAAAAGGATATAATTGGAAACAAACCCCTTTTCCCTGAGAGTTAGAGATGATTTTCCATGGCAGAAGAAATAAAAATGGGCCTCTTATTGGGAGCTCCACTTCCTTCTTTCGACAGGATTTACAAAATTGCAAAGAGGGCCGAAGATTTTGGGTTCGACAGTTTCTGGCTTCCGGACCATCTTCTAATGATTCCAAGTGGATTCATGCCCGATGTCTGGAACGTCTTATCCGGACTTACTCTAAAGACAGACAATATAGAAGTGGGAACCGGCGTGACGGATCCACATAGGAGACATCCTGCGGTCTTGGCCCAATCTTCGGCCACTCTTGGCGAAATGTCCGAGGGGAGATTTAATTTGGGAATAGGAGCGGGGGAGGCAATGAACCTCGATCCTTTCGGCATAAGCTGGAACAAGCCGGTTACAAGAATGGTAGAATCCGTCGAAATAATGAAGGACCTTTGGCAGGGCAAGAAGGTAAATTACGAGGGTGAATTCTTTGAAACCGATGAGGCGTTTCTTCAGATAGAGCCGGAGGAAAAAATACCGATTTACATGGGGGCCAACGGACCTAGAACCAGAAGACTCACCGGGAAAATGGCCGATGGTTGGATGCCGATAGCCGAAAATCCGAGTACCTACGAGAAACATTTAGAAGAAGTTAGGGAAGGCGTAGAAGAGAGTGGTAGGCCCATGCAGGATTTGGATCCGGCACTTCAGATATATACCGGCATAACGGAGAATGATGAAGAACTCAATAATTTGAGAATATTTCCGTCGACTACTTTAGCAGGTTCTCCAGAAAAGTTGGAAGCGGCCGGATACAATGTAGATTTAGGAAAAGACCTAGAGGCCAGTTACTATTTCAAGGAATTGAGACCGGATAATGAGGCTAAGTTTTACGAACTTTCTCAAGAAGTCCCGAATGAAGCGGCGGACGATTTTGCTATCTTTGGAAATAAGGAGGATTGTATTTCGAAGATCGAAAGTTTCATCGATGCCGGAGTGAGGCATTTCTGTTTCATAAATATCGGGCCGGATCCGAAGAAAGTGCTGAGGATTTACGGAGAAGAAATTTTACCCTACCTTAAAGAATAATAATCTTTTTATCGGAGAAGACACCTTCCCAATCGTGGATTGGATGGGTGATGAATCCGATATGTTTTAATTCCTTTGGCGAGAGAATGAGAATAACTG
>CAYNPN010000085.1:0-6751 GCA_964399085.1 Hadarchaeota archaeon (SeqCode) | reverse complement strand
AACGCCGATTCATCACCCATCCAATCCACGATTGGGAAGGTGTCTTCTCGGCAAAGAAGATAATTATCCATCTCGACATCGAATGAATCTATTCGGACAATTTAGGAGTTTTCCAATAACGTGCTCTTGGCTCTTACTAAGAGAGTAGACGATGACGGGTGATTTCCCAGGGCAAGAGATGTGGAAAAGTACACCCAGTATGTAGTAGAGGAGAAGCTTTGTACCAGAACTACCAAAGATAAAACTCTAACCCTTTCCCTATGTTCATCAAATAAGGATACGGTTATAGTCTCGCTCGATCCGGCATTTTCATGAATAAGACACCTGAAATCTGTTGTTTTAAAAGTTTTAGAAATCCAGTCCGGATTTTTGATCAAATTGTAAATGTTTCTAAATCGGATGCGGGCGTGATGATTCCGGAAAACCTATCTTTGAGATAATTCAAGGTCGATTTCATAGATTTTCGAGCCTGCGGGTAGAGATGGGAGAGAACGAGTATTTTAGCGTTTGAACTCTGTACTATCTCACCTATATCTTTCGGCGTGGCGTGGTACTTCATATCGAAACCGGTGGGATAGGAAGCGTCGTGAATGATAATGGCATCTGTCAAGACAATCGCCGCAGAAGTTGCATTTCAGACGATTAAATAGGGTAATATCACCAAGATCCTCTATATTTCCTCAAATGGATTTAATGTGTATTACATTTATGATTGAGAAGGGTCTGTAGAAAAATATCTGTGGTTTTTAGCTTACATCAGACCTTTCACCAACCCGGAACACTAGAACATTTAATCCATAACGCTTTCAGCAAATCAGCAAAACTTCAGTCAACGTCTATTTCTTTCCGAAGTGTTTGTTTATCTACCTTACCCACTTCGGTTCTTGGAAATTCTTCCTTAATGATGAATTTTCTCGGGATTTTGTAGTCTGCCAGTCCTTCCTCACAATATTCTTTTAACTCATCGCCATCTACTTCCGAGCCTTCCTGAGGGAGTATAAACGCCCATCCTACTTCTCCCCACGTCTCGTGGGGGACTTCCGTAACGAAACTGTTGGAAACATCCGGATGTTTATTTAAATAGGACTCAATTTCCAAAGGATAGACGTTGTATCCGCCACTAATGAACATTTCTTTTGACCTACCGGTATAGTGTAAATAATTGTCTTCATCTAAGAATCCTAAGTCTCCAGTTTTGAACCAACCGTCTTCCACGGCCTCTTCAGTTTTCTCTTCATCTAGATAACCTTTCATCAACGAATCGCCCTTAATCCACAATTCTCCGACTTCGCCAGTTGAAGCTTCTTTTCCATCTTCTTTCATAATCTTTGCTTGAAATTCCGGTGCAGGAGCTCCTTCCGTATGTTTTGCAATTTCTAAATCGTCCTCGGGTTTTGAAAAGCAGAAAAATCCACAAGACTCAGTCAATCCATAACTAACCACCACATCTGATTCCGGGAGGAAATCTTGCACCTTTTCCACTAACTTAGGAGGGGATGGTTCTCCGGACAAAATCGCAACCCGAACCGATGACCTATCATATTCTTCCCAACCTTCAACTTCATTGAAAATTAAACGATAGATCGTAGGGACTCCACCGAAAACAGTTATGTTATATTTTTCGATGAACTCCACAGCATCTTCGGCGTTGAACCTCGGCATGAGGACCAAGGTGCCTCCAGCGAAAAGAGTCGTTGTAATGGTGTCATGAGTAGCTCCCACATGACTCGTTGGAAGATAAGACAACATCAAATCCGAATTGTCTATATCCCAAATGTCTACAGTCGCTCTACTCATAGCATCACTGCCCTTCTGAGTCAGCAACGCTCCCTTCGGCTTGCCCGTAGTGCCACTGGTAAATATTATCAGAAACGGATCGTCTGGATTGGAAAGATATTCTTCCTCAATCGGGTCGGGAGAGGAATCGTATAATGACTCATAACTTTCCGCATCCTCAATATCGAGTTCCTCAAAGTATGAATAAACTTGTTCGGCTTCAATTTCTTCCAAAGTTTTCTTCACCGACTCGGCTATGTCCTCAGGATAACCAAGTCCTACAAATGCTTTCGGATTGGTCCTTTCGCACCTGTAAATCATTTCCGGAGGTTTATGCCTCGGATCAAGAGGAACTAACTCAATCCCTGTTTTAGAAGCGGCCATAAATAGTTCTAAAAACGCCGGGGATTCAGGTAAAACCGTGGCAATTCTATCTCCAGCCTCTATTCCACGATCTAATAGAGACCTAGCCACTCGATTCACATCTTTGTTGAATTCTTGGTAATTTTTTTCCTCTTCCATAAAAATATAAGCAGTTTGTTCCGGAATCTCCTCTGAATGTTCTTCGATGTGTTCGGCAAAATAATTTTCCATAATCTCACCTCCTTAATAATTTTTTAAAGGACGGAAGGAAAGAACTAACCTCCATTGTCCTTTCTTTCAATCATTAGTTTAGATTCCCATTTTAGGACTTCTTCATCGTTTTGATTTTTGACTGTATCTTTAGTCTCCAAAACACCTACTCCCTCTCTACTTTCACTCGGTCTCGCTTCCATCACTCTACTCTCGACACGTATCGTATCTCCGATGAAAACGGGCTTCAAAAACCTCAAATTATCAATTCCCAGAAAGGCTACGATTTTAGGTGAGAAATTGGATCTCAAACTAAGACCAGATGCTACACTCAAGGTCAACAATCCGTGCGCTACTCTCTCACCAAATGGACTGTCTTCCATAAACTCCGCATTTGTGTGAATCTCGTCCCAGTCA
Organism: Hadarchaeota archaeon (SeqCode); assembly: GCA_964399085.1. Lineage (GTDB taxonomy): Archaea > Hadarchaeota > Hadarchaeia > Hadarchaeales > JAGGTB01 > CAYLJV01. The sequence goes on along the minus strand of CAYNPN010000085.1, from coordinate 3,985 downwards.
CCCGATAGACCGGCAAAATTAACTATGTCGGCTTCTGTGATCGTTCTACCGGGAGTAACCACTTCGTCGCCCTCTTCAAAATCCTCAATATACTCCTTTTTCTGCTTTATAAAAAAACCTCCTAGCAATACGGTTTCATTAAAACTTCGTATTTTAATTTTTTTTCTACACTTTTTATCAGGCGAGATTAAGGTGACGGATCTCCGGCAAGTTTTCGTAGAAGTACCACCGAGTAAACTGAAAATCAATGAAGTGAATAAAAGAAGTGAAGGTCCGACAAAACAATCCTATATGCAAGGCTTATTTAGATTGAACAGCATAAGAATGGGAAAAAGGAGGTGAAATTATGGTTAAGAAAAAAGTGAAAAGTGTTGGAGTCATCTCTGTAGCTACAACCGTTGCAGTCATTGGAGTTATCTGGGGCCTGATAGCAGGAATTATTGTATTTATGACCGGCACGTTAGGTGGGCTTGGATTAGGAAATATGGCCGGATTAGTGACTGGAGGAGAAATTGGAGTATTGGCAATAATTATTGGAATAGTCTCCGGCGCGATTGGTGGCTTCATAGGCGGCGCCATAACTGCAATTGTCTATAACGTAGCAGCCAACTTCACCGGCGGATTTGAATTAGATCTAGAACAGTCTTGAGCGAAATATTACTGATTCCTTGACGCGCGCTGGCCACTACCTTGCCCCCCTACCCCCTTGTCCTTGAGCCTATGGGGTTTTTTGTTTGCTATTTTTTTCAAGCCGGATTTGGACAGCGGCCTATCAGAGTGCGCGTTTTTGAGGCCCTAGGCCGGTCCAAAAAAGCGAAAAATTGAAGTAGATATTTAATAGGTTTCTATACGAGAAAGCGGATTTGAAAGTTTTGGATTAGAATCTTGTATTTCTTGAAATCTTTCATATTGCCGAAGTAATAGGGTAATCGTTGCACCTATAAGAACCCCAAGGAGATTTCTATGGGGAAAAGGAGAACGTCAAGGGACCGCAAGAGTTGGTAGGATTGAAGGCCGAAACCAGGGCTTAGGGTTTTGCTTTACGAAGGTTTCCTTTAGTAATTCTAAGATTATTTGACAAATGATGATTTTCACCAGAAATCAATAGACGCCCCAGAAACAGCTAAATGATTTGGCATAATCAAAACTAATTGAAAAGATGTCAGTGGAAGGATTAGACAAAATTTTCGAACCCGAAAATGTAGCCGTGATTGGGGCCTCCAATAAAAAGGGATCAGTAGGTCACTCCTTAATGGACAATCTCGTCAATAGGCCACAAGGCAAGGCTATCCCAGTAAATCCCAACCGAGACAGTGTCTTAGGCTTAGATACGGCGGATGACGTAACAAAAATTTCTGATCCGATTGACTTAGCAGTTATAGCCACTCCCGCTCCAACTGTTCCTGAAGTCGTGGAGCAATGTGGGAAAGCTGGAATTCCAGGAATCATAGTAATCACAGCAGGATTCAGCGAAACGGGTGCCGATGGGGAAAAAATGGAAGAAAGAATAGAGAAAATTAGACAAGAATATGGAATGAGAATCCTGGGACCGAACTGCTTAGGAGTAATAAATCCTGAACAGAATTTAAATGCCACTTTTACCAACCAGATGGCAGAAACTGGAAACGAAGTCTTTATCTCACAAAGCGGTTCGCTCGCCTCTGCTACCTTGGACTGGGCTATTTCCGCTCAATATGGCTTCAAGGCTTTCGTCTCTATCGGAAATATGGTTGACATCGATTTTGGAGACCTTATAGATTATTTTGGTGAGGATAAAGAAACCAAAGCAATCATGTTATATCTTGAATCCATAAAAAAAGTGCGAAAATTCATGAGTGCATCAAGAAATGTTGCCTTAAACAAACCGATAATGGCTGTTAAACCTGGGAAATATGAACCTGGAACTCGAGCCGTTGCCGCTCGAAGGAGATCTACAGCAGGAGCAGACGAAGTCTACGAGGCGGCCTTCAAAAGAATAGGGATAACTCGAGTGGACTCTATAGGGGATCTTTTTACATGTTCGGAAATCTTGGCAAAACAGAAGGCACCGAAAGGATCCAGACTGGCCATTGTTACAAACGCTGGGGGGCCTGGAGCAATGGCTTCGGACGCGGTATTCGAAGAAGGTGGAAAGATAGCACCCTTATCAGAAGGCACTACAGAAGAATTAAAAACACTATTACCTTACCATGCTCACGTAAATAATCCCGTAGACGTCACTAGAGATGCAACTCCAAATCAATTCAGAGAAGCAGTGGAAATATGTGCAAAGGACGACGGCGTCGATGGATTGCTCTGTATATACGCTCCTGTCGGAACATTGTCAACCGATGCCGTGGCGAAAGAGTTGGCGAAATTGAAAGGCGAAATAAAAAAGCCGATATTGGCCTGCTGGATGGGGGGTGAGAGGATAAAAAAGGGCAGAGAAATCCTGCGGAATGCAGGATTCTCCGTTCAGTTTTCTCCGGAGCAATCGGTTAAAAATTACATGTACCTGAATAGATATGCCAGAAATCGAGAAAGACTTCTCGAAACTCCAGAGGAACTCTCTATTGAAATGTCTCCACCGAAAAACAAAATCGAATCGATGCTTAGGGAAACAGCTCAGAAAGGTAGGAAGAACCTCACAAGAAACGAATCCAAAAAGATTCTTGATACCTATAACGTCACTGTCCCCAGAAACAACCTCGCCAAAAACCCAGAAGAAGCCGTGAAAATTGCATCTGATATCGGGTTCCCTGTATCCCTCAAAGTCCATTCACCCATCGTCGCTGAAAAAAATAAAATAGATGAAGCAGTCTATAGGTTAAACTCAAAAAATGAAGTTAGAAGAGCCGCTATAGAAACTATAGAAAAGGTTAAAGAAAACGGGTCGGGGGATGAAACGGTAGGTCTAGAAGTGCAAAAAATGGTTCCGGAAGATAAAATTAAACTGGCTCTCAAATCCAAAAAAGACCCACTCTTCGGATCCACCATAATGCTTGGAGAGATGCTTGACAACGAAATAAATCCTGGGAAAGTTGCTATTGGCCTCCCCCCTCTCAATCAAAACTTATCCAAGCTTCTAATCAAAGAAGCGGGTTTATATGAACCAATTAAGAGCCTCAAGGACTCCTCAAAAATACTTAGATCACTTGAAGAGACCCTCGTTAAAATTTCGCAATTGATTATTGATTTTCCAGAAATCGATGAGTTATCAATTGAACCGCTTGTCCGAAAGAAAAACGATTTCCTTGCTCTGGATTCTTACATAACTATTGATAAAAATTTAGCACTAAGTGAGTCCAAATCACATGAAAATTTGGCAATAGTGCCTTATCCTAGAAAGTATATAACTGAATGGGAATTGGAAGATGGAACCCCAGTAACCCTTCGGCCAATTAAACCAGAGGATGAATCCCTTGTTTTTGAGCTTCTCGAAACCTTTTCCCAAAAAACTTTGAGACAACGATTCTTTAAATCAATAAAAGAATTCTCCCATAGCGATGTAGTCAGACATGTAAACATCGACTATAGGAGGGAAATGGCCATAGTTGCAGAAATTGTCGAAGATGGGGATGAAAAAATAATAGGAGTCAGTCAGCTGGAAATTGATTCAGATTTAAATTCTGGCGATATTGCAGTGGTCGTAGGTGATTCTTGGCAAGGAATGGGACTAGGAGAAAAATTGGTAAGGGCTGTAATTGATGTCGCAGATGACAAGGGGTTGGAAAACGTTAGAGCCGAGATGATGAGTGACAATTACCGAATAATTAATTTATGTAAAAAATTAGGTGCCAAATTAGAAAATAAAACAATGGATGGTAGAATCTTGATGACTACTGCTACGTTTGAGCTTCAATGACAATTAGATCCTGAGGAGGACCTAGCTTTTTCCCAATTTTCTTGCTAGTAAAAAATTGAGAGCCTCGGGCGGGGTTTCTACTAAAGGGTGACATCCTCACCTACCAAATCTGGCGATTTGGAAGGTGCTTCCGACCGTTTT
>CAYNPN010000084.1:0-6767 GCA_964399085.1 Hadarchaeota archaeon (SeqCode) | reverse complement strand
TGTCCGAAGCGTATACATCTCAACGATGTTCGCGGTGTGGTGAGATCGGCGATAGACACAGGGGCAGATTTAGATGCGGTAACTGTGGACTTGAGATAGATAGTGATAAGAACGGCGCTCATAATATAGCTAGACGGGGCATCGGAAAGTACAACGAGACCTCTTCTGATGCCAGGGGTGTTGTGACAACGCCCGAAGCCACTACTGTTGACTCGACCTCTGCAATGCAAGTCGGCGAGGTAGGTGGTAACCTATGCTAAAACGGTCGGGAGCACCTTCCAAATCGCCAGATTTGGTAGGTGAGGATGTCACATCGAGGCCTAAGAAGACCCTAATTCTTGATTTTTCATATCTATAATTCCAAAACTTGCCGGATTTTCAACGAAGATCATTTTTTTGGCTATTTTTCGAAAGCCAATCTCCTCTAGATATTTAGATATTATTTCAAATTTTTTCTCAGCCAATGGGCGGCGACTGGAGATACATATATTTGAAGCTGAATCTATCAGTTCTTCCTCGTAGAGGGATTTGATTATTTTTCCAATTAATCTCGCGATAGTTTTATCTAACAGTTTTTTCAGGGTTGCTAATCCATATGACGCAGCTCTCTGCCCAATCTTGACGATTTCACTCAATTTATCTCCATTTTTCCCGGCATCACAGCCCATCAACTTAACATTTTTTCTATAGGATTCCTCAATATCGATAGGGATTCCTCCAATCCTTTTGCTTCCTGAGGGTACTCTATTCACATTTATTAAATTGGACACTCGAGAGGCGAGATCTTTGGCCACTTCCTCGTATACCCTCCCGTCGCTAGAAGGTAATTGTAGAATAGTGCCATGGTCTCGGTTTACTTCACCCTCACCTTTTGCGAGGGCGTCGAGAATTTCGAGACCAAATCCTGAAATAAGTCCGGATTCACTCCCTTCATTTGAAGAAAAAGTTATCCCAGAAAGATAAGTTGAGAGATCTAAATAACCGTCGAGAGATTCGTTAGAAGATAATTTTGACTCCAAAATTCTTTTGCAACCTCTTGCCCCGACCCGAGCCTTCAGCTCATTTCCTGCAATTCTAGGTTTTTCGAAATTGATTTTGGATAGGGTACCTCCTAACTCTTCCTCACAAATAACCATTATTCGTTTAATAAGTTGAGATATATCTTCGGGATTTTTCATAGCTCGGCACGAGTCAGTAAGGGCAAAGAGATTATCGATTTTAGACTTGAAAATACGCTTATCTTCAAAAAGATCTTTTAGAAGTCCAGAGAGGAAGCCTTTTAATTCAGATTGGAGATTATAATTTCCAAATACTCCTGTTTTATCCCTCAGGGTAGCTCTCAACTCTCTGGAGGTAGGCTTCTGTATCTCTTCTAATAGGTAGCTTTTGTTTTCGGCCGGATTTGATGCGATAAGGGTACCCTTACTGACGGCGCTCTCTAAATCTATATACAAGTACTTTTCCATACCCTCTATTTTTTGATCGGAGTCCAGTCTCTCTCTTTCAAATTTTTTAATTTTCATGTATTTCTATTCCTTTAGTTAGGCCAACGTTCCATTAGAGTGTATTATTTACTGAAATCTCAAAGAAGTTATTAGTACCTATATCATCATGAAGAGGTAGAAAGATGAAAATTTTGACAGCCAACTCGGGAAGTTATCCTCGAGTAGGAGACGATCCGGGGCAGTTGAGGCTTAGAAAGGCCTACCGCAAATGGGAAGTAGGAGATATTTCAGATCAGGAACTTGAAGAAGTATATAGAGATTACACTAAGGAAGTGATCGAGGAGCAGGAAGAAGCAGGGCTGGATGTCGTTACTGACGGGCAACTCCGTTGGTACGATCCCTTGTCGCATTTTGCCAAAGGGACTGAAGGTTGTGATATTGATGGTTTACTCCGGTATTTTGACACAAATTTTTACTTTAGACAGCCTGTGATAGAGCAAAGGCTAGAACGGTCCGACAGCATTGTAGTCGATGAGTTTGTAACGGCTAGGAAACATGCTAGCACTACCCTGAAACCAGTCCTTACGGGCCCATATACGCTCGCACGATATTCTATTGACAACCATTATGGAGATCTTTTTGAGTTGGCCCTTGAATTTGCAGATATCATTGGCAGTGAAATAGAAGAATTAGCCGAGGCTGGAGCTGATGAAATCCAAGTAGATGAACCCGGCATACTAAATAATAAAGAAGATTTCTCAATTTTTTCGAAGGCGTTTAAGACTTTGGCAAAGCGGAGCAAAGATTCACAACTCGATTTATATCTGTATTTCGGAGATTCTGCACCTATATATGATGATTTACAGGAGCTCCCTGCAGATATGCTGGCCCTTGACTTTACCTACAGTCCAGACCTTCCTAAATTGGTCGAAGATAGGAGATCCGACAAGCCCTTGGGATTGGGACTGATTGATGCTAGGAACACCAAGATGGAAAAGGCCGAAGATATAGTTCCGGTCATAGAGAAAATTGTCCCATATGTGGATGCGGATAAGATATATCTTAACCCGACTACCGGAGTTGAATACTTGCCCAGAGAAAGGGCCAGGGAAAAGTTAGAAAACATGGTCAATATTGCAGATAGAGCAAAGGAGGTTTTGAGATGAGTGATAAGCTATCTGATTTGGGATTAGACCTACCTATCCTGCCGACTACAGCCGTTGGCAGTTTTCCAAAACCGGAGAAATTGAAGAAGGCCAGAAAAAGATATCTCAGGGGTGAGTTGGAACTCGAAGATTTGGCCCCACTTGAAGAGAAATATACTCGGGAGTGGATAGAGATTCAAGAGGACGTCGGCCTGGATATCCTGGTTGATGGGGAAATGTATAGAGGAGATATGACGGCCTATTTCGCCAGAAATATGGAAGGGTTTGAAATGAGTGGTCTGGTTCGTTCCTATGGAAACCGTTACTATAGAAAGCCGATAATTAAAGATGAAGTTAAATGGACGGAACCAATTACTCTGGACTATTGGAATTTTGCTCAGGATTTGACGGATAAACCTGTGAAAGGTATTTTGACCGGGCCTTATACAATGATGGATTGGTCCTTCAACGAACACTACCCCGGGAGGAAGGAGGCATGCTTAGCTCTCGCACGCAATATTAGGAAGGAGGTGGAGACCTTAGTTGAGGCCGGTGCGAAGATTATTCAAGTCGACGAACCGGCACTTTCTGCCAGGCCTGAAGAATTGCCGGAGTTTGCAGAGGACGCAATGGAGATAGTCACTCAAAATCTTGACGCCTATTTCGTGACTCATATCTGTTATGGGGCGTTCGAATTCATTTACCCCGAGATGTTGAATTTACCAGTGGATAATTTCGATTTGGAGATGTCCAATAGTGATTTAGATTTAGTGGGGCTGTTTGAGAAGGAACCATTTACAAAGGACCTATCATTCGGGATAGTGGATGTCCATTCTCATGAAGTAGAGGATGAAGATACTGTGAAAGCAAGAGTAGGAAGAGCGCTCGAGGTTCTAGAACCTGAACAATTATGGGTCGATCCCGATTGTGGACTGAAGACGAGAACCAGAGAGGAAGCAGTTGGGAAACTGAAAAGGATAGTCTCCGCCGCAGAATCCGCAAGGAATGAACTTTAACAGATTTTTGAGCCAAATTATCTTTCTGGGTAAATAATGCCTATAGACAAAATAGATAAAGAAGTTTTAAACCACGTTATTCGGGCTTCTAGATCATCTCATCCTGAAGTATTTGCAGGAGTTCTAAAGGCAGATGGAGAAAAAATAATCGAAGTTTTAACTTTACCTGAAACTTTTTCCTCCGAACACTCCGTGATGATGAAACTAAATAAATTACCTATATCTTCCAACACTTGTGGATCAGTTCATAGTCATCCAACCTCGGTAGCTAGACCCTCGGGATCAGATATTTCTTTTTTCGATAGGCTCGGAAAGATTCACATAATAATCCTCCCACCGTATACGGAGAAATCATGGAGGGTCTTTAATCACAAAGGACAGGAGATTAACCTTAATATTGTGCAATCTGAGAGGAGAGAATCCGTATTGAGAGAAGTGGACATAGACAGATTAAAGGAATAGATTTTATTTATCATTCCGCTCAAACAATAGATGGATTTTAATGACTATTCTTAGAACGCCCGAAGAAAGGTTCCAAGATTTACCCAATTTTCCGTATCAACCCAAGTTCGTCGAGGTTGGAGAGCCTAGGATGGCTTATATAGAGGAAGGGAAGGGAGAGGAAACCTTCCTTTGCCTTCACGGTGAGCCCACTTGGTCTTTCCTGTACCGAAAGATGGTCCCGATCTTAGCCGAAAGAGGTAAAGTTGTCGTCCCTGATTTCATTGGATTTGGACGTTCGGACAAGTATGAGGATATGGATGTTTATTCCTTCCAAAGTTTCTACGACTGGCTGATAAATTTCATAGAGGAACTCGATTTGACAAATATAACTCTAATCTGCCAAGATTGGGGCGGCTTGCTCGGACTAACCGCAGCAGTAAATCTTCCTGAGAGGTTTTCCCGGTTAGTCCCCATGAATACGGGCCTGAACGACGGCACTGGAGAAATGAGTGATGAATGGTGGGAATTTAGAGATTTTGTCGAGGAGGTTGAGGACCTTCCAATAGGCTCACTAATTCAAAATGGCACGAATCAGGAAGTACCCGACGAAATCATCAGGGCTTATGAGGCACCTTTTCCGGAAGCGTCCTATAAGGCAGCTGCAAAGGCATGGCCTCTCCTTGTACCCACCAATCCCGATATGGGCGGGGCAGAAATGATGAGTGATGCCATCGATAAAATTTCCGAGTGGGAAAAACCCACCTTCGTTCTTTTTTCGGACTCCGATCCAATAACTTCTGAAGTCAGAGATCCTTTAAGGAATCTTATCCCCACTGCTTCCGAACAACCTGACGTCTGGATAGAGGGAGCCGGACATTTCCTCCAAGAGGAGAAGGGAGAGGAAATTGCGGAGCATATCGTCGATTTCGTTGACAGGACCCCACTGAGTTGAGAATTTTTCCGGATTGCGAATAATTGAATCTTGATGAGTATAAGGGTTTTTGATGGAATGGGAAGTCTGGAAGAGAAAATATGAATCAATTGTGGAACGCCTCGAACTGGATCCGGAAATGGATAAGAAGGCGGCCCAAGTTCTCGCTAGGATTGTAGGTAAAAGAGATCTTTCTGGCTTGAGAAATATTTTGGAGGGAAAGGAATGCATTGTATTTGGAGCAGGCCCCTCGCTTGTTGAAGATTTAGAGAGACTATCTTGTGCCAGTTGGCTTAATAAGGTTCTTCTTACGGCAGATGGTGCTACTTCTGCTGTGATGGAGCACAAGAATCCCGATGTCATCGTTACGGATCTTGATGGAAATGTTGATGATCAGATTGATGCTTGGAAGAAAGGTGCATGGGTGGTAGTACATGCTCACGGGGATAACATCGAGATGATTAAGGAGATTGTCCCGTTATTTGATGAAAGGATTATTGGGACAATTCAGGTCGATAAGACTGCTCAGCTTCACAATTTTGGGGGTTTTACAGATGGAGATAGAGCAGCATTCATGGCATATGAGCTGGGTGCAGTGAAAATTTATCTAGCAGGGATGGACCTCGGTAAAGAGATAGGTGAGTTTACGGGGCAAACCGAAAGAAAACAAAAAATAGAGAAACTAGAAATTTGCGAAGAGTTGCTGATTTGGCTGGCAGAAGAATTCGGCGCCGATTTAGCGAATATTACCTCGGGAGGAAAGGAAATTCCTAACGTGCCGTCTATAGAGGTCAGCTAATTTTTTTTATTACCTATAAAAAACCCGTGATTCCTAAAATAAAATCCGGAAATTTGCTTTTCTCGGATAAAGTCTTATCAAGAAGATGATGTATTAATGGTATAAATGGAGGTTGAAAATTTTGAAGGGAAAATCTTTAACTCATAAGTCTGTCAAGGATTCCACTATAAAATGGTTTATTTTTGCAATAATTCCGATTGTAAATATCTACTGGCTATGGAAGGCTGCAGAGATAGTTTCTGGCCATGAAAAGAGGATTCGTAAACAACATGAAGTAATCGGGCATATGGATAGGAAAGATTCTACCGCAAAGTGGTTCGCTATCTTCCTTGTGCCTGCGGTTTCCGTAGTTGTATTATTACTACTGACGTCCCTATCCTTTTTCTTGGCAACCCGAGGCCCGCACTTCGCTCCAGGCATTCTAGGTGCAGGCTTCGCTTTGATACCGATTCTGGGAATTATTTCTTTCGTAGTAGGTATTTATATGTTGTACAAGATGGCAGAAAGCGTTTCTGGACATGAAACGGTATATCCTAAGAAACATGAAACTGTAGGGCATAAGGACGCCAAAGATTCTACCGGCAAATGGTTAGTCTTTGGAATTATACCCATCCTGAACCTATACTTCCTTTGGAAAATGAGCGAGACTATTTCAGGGCATGAGGAAGTTATGGGTGAATCTGGAAGTACTGTAGCGAAAGAGCCAGAAAGAGAACCGTCGGAAAGGACCGAAGCGGAAGTAAGGTATTGTCCAAATTGTGGCAGTGAAATAGAAGAAGGTACTAATTTCTGCTCCGAATGCGGCACTGAAATTTAAGGAGGTTCTTTAGAGGATTCAATAGCTCGAATCTCCTTTATTTTTTTAATTTTTACTCTAATGGAAAAAGCCGTGAAATCAGATTAACTTAGGAGATATGAGATTTTTACTATCTTCTTAACTTTTAGCGCCAAGAAGTCTCCTTCCTAATCTTTGATTAGGTGGGTGAT
>CAYNPN010000083.1:0-6814 GCA_964399085.1 Hadarchaeota archaeon (SeqCode) | reverse complement strand
CCCTTTAGACGCTTTTTGGAGGGGGCAGTGAAACTAAACGCCGATCCATCACCCATCCAATCCAAGATTGAGGAGGTGTCTTCTCGGCAAAAGAAGATAAAAACAATTCGCCTATGAAAGTAGGCGGAAAAGTACTACAAACACGTTCTAGTAATCCTTCCTATAAGATTGAAAAATTAGACTGGGAAGAAGACGAAGAACTCAAAGCCAAAAAAAGGAATTAAATTTATTCTCAAAAAACTTTCACAACCTTTGCTCGATCCGATATTTTACCGAAATAGGTAAAAGCCGTTACAGAATATCGAGAAAGCGGGCTTGAAAGTCTTAGAGAAATCCACACTGTTAGTTAGGTTTTTTCACAAATGGGGAACACAAATTAAGACAAATTATCTCAATTAGATTTATTAAAAACCAGACAATTTACCCCGTCGGGGGCAATTATGCCATCAACATCTGATAATGAAGATGAATCTTTGGGGTTTCTTTCCGTGACAGCTATAGGTATTGGTGGCATGGTTGGAGGTGGAATTTTTGCAGTGCTTGGCTTGGCGGTTGAGCTTGGACACGGGGGTACTCCGATTGCGTTTGCGGTAGCTGGCCTAGTAGCGCTAGTTACATCTTATTCTTATGCCAGATTATCTGTTACTTTTCCTAGCGAAGGGGGAACTGTAAGGTTTTTGATTAAGGGATTAGGCAATGGAATATTTACAGGGGGGTTAAACGTCCTCCTCTGGATTAGCTATGTTATCATGCTTGCCCTTTACTCGTACGCTTTCGGCGGATACGCTGCCAGTTTCTTCTCAGAATCAGCTCGACCAATTTTACGGCACGTATTCATTTCGGGAGTGGTGATCGGTTTTACAGTTCTGAATAGTTTAGGAGCAAAATTCGTTGGGGAGGCTGAAAAGTTAATCGTGGGGATTAAATTGGCAATACTTCTCGGGTTTGTTGGAATTGCTTCGTTCGGTGTAGATATGGCCAGAGTAGGAACATCCCACTGGACTAGCTTGCCTAGTCTATTGGCTGGTGGAATGATAATTTTCTTGGGCTATGAAGGATTCGAGCTGATGGCAAATTCTGCCAAAGATGTGAAGAACGTAAAGAAAACTCTACCTAAAGCTTTCTATTCCGCAGTCATTTTTGTGATTCTATTATACATTACCATCTCATTTGTTACTGTAGGAAATCTACCTGTTAGTCAAATTGTTAGCGCAAAAGATTACGCATTGGCTGAGGCAGCGAAACCAATGATTGGCCATTTAGGTTTTGTAGTTATAGCTATTGCCGCGTTGCTATCTACTAGTTCAGCAATCAACGCTACCCTTTACTCAACTGCTCGAGTTAGTTATATAATTGGGAAGGATGGAGAGTTGCCGAAGACCCTTGAGAAGAAGATTTGGAATAAACCTCTAGAAGGTCTGTTTATAACTGCAGGTCTAGGTTTACTCGTGGCGAACCTTTTCGATATCTCAAGTATATCGATTATGGGAAGTGCAGGTTTTCTGCTTATTTTTGCAGCCGTTAACGTTTCGAATGTTCGTCTTTATGAAAAAACAAATAGTAAACGGTGGATTTCGGTAATAGGTTCAGTGCTTTGCATATTTGCGTTTATAACTCTTCTTTTGCATGGAGCGAGTAAATTGTCAGATATATTTGTTATTATAGCTATGATTGGAGGATCATTTATAATAGAAATAATTTATCGCAGATTTACTGGAAGGGAAATTAAATCCTATAGTGCGGGTTAAAGCAGTTTTTGAGAGGAGAAAAAATAACGGGTCAAATGTATTAAAAAGAAGTTAGCGGTTTAGAATCTCTCCCAATTTTTGCAGGTTATCAGAGCAATCCATCTTGTCCAGCATTACCTCAATGAAAAACAAATGATCCGTTTTGTTTTTAGCAAGTTCAAGAGCTTTTTCAAGTTCACCTTCAGTTGTAACCTTTTCTCCAACCGATTCTCCAAACACTTCAGGTAGCTTGTGGTAGTTCCAATTGTGGAGATCGTTATAGTCTCCGTCATGTAATACCCTTTCGATAGTATATCCTGAGTTGTTCATCAGGAATATAATTGGATTAAACCCGAAACTTATGATGGTGGAAAGTTCCTGAGCCGTCATTTGAAATGCACCATCGCCTACGAAAACGACAGTCCTTTTCTCTGGAAAAGTGAGCTCAACACCTAAAGCGGCAGGTATAGAATAACCTATGGAAAGATAGAAGGCCTGCCCTATGTACTGAGTGCCCTCAGGTAGCAAGAGATTGGATGCATTTAGGATAGAATCGCCAGTATCGGAAATTATCGTATTTTCTTCACTCAGAAAACGCTCGATTCTTTTGAAAAAATACTTTACGGTTATCTTTTTATCTGGTTCTGGCTCAACTCTTTCGGTACGAGCAGTACCCTCATAGTTGTTTATCTTGCGTGTTGAAGATTTTTTTGGGCTTATCCGATTTGACAACTCGTCCAGAAAACTGGCTAAACTGACGTGGTCATAATGGTGGTGCTTAACTCTTACCCTATCTGAATTTGCTACCACCATTTTTGATTTGTCAAGTTCTGCAGTCCAAATACCTTGATTCATATCTGTCATTAATGCACCCAGATTCAACAGAACATCCGCTTCTTCAATGGTCTTACGAGCTACTTCCGACCCCATGGCGCCATTATATACGCCTATAAACTGCTTATGATTCTCGGGCATAACTCCTTTCCCCAGAAGTGAAGTTGCGAATGGATAACCCAAACGGTCGATCAACTTTCTCAGGTTGTCCGTTATACCCAATCTATGAGGTTCTATTCCTGCAAGTATTGCCGGATTGTCCGCGGATTCCAACAAAGAAAGAGTTTCGGAGATAACTTCTTCGAGGGCGTCTTGATCGGTGTCAATAGTGGTATCAATCTCAAGGGGTTCGGGTTGCTTACATTTCAAGGTCATCATATTCAAGGGAATTTCAAGATACACGGGCCTTTTGTACTTAAGACATTTACCAATTGCCTCATCGATTCGTTTGGGGGCTTGTTCTTTGTTGTTTAAAATCGTTGAGGATAGGGTCACTTCCTCATAAACCCTATCCTGAAACAGAGTATTACCGATCGTATGGTGCAGAAGGTGATGCTCTCTTGGTTCATTGGATTTTGGTGCACCACTTATCACTATTAGAGGAACTCGTTCTGCATAGGCCCCTACAACTGCATTAAGAACGGAGAAACCACCCACTCCGTAAGTGACGCATACGGCGCCTACACCGTTTAACCTAGCATAGGCATCCGCAGCATATCCTGCGTTGAGTTCATTGCAGTTTCCAATAACCTGTATTGGGCTCTCCTCTAAGTAGTCGAAAAAAGGGAGTACGTAATCGCCGGGTACACCAAACATGTGTTCTACCCCTATTTGCTCAAGCCTTTTCACCAAGTACTTGCCTATAGTAGTGGAATGATTTTGATCCATTATTTACCTCTTAAAAGTCTGTGAATTTACACTCTCAACTTTCTCATTATCCAATGCTTTTTCGTATCGCTTATCGAGAATATCACTTAAAGTTATACTTTTTTGTATGAGTTTAGCGTTTAGGAACCAGAGCTAAACATATACCAAAAAGTCATTATTTAAGGGGAAAATTCTATTCATCTTCCTCTAAGGTAAATCTCCATCTGCACCAAACATCAACATTTTCGTTCTCATGTGGTGGACCCATCACTCTTTCCACATTTATATCAGGGTTTACCTGTCTACAGAATTCCTCTCTCCAAGCGTAGGCTACTTCCCGACAGTCGTCTTGTTCCCCTTCCTCTTCCTGTACGTATTTTTGCCAAGTACAATCCCTAGTTTGTAGAACGAGTTCTGTCTCGGATTCCTTCACAACCTCTACATTCTCCAATGCACCCCAATGGGAGATAGATAATAACCTGAGTAGGTCCGACAGTTCACCTTCATCTACATCGAACGCCTTTTTTAGGGCCTCGCCCTGCAATAATCCAATTTTCCTGTTGAGTTCTACTATTTTTTCCTCCATTTCATCCCCAGAATAGCACTCTTTCAAAAGTTCCTCAGTCTCTAGATATATATGATTTGTCAAAACGAAGATTTTGGGAATCAGTTTTTCCAAGTCCAAATCTTGTTCTCTAAAATCCAACTTTCTAGTCATTCTTCGTCCCAATCAGGGCATCATATAATTTGAGAATTTAAAAAGATACCGGCCCATGAGCCGGGGAGTCTTACATTAAGAATAGATAAATTAGTTGACAAAAATTTCTTCGTCCGAAATCAAAAGAAAATCTACGGGGGCCCCGATATCAAAGTGTAAGAGGAGGAGATCACGGTGAACATTTTCCTTTTTTAAAATCAGCCCAAATCCTTCAATGGATATTTCCCCGAAAGCCTATCATTTAAGGTTTTCTTTTCTACTTTCATAGTTTTACTTAGTGGGAGTTCTTCCATAAACTCTATATATTTTGGCAACATGAATTCAGGCAAACGTGATTCCATATGTTCTTTTAGTTCATCTTCGGAAAGCTCTCCTGACGCTACAACGCAAACTAAAATTTCGTCTTCTTCTCCAAACTCTGCCTTTGCCGGGAGGGCTGCACAATTTCTAACCTTCGGATGATCGTTTATAACATCCTCCAATTGGCTAGTAGATATATTCTCCCCCAGCTTTCTAATCATAAAGTCCATCCTGTCCACGAAATAGTAGTTTCCTTCATCATCTTTTTTGACCGCATCACCCGTGTGCAACCAGAGATTTCTATTAGTTTCCAATGTTTTCTCTGGACTACCTAAATATCTAGTATAAATAGCCCCCGGCTTAGCTGGTCTAATACATAATTCACCTATTTCCCCTGGTGAAACTGCTTTATCATTTTCATCTAGAATTGCTACTTCATGTGACCGTCTAGGTTTTCCCAAAAATCTTTCCTTTACATTTTGATCCAATCTCTTAAGAGCAAACCCTTCTTCCTTTACAACTTGGAAAATCTCCTCCCGTGATGGTCCTTTCCATAATTCTTCAGGTGTTCCTTGTTGCGGGGACACTTCCTCTATTACACCACACAAAGGACTACTACCTTCGGTTTGCCCATAGCCCACATAGACTATATCGATCCCAAATCTTTTTGCCGCCTTGTTATGATACTCAGGGAATGGTTGCATGTAAACTTTATTTAGGGTGTTCCGTCGATCATCTTCTTTTTCTGGTCTATTCATAAGTACAGGGGGTATAATGTCCAACCATATACAAGTTGATGCACCCCGCTTATCAACTCTATTCCAAAATTCACCCGACTTGAATTTATCCCATACAGCAACCTCTCCTCCAACAGTAAGAGCACCACACATATCATAGAATGCCGCAGCCACATGATAAAAAGGCAAATCTGTGTAAATAACATCCTCTTCGTTAGTAATTAGTGCTCTAGTGTATGTATACCAATATAGCCAATTAAAGGAATGAACCACCCCCTTTGGAGGACCAGTTGTGCCGGAGGTATAGACTATGTTTGCTGTGTCTTTGAAATTCTTTTCTATTTTAGGACTTTTCTTACTGCCTTTTCTAAGTTCCTTAAAGGGAATTTCCTCGATAGAAACATCAAGTTCATATTCACTTTCCTCAGCTGAATAGTCATGCTGGTTCTCTTTCGGTTCGTAGATCACAATGTTTTCAAGGTTCAGGTTTTCTAAATCATCTTTTATCTCGTTGATGCGGGGGATATACTTGCTTTGGAGAATTAATAAATCGGGATCTGTATCTTTGAGTTGATGGGCTAATAAATCACCCTTAAACCGGAAGTTTATCGGGCTGTATATCGCACCACATTTCCATATCCCAAATTCGGAAAAAGCCGTTATAAGAGGATTTCTTAACAATACAGAAACTATGTCATTTTTGTTTATTCCATGGTCAATAAGGCTATTATGAATTTGATTTGTTATTTTGTCCATCTCAGAGTATGTGTATTCTTCATCCTCTTCCCCGTAATAAAAGAAAACTTTATCACCATTCTCCTCCCCTCTTGTTTCAAGAAGATCGGGTAAAGTTTCTCTTGGGATTTCTTCTCTCCTCATCATTTAATCGTGCTTAGCCTTACTTAATATAACTTAACTTATTGTTCTGACGGGCTTGGGACAAAAACATCTCTGTCCCGAGTTAAAGGGCTTCGTCGGTTTCGGATGTTTTTTCGATAGTCCCGGCATAGTATTCGGCTTGATATTTTTCGAGTATTTCGGTTAGCTTTTCGTGACCCTCTTCCTTAAGGGGGATTACGTTTTTCGTGAGTTTTCGACTCGGTGTTTTTCACAGCAAACCTTTACGTTCGTAGGTGTATTTTCCGTGGTTGAATCTGTCTCTGTAACCGTTCAGTGCTCTCGATATTTGGACCGACTTGCTTATGTTTGGCGGTCTGTAGGCGATAACCATCTCTGACATGCTGTTATTATTAGAAATAGTGAGGTTAACAAGATTTGTCCCATTTTAATGGAACGGTGCTCAAGCCGAAGAGACGAAAGCAGAAGAGGCTCGAGAAGTTCATCGAAAAACTGAATAACGACGAGATCGATTACGAGCCGCCCGAGGAAACGGGCTCCGGAGAGGACTGGTCGAGCTAAGACGAAGCTCAGGTGGACGAGCTCAAGGACATGTTCTCGTTCGTGAAGAGGAGCTTGGACGAAGTCCCCGAGAGGCTGGACTAAAAAGAATGGAGACAACGGACGCGTTAATCACGCTTTCATGATAGTTGTCGATCGCCCGAATCAAAAGTTAAAGAAGTGACATCCTCCCCTACCTAATCGGAGATCAGGAAGGGGCTTCCAGCCAAAGC
>CAYNPN010000082.1:0-7005 GCA_964399085.1 Hadarchaeota archaeon (SeqCode) | reverse complement strand
CTTCACAACTTCCCGCACTGGAAGTTGAGAAACTACATCAGGTACAAAGCCAAGTGGGTGGGTATAGAGGTGATAGAGGTGTCTGAAGCGTATACATCTCAACGATGTTCACGGTGTGGTAAGATCGGCGATAGACACAGGGGCAGATTTAGATGCGGTAACTGTGGACTTGAGATAGATAGTGATAAGAACGGCGCTCATAATATAGCTAGACGGGGCATCGGAAAGTACAACGAGACCTCTTCTGATGCCAGGGGTGTTGTGACAACGCCCGAAGCCACTACTGTTGACTCGACCTCTGCAATGCAAGTCGGCGAGGTAGGTGGTAACCTATGCTAAAACGGTCGGAAGCACCTTCCAAATCGCCAGATTTGGTAGGTGAGGATGTCACTGCTTTATACCCTTAGCATGTTAGGTGAATGGCTGCAACTGCTTCTTCATCTTCAGAAAGTCTGTTGAATTTCTCGACGGCCTCCCTCGATCTTTCCACGATCAGCTCGATGCCTTTGGATTCGATGAAGTCCCTAGTATCGGCGGGGACAGTCATCCTCCCATTAGCTCCCGTACCAACAATCAATGTGTCCGGCGAGGCTTCGATGACGCCTTCTATATCTTCCGGGTGAAGTCTGTGTCCTTCCTTTCTCCACCAGTCACCCTTTACATAGTCTGGAAAGATTATCACGTCATTGGTGTACTTCTCACCATTTATCTTTATCTCGCCGAACGAATACGACTCTATCATGGAAATCCCCAACATACTTTTGAATGAATTATTTTGTTGAATTTTTTGGTGTTGATCCACTCGGATAGGTATTACTGTCCCATCATCATTTTGAAGAAATCCTGGGCTTTACTTTCCCGATCTTTCCGGAACTTATAGCCGAATATTAGTCCGGCCACTAATCCTCCAACGTGGGCCATATGGGCGATGTTACTAGCGGGACGGAGAATAGCTAGTATAAATTGGATAAATCCGTACCCCAAAGTGAGCATCCAGAGCTGCATAGGTATGAAGAAGAAAAGCAGAATAGGCATTCTTGGAGCCATGACTGTCAGTGCTCCCAGAATTCCGAATATTGCACCGCTGGCTCCGAGCAATATAAAATCGGAACCGGGGACCAGGAGCTGTGATATACCAGCGACAACACCTGAGGCAAGAAATAACCCTATGAATTTCTTCCGACCTATCATTCTTTCCAAGGCAGGACCGATGAATAATAGGATAAGAGCATTGAAGATTAGGTGAAAGGTACTTTTAGTGGAGTGTAGAAAGATAGAGGTCACGAGTGTCCACGGCCTGGTAAGGAAAGTGCTCTTTGTGGGCGCGAGCCAGCTCAATATTTGATTATAAGTGATGGGTCCAAAAAGGCCAAGAACTAGTACTTGTCCAATAAAAGAGAGTATCATTATAAGTAGCAGGAGAAAAGTAGCGTTTCCGAGAAAGAAATTTTTGAATACGTCCCATTTGCTTATTGAAAAGGATTCCTCTTCCTCCCCTCCTCTCAGATCGAATGGAACTCTTTCCATTTCCTCCCCCCGATCTCTCTTAGGCTCAGTCTTCAGATCTTCACTTATCCCCCGGTATATCTGGTCCTTGCGCATTGATTCTTCCGATACCTCTTCCAGCCCCTCGCATTCGTGTTTTTCGGGGAGCCGATGCTCTGAACAGAAAGAATCTCCACAATACCCGCATTTATAGGACATTGTGATTTCTTTTCCGCAGTAGTCACACTCGGGCATTTTATCACATCAATCTATTGTGAATCGCACTGAATATTTATTGAAGACTATCATAAAAAGAGTTGATTTAGGACTACTTCCAATTTATTTTTCAAATCCATAACCTATTCGGTTTAGGCTAGTTCTTCGTACAAGTCTCTTTTCTCTTCCTCCGAGAGTTCACGGCTTTTAAGGCCTACCTCGCAATTTTTGCAGCGGTATTTGTTCGGCTGTTTTATTAACTTGGATTTTTTCTTTCTATACCATCTTTCGTCGCATTCAGGGCAATACGCGACGTATTTATAATCTAGCTTACCCTTCCCTCTGTGATGTCTCTTAATCTCCCCCTCGGTCGGCGGTTTCCAGTCCAATTTTTCCATTATCTTGTCCGTAAAGAGGTCGCGTGAGAGTTTCGAGTAGAAGTTCAACGACCGCATTCGATCGTTGTGATGTACACCGGCCGCATGGATTGCCTCGTGCACGAGTTTTTTTCTTGCGACTTTGAGATTCTCTAGAGAATGGTTTTCCACCCCGTAGTGAATTTTCTTTTCCTTTCGACTATACTTATCCCCCGACAAGTCGTCTCGGAAAATTATCTCGAAATCCAAATTTTCATCTATCTCCTTTTCCAAAACCTCGGAAAGTATTTCCGGAAGCTTGGATCTGAGAAATTCAGCATCCTTTCTCAGCCGATTTTCGGTACCCTCTTCTATTGACATTAGAATACCTCTTGCGCGCGAAACATGCTCCGAACCTTTCGTAAAATTGTCTTCATATTTCAGCTTTCCCGAATTTTATAATTAATTAAAAAATTCTACTTTGCGAATGTTTTGTGTTAGAATGATGGAACTTCTCCTTGGTTAATGTCACACGTGTGACGATTCCTGTTTCCAGTAATTGATTTCAAATAATCTTTAATTTTTAATGTCATAGGTATGACGTTTAGAAATCATCCGATATTTCAACCCCACCGTACATGCTTGTCTTAGCACCACAACGTTCGGCGAGCTCTCTGGCCAATAGGGCCTCCTCAAGATCATTAAATATTATTTCAGAGTCAGTACGCCGATATCCTCCATCGAGCTTTTTCAAATTCCTATAGAATTTCCGAACCTTATCGGAATTCTCCCTTACCTCTAAAAAGTCATATACCAGTATCCAGACATTATTGCCCTCTCCCACACACCTCAATAAATGTCTAATCAACGCTTCACTTTTTTCTGGCCCAATTTTTACCACGTTTTTTACCTCTTCCAGTAGCCCACCTCTTACCAATTTTTTCACCTTTCATCAAACGTGTGACGTTAATTCCGATTTTACTCTCAGTCCTTCCCCGGGTGGAATTAAGTGTCACACGTTTGACACTATGTTCAATGATTATTACTCTGCAGGATACTTTTATTCGAATAATTTGGAGTAAAACAGGCATCTCCGCTTAATTAAATCCTTTGATTCTTTTTGGGCCGCCTAATCAGATATTTAGTAAATAGGGTATGATCAGTTGCTTTCCCAAAGATCAGACGTTTCTAAACATCTTATTTTGGCAGATAACCTGGCCAATTAGTAGAAAAATACAATTTTCAAAAGGTCTCTCAAAAAAAAAGCTGCATATCATAAAAATAAAAGAAGAGGAAAAAGTAAATCGTATCTATCCCCCCGGATAATTAAATGGACGATAAAGTTCAAGATTTCTAGGACTTCTTACCACTGATTTCAAGAGAACTCATAGATATACTAGATCCCTTACGATTATTCTTGATATTTGAAGGATATCTTTACGCGTGCTCTGAATGCCATGACTTCGTTGTCTTCTAGTTTCGTATCGAGCTTATCTACTTCGCAAACACGGAGATCCTCTATACTTTCGGCTACTTTATCGACTGCATTTTCGACAGCGTCTTCCCAACTATCGGGAGAAGATCCTATAACCTCAATTCTTTTATAGACACCATCAGCCATACTCCTCACCCCCTTGCTAGAAATTAGTTAGGACTAGGTGATACATTAATTCTTTCGTCTTTTGAACTGAATCTCCGGCGTTTATTAAATTATATTCCATTTCCACACTTGGATATTCAATAGAAAACCGGAATATTTGAGTCTAATTTGGAGATTTGACGACCACTTACACCCAACATTGATTTTTGGTTCGAAATATCCGACAATGAAAATCAAATTTGGGTCGGAAAAGATCGATTCCTATCTCAAACGCTAATCCTTACAGTCTAAGCCCGGCTAACTAGACAAAATTTGGATTTTAACAGAGCTAAACTATCCTAAAATAATATTTCCATCTAGAGATTTCTTTCTAAAAATACTCACTCGAAAAGGGTGCCTAGCAATACATTCGAAAACAGGTATATTTAGATAAACTTTTCTATACCCATAATAACCCAAAAAAGTATATTATTTTAAACTAAAAAATAAAAGGTTTAATACATTAATAGAAAAGGTTAAATTTATTATACCTTATTAACAATGGTATATTATATTTAACTTATTTCTAAAATTATATTATCGTAAGGTTAGGTTTTCGATAACTTCAATTATCAGTATGTTGACTTTTCGATAAACTTTTTAAAGGATAAAGAGTAAATAAATTTTAAGAAAATATTAGGAAAAGGTTTAGTGAATTGAAAGCTTGAGGTGTAAGAAATTTTGAAGAACGACTGGTTGGAACAATTTGAGAATGAAAATACCAGAAGACAGTACAGAATAGCTCTGGAGCAGTTTGAGGAGCATGTAAGTATTAGCTTATCCTCTTATATAGACGAGCTTGATTGGGAAGATTTTTGGAAAGATCTGCAGGGTTTCTGGAGCAGTTTGTCTGATAAAGCCCCGAAGACCCAAAACAATCGTGTTAGGGTTGTGAAACTTTTCTTTCAGGACCAAGGTATTAAGATTCCAAATTCCGAATGGAGTAAGTTTAGGCGTAGGAGAATGAAGGCCTCCCGCCCAGAGACCCAAGACCGAGCTGGAAAGAGGGAAGAGTGGCAAAAGATAATTGTGAATATGGCTTCACCCCAAGGGCGTGCCCTTTACTTAACCCTGCTATCTACCGGAGCTAGGATAGGGGAAATACTCCAAATTCGAAAAGACGACCTCGATTTCGATTCGGATCCGGCGAGGATTAATTTGAGAGCGGAATATACAAAGGGTGGTGTGGGAGATAGGACAATATTTCTGACGGATGAAGCCGAAGTTGCCTTGAGGGATTATCTCGATTGGAGAGAGGGCAAGAAAAACTCAGCTGGTGTAAGTTATGATGAGACGGATAAAGTTTTTCCATTCACTCAGCAAACTGCTAGAAAGATGTTGTATAGTGCATTGGAAAGGGCAGGTTTGGATGAAAGGGACAGGTCTACAGGTAGGAGAAAGATTCACACCCATAGCACGAGAAAATTCTTTAGATCAAATTGCATGTTAGGTGAATCTTTGACTCATGCTATAATGGGACATCGCGAATATCTCGATCGAAGTTACCTTAGGATAGATCCCAGCCGTGCTGCAAGGGAGTTTAAGGATAATGTGGATAATCTGGAAATCTTTGAGAGTGAGGGAGAAGAGGAAATCTCTAAGAAGTTGAAATTCGGTTCCTTGAAGTCAAAGTTAGAAGAAAGTGGGATTACAGAGGAAGACCTTGATGAATTAGGCAGGCTTATTAGCCAAAATACCGGATAGAAACAAGGTTTACCCGAGAATTCCAATGTACGGAGTCTATATCCCGTTATTCCAAGAGAACCATGTAATGCTCAAAAATTTTTTCTTGTAAGATAGACAAACTTTAATGTGTAGTTCCGGGGGTGATAAAATTAAAAATAATTCTGACAAAGAGGAAGCTCCCCAAACACCTGAATGGATTGAAGAAACCCCGAAGGAGGATCATAGAGTAATATCAAGAGCTCTGGAAAATCCTCTAAGGAGAAAAATTATGAAATTTATTGGTCTAGAATCAGAGAAAACGGTTGATGAAATCAGTGAGAAGCTAGGCCTTGATAAATCAGAAGCAAAAAATCATCTTGGTTTCTTGGAAAATGCAGAGATTGTAAGAAGAGTGAGCGAGGATCCTCCATCCTTCAAACTCGATGAGATTGGAAGAAAATATCTTCAAAATGTTGAGAATGTGGAGTGAGCCCGAAATTAATCTGTGGGATAAGCTCGTCAGATTGGAGAAGTAATTGGGTCAATCTACATAACCCTCGTAAGAGAAACTAGGTCTCTGGGTCTAAAGTAAAAAAATATTCTAGTCAATTTCCATCCAGGGAACTTCCTTGAGTTCTCTATATTCCTTGTCACAGTAATGTCCCCAGATGTCATGCTCGCCCAGTAGTTCACCATGATCGGAGGTAACAATCCAGCGCCCTCCTTTCTCCAATCTCTTAAAGTAATCCCAGACCAACTTGGCGTTGCTCTTATATGCTTTTCTAACACTTTCGCTGCTGCACTCGTCGGCCCAAACCCTCAGAGGGCTTGTGACTTCTTCGCTGCTGGCCAATTCCTCTTCTTCGGGCATCTCACAAATATCGACTCCCATCTTGATATCACCTATGTACGGGAAATGAGGCTGAACATACCATATCACATATCGACAATCATTTCCGAATCTCTCGTAAGCTTTTCTGAAAGCCTTATTCACCTTCCAGGGAGGACAAGTGGGGACACCTTCGACTTCTTCCCAACCCCACTTCCAAACATCCTCTCTATATCTACCGGTAATTTCGTTTTTCTTTAATCGAGGATTGCCGGTTACAAATACAATATCCGAAGGGTCCATTCTTTCCATAAACACCCAAAGCCAGTGGTCAGTGCAGGTGACTGGAGAAATTGCTTTCTCAAGACATCCGTCCAGGATTTCTCTCCCTATGTCGTATCTTAAAGAATCAAAAATAGTAAGAAAATCCCAATCAGTCTGTTCGATTAGATCAAAGACAATAGACAGTAAAATCACCTATGTTGTTTTCTCCCGATCTTTTCTTTGGCCCCGGTTTCTGACACTGGATTCTCCAGGAACTCCTTTCTTATTTCCTTAAAGTTTTCTCCCGATTTAACTGGAATGAAAAGAGATATAGAAGAATGTTTTTAAATGAAAAAGGAGGTGAAGCTATGACCGATAAGGAATTGCCCGAGTTTTTGAAAGTTTTAAAAGAGAAGGATCCCGAATACGCAGATAATCTATTAAAAAACTACGAGAAGAACTTTTCCGACGGCGCCCTCTCCGCGAAAATGAAAACATTAACTTTTAGCGCCAAGAAGTCTCCTTCCTAATCTTTGATTAGGTGGGTGATG
>CAYNPN010000081.1:0-7132 GCA_964399085.1 Hadarchaeota archaeon (SeqCode) | reverse complement strand
AAACGGTCGGAAGCACCTTCCAAATCGCCAGATTTGGTAGGTGAGGATGTCACTTACGTATTTGCCTCTGACTTGGGTAGTTTGGTCGGCTGGAGGACCATTCCTGGTAACGGTTCTCGCTGTTGTATTGGCCTCTGCCGGTTTAGCTTCCGCATTTTATGAAGAAAAATGAAATCTGATTTTTCCTCGAGCAGAAATGGTTTCAGCTAACTTCTCAGTCCAGTTCCTACTTTTGAGGGGTAAATAGAGTTCCTATTTGTTCTCCAGCGATTACTCGGCCTAAAACGTTTTCTTCCTGTGCGTTTGCAATTATCACAGGTATTCCTTCCTCGGTGGCAATTTTCGCAGCCTGAACCTTCGTATACATCCCGCCGAAGTTACCATCCGTCGATTTCCTCGTGAGTTCCTCTATCTCAGAAGTAACCTCTTCCACTGTTCTAATCGGTTCGGCCGATTTCTTCTCCTTTGGATCCCCCTCATATAATCCATCGACATCGGTAAGCATGATTAGAAGATCGGCATTTATGCCCGACGAGGTAAAGGCGGACAGCAGGTCGTTGTCTCCCATCCTGATTTCTTCGACCGCAACGGCATCATTCTCGTTGATTACCGGGACCACTCCCCACTTGAATAGTACCTTGATCGTGTTTTTGAAGTTATCAAAGCGGTTCGGGTTGGTAAAATCTTCTCTCGTGAGCAAGAGCTGAGCTACCTTTCGACCGTATTTTTCGAAAGTCTCGCTGTATTTTCTCATAAGCTCTCCCTGTCCTATGGTGGATGCCGCCTGCAGAGATTCCATATCTTCGGGGCGTTCGTCCAGCGAGAGTCTACCTATTCCGGCTCCGATGGCCCCTGAGGAGACCAAGATTATTTCCCTCCCGTCATCCATGAGGGACATCAAATTTTCCACGAGATCCTCGACTCTATTCCCGTCTAGCTTGGAATTTTCGTCGGTGAGGGAGTTCGTTCCCACCTTCACCACGATTCGGTTGGAGCCCGAAAGGCCCTTTCTGATCTTTTCGGATTCTTCGTTCATTTTTATCCCATATCGATATATGGTCCGGACTTAAATCTATCTGGGTCGTCCTCTTTTGCCTACAAAATAACTTGCGTTAGCCCAACAAAAAAGTAACTCTCCCGAATTTATCCCGTTTTATCGGTTCATTCTGAAGTTATCGAGATAGATTATCATATCAAATTATTAGGCCGGATTATCATCCCAAATTATCACTATCAATTGAGATTATCATTATCGATTTGGATATTTGGGTTCCGACTTTTAGGCTGGGGATTGATAAGATAAAAGGATACGTTAAAATAAAATAACTATTTAGATAATGCTCTGAACGTGGCCGGGGTAGGGTAGTGGCTTAACCTTCGGGACTGTGGCTCCCGCGCCCCGGGTTCGAATCCCGGCTCCGGCCCTCACATTACTATTTCATCCCCTTATTGAACCTAATTAATAGATAGATTAACGATATTTCCAAAAATATGGATCAAATTCCTCTTTATCCCCTCTTAAATATTGCCCGAGCTTAACTGCCTCTTCTCTAATTATTGTTCTTATCTTAGGATTTTTGCCCCTCTGGTTTAACTGAATACTAGGGTTCTTTCAATTACCTTCTTTTTTCAACAGAAAATCACCAATATAAGTTAATGGTATGTAACGTGGCGGGGGGGATCCCCCCTTCTGTAAGTATAACAACACACAACTTCACAGAAAGAATAAGGTAGTCTTTACTTTTACTGGCCTATACCGTCCACACTGCTTAAATGTCTATCAGCAATCATTTTGAAGCAGAATCTCTATTAAGATAAAGACATCGCCATAAGACGTTACCTCAAGAGAAGATTTTACCTCGTTGATTAGTCCTACTGATTGACCACCGATTATTGTCCTGTCTTCGGCGCCTCCTTTAATTATCTCCTCTTTTCGACGGAAAAGTTTTGGAAATCATTTAAGCTGTTTATTCAGTGTGGGACAGAATGGTTTCGCCAATCTGCTCAACAATCTCTTTCACAGATTTTACCTCGTTGATTAGTCCTACTGATTGACCACCCATTATTATCCCGTTCTCGGTATCTCCTTCAAGCATCCCTTTGATGTATTTTTCCGTGAGTATCTTAAAATCAATCTCGGGTATACCGTCCGACTTGTTCAAAAGTTTCTTAACATGCTTATTCATCAGCGCATTAGAACCTGCTTCACCATGGCTCAAGTTAACGACGTCTTCCACAGACTTTTCCACCAAGAACTGCTTCACATTTTCGGGCACTTGACACTCCTCCGAAGCTAGGAATCTTGTACCCATCTGAACTGCTTCCGCCCCAAGATTAACGGCCGCAACCGTCGTTTTTTCATTGGCTATCCCGCCAGCCGCTACTAAGGGCATTTCCTGTACTTCCTCTCTCGCGTTCGGGATTAGCGAAAACGTGCTAGTTCCCCCGATCGGGATTTCGCCCCCCTTTTCAACACCTTCCAATACCGTCAAATCGAATCCGTAATTCTCCATTCTTGTCGCTAGGTCAGCCGACCACACAACCTGCATCGAAACTCTGGCTTGGTTAACCTTGTCTAGGTAAGGTTTCGGGTCCCCTACGGACAAGCAAAAGACTTCAACATTCTTTTCTAGAGCTATGTCCAAATATTTCTCCAGAGATTCGGTGGCGGCGATGGAAAAGTTGACAGCGAAAGGTTTAGAAGTCAATTCCTGAATTTTGTCAATCTCTTTTTTCATCTCTTCTTTGTCGAGAAGCGCAGTTTGGAGAGTACCCAACCCTCCTGCATTAGAAACACTAGCGACAAGTTCAGAGTTCGATATACCAGCCATAGCGCCCTGAATTACGGGATATTTTGTTCCCAAAATCTGATTAACTCTATTTTCTGACAAGGAAATTACCATAAACAAAATTCTCAGGCTGCCTATTAATATTTGGATTATCTTTTTTCGAATAAGGTCGGCTCTGACGAGGTCTGCCAAAGCCTTGGAATCCCTAACATCGGTCTTGATCTTCACTTCTGCTATGATTCTTGTTTTGTGACGATGAGTTAACTTAAAATCGAAACCATTTTCATCCAGTCAGTCGTAAATCGTCTGCCAGGCATCGCCAGCCTCTATTGCAACTTTAGCTTCGTCAATCCCGTCAAAGAACCCTTCAAAACTCGACGGGGAGTTCTGAAAATAATCCTGCATAAACGTTTCTCCCTCCTCATTATGAACGGCAGCATGGCACTCATTTCGAGTGACATCTATCCCGACAGAACTTCTTAAATTTTCACCTCCCTTTGGTTTATGATGCCCGAGATGGAAAAGCGAGCCTTAAGGGCTCGGGGGATTGTGGCCCTTTTGAGCCTCCATTATTGGTTTGGAGGCGAAAATGGTTAAGCATGATTATCCGGAGAATTCTTCATCCCTATCGAAACAGCAAAAGAAATTATGCCTTTTACACACTTTATCTGAGACGATTCCTTTTTCGCTCGTCTCATGCTTCATTGTAAATAAAAAAAGCGAAATTACAACTACATACCGGAAAAAGAAAAATGAGATAAAAAAGGCGGAAATTTTTCCCTGTTGGAAGATTCTAACAAATCCCAATGTAATATAAGCAATGCCCTTCTGAGTAGGTGAGTTCCATCCCATTTCAGTCAGAGTCTCTAACCCACCGAATTTAATTTATTTACTTTCTAGCTGAGAATGAAAGAGTTAAAGGACAACGGGAAATTCGCTTTTTAGTCAATATCATTCCTTCGATTACCACTTTGATACTTCCAATTCCAAAGCTACATCTGATAACAATCGCGGTTTTTCATCAAACTAACTCTCCTTTGCTTTCTTTTCATTGGTATTTTAGTCAATCGATCTCCTTTGCTTCTTCTTCGAGAGCCTCTCTGTCGGTCTTCAATCCCTTTTTGCCGGTGGGTATCTCTTCCTTAAAGACTATACGAGCTGGCACCTTGTACCCGGATATGTTTTCTTCCGACCACTCGATCAATTCTTCCTCCGTGATGCTTTCCTCGTACTCCGGATTTATCTCCACGAATGCCACGGGCACTTCTCCCTTCTTGTCGTGGTCTCTCCCGACTACGGATGCCTTGACTATGGCTGGATGTTGCATCATGATGTTTTCTATCTCCGCGGGGGAAACCGTGAAGCCCGAGACCTTTAGCGTGTATTTTCTCCTGCCGGCGAAATAGAGGAATCCGTCCTCGTCGTACATGCCCAGGTCGCCAGTCAGCAAAAATCCGTCGTCGAGATAGTCTTTCTCCGTTTCCTCGGGTCTCTTGAAGTACTCTGGAGGGAGTGCGGGATCCTTTATCGCTATCTCCCCTACCGTCCCGGTTTCGAGGGTTTCATGTGTCTCAGGATCGACGATTTTGATATAGGTCCCCGGCATCGTTAATCCTAAAAAAGTGTGCCCATGTTTCTTTTGCTTATTCAAGTCAACGTCCTGAAGACCTAAAGTCCAGGTATTATTTGACACTGTTTCAGTCAAACCATAAGTTGCATCGCACAGTATAGCACCGTCCGTAACTTTTCCCCACGTCTCCCTCGTTTCTTTCGTTAGAGGTAAATTGTACTGAGCGGTAGCTAGAAGACCAAAGGAAGATAGATTAAATTGTTCCAACTGCTCGTCCGGCATTTTAGCAAACTTTTCATAGAAATCAGAAGGTGCCCACATAAAATCAGGGTGATACTCATTAACTGAGTTAATTAGAGCTTCGGGTTCAAAACGGGTTAGAAGTATTATTTCCCCACCTGAATAAAGTATAGTATCTGCTTGTCGCATCCCTGCTGTATGAAATAGTGGAACGAAAATTATTCCGTCTCGGATTTCTAATTTTCTGAATCCCATATAGTTATACATACGAGCCATCGAATATGCCATCCCCCGGTGTTTGTGTAGGCATCCTTTCGGAAGTCCTGTGGTACCTCCGGTATAGTCGAGAGAAGCATCATCATCCAAAGTTATCTCCACATCTGGGGAAGATGTGCTGTGTTTTTTTATCGATGACATTAGGTCGATTCCTTCTGTGAGGTCCGGTTTTTCTTTTAAGTCCTCGGGATAAGGGTAGGCAGGGTTCTCGGGAAGAAAGTCGAGCAGGTTTGTCGTGTAAATTTGTTCCGGTTGGCTTTCTTCTTTCGTTTTTTCGACTGAATCGTAGTTCAAGTCCTGAGTGACAATAAGATTCATATCAGTATCGTTCATGACGGGCTCCAACTCATATTTTTCCCACTCGGGATCCATCGGGACCACCACGCTCCCCGACTTCATGGCACCGTAGTGAGTGATAGGATACTGAGGACAGTTGTAAAGATGAATACCGACAAAATCTCCTTTCCCAAAGCCTTTATCTCTCAAAAGATTTGCGAATTGATTGCTCAGCTCATCGAGTTCTTGGTACGTTATATCTCTCCCATAGTAACAAATGGCATTTTCATCCGGATGTAATTTGGCTCTTTTGGACAATATTTCAGGAGTTGTGGCTTCTCCAAATAGAAAAGGAAGCTTCCAATACCCTAGATTTCTCTTTTCGGCTTGCTCCTTCTTTTTCTTGAATACCCATTCAAAATACTCCTTATCCTCCTCGGAATACATTTTTTTCATATTTTCACCTCCTTTTCAGGTCTTAATGGAAAAAATTTATTCTTATCTTAAACTAATAAGTGCCTCTTCCATTCTATTAGTGTTTTCCTAAAATTAATCTAAGATTTTTTATCTTGCTATTTTTTAGAACCTAGAACATAATTATTATCAAGAAGGCCTTCTAAAATTACTCGTGGTGAATATGGGGGGAGATTATAGCTCTAAATTTGGTAGACTAAGAATCTTTAATGCCTCGATGGGAGTTTTGCATCTTCTGCAGGCGACCTTGATGTTTATCCTGAGCAATGACTTCGCCATATCGGTGACAAATACTTTCCCCGCTGGCCAACCAGGAATGGGGAAGGCAGGGCCGGAAACGCTTTTCAGTTTAAGAATAGGACCAATGGTGGCCCTATTCCTCTTGATTTCCGCCGTTGCGCACTTTTTGTTGGCCACGATTCTCTACGATTGGTACGTCAAGAATCTAAAGAAGAAAATCAACCACCTTCGATGGGTAGAGTACTCCTTCAGTAGCTCGATAATGATCGTAGTTATCGCTATGCTAGTTGGTTTCTTCGATATCAGCGTTTTGATTCTTCTCTTCGTTGTGAATGCCTCGATGATTTTCTTTGGATGGTTAATGGAGCTTTACAACCAGAAAACCGAAGATACCAAGTGGTCGCCGTTTATTTTCGGTTGCATTGCCGGAGCTGCTCCCTGGATCGCCATCGCAATCCGTTTGCTCACCGCTGTGTTGAATTCCTCTGTGAATGTTCCCGGCTTCGTTATATGGATCTTTGTGTCGATAGCGATATTCTTCAATATTTTCGCCTTAAACCAATTCTTACAGTACAAGAAGGTCGGTCCGTGGAAGGATTACCTCTTTGGAGAAAAAATGTACATAGTGCTTAGCTTGGTCGCAAAATCCGCCTTAGCATGGCAGGTTTTTGCGGGAACGCTCGTAGGATAAATTACAGAGAGTCTTCCCTTCTCTTTTTTTATTTATACTTTCTCTTTCTCCAACCCTAACTTCTTAGTTACATCTGTAACCGGAGGAGTTGGAAGATCTGACTTTAGGTGGGCCACATTAAACCTTCTTTAAAGTTGGAAAGGTATCCGGTAGGAAGATATCGTGGTGTGGTTTCATTCTTCGAATTTCAGAAGACTGTCGAAGTCGTGGTAAGTGTCGCACTTCTCACAGTGATAGGCACCAGAGTATACTTCGTCCACTACCTTTGCGCACTCAGGGCATCTCAGAATCAAAGGTGGCTCCGGTTCTTGGCTTTGTTCGTCCCCTACAATGAAAAGCTGGTAAGATTCCTCCGGGTAAAACCCTTCTTCAGATCGGTTTTCCATTTTTTCCATTTTATCTATCATTAATTATCTTCCTCCTCCCTTAAATAGTTTTACATATTTTTCATATTTTACATAAATTATGTAAATTATAATGTCACTATCTCCTCTGATTAGTGGAACTAAAGTACACTTAAAGATTAACTTTTAGCGCCAAGAAGTCTCCTTCCTAATCTTTGATTAGGTGGGTGAT
>CAYNPN010000080.1:0-7186 GCA_964399085.1 Hadarchaeota archaeon (SeqCode) | reverse complement strand
ATAATTCTCCTCTAGAGATAGCTCCACTGATGTATAAATGTTAGCAAAAAATTCGGAATATACGGCATTTTTTACGAATTGAGAGCTTAAAAACCCCTTCTTCACTTTTTGCACAAATTTAAATTCACAAATTTTTTTTATTACTTCTAAGAAGAAAATAAATTGATTATTGAGGAGGTGATTATAGATGAACGAAGGAAAAAAGAATAAGACCTCTCTGGATATGGAAGAAAATCTGGAAGGGGCTCTCTGTTATGTACTTACTTGGTTGACAGGAATAATATTCTTCGTATTGGAAGAAGAGAGTGACTTCGTAAGGTTCCACGCGATGCAATCTATCGTAACTTTCCTCCCCCTGTTTGTGCTCAATTTTTTACTTTCGCCGTGGATATTGGGAATCGGCATCATCCCCATGATGAGCACTCTCAGCATGTTGGTGACAATCTTAATATTCGTCCTGATAGTGGTTTTGGCCGTGAAGGCCTATCAGGGAGAACGTTTTAAGCTACCGATAGCGGGAG
This sequence comes from Hadarchaeota archaeon (SeqCode), assembly GCA_964399085.1. GTDB lineage: Archaea > Hadarchaeota > Hadarchaeia > Hadarchaeales > JAGGTB01 > CAYLJV01. Next base: position 6,665 of record CAYNPN010000080.1, on the reverse strand, counting down.
ATATAGCAGAAAATCAAATAAGATGAATTAATAATGACCCACCAAACTACAAAAACCTACTTTAATTTTTTCCTTTCTTTTAAGATAATTCTCTGATAATCTTATCTCCTAATTACGTTTTCTCCCTTAGATTAGAGGGAAATTCCAGCTCTCCAATATCTCCATGCCTATATAGGAATTCGATTGCTCCGAAAAATCGTAATTTTTTCTCTCTTTCAGGCTTAATTTTTGTTTCCACAACCATCTTCAGCGGGATCCCTATGCTAATAAAAATGAATTTTTTGGATAAAAAAAAGAGAATCCGAAAAATTAGAGTTCTAACTTGCTTCCACCGTGTTTTTTCTCGCCTTTGTAGTAGAGTTCCGTTAGCTCCTCAACGTTATCCAACAACCAATCCATGCCCCTTTTATCCAAGAGAGCAAGATTCGTCATCTTCGAGTCGTGTGGAGGGGGAGAGTTTCTGCAAGTATACAGCCTGGAACAAGGAAATTCCTCGCACTCGGAACAAAACTTTAGATCTCTTTCTTCAACACACTCGTAGGTCTCACATTTGCTTTCCATGGATAACATGTCGATTTTTCCTCCTTCGGCTCTGCATCCGTCACACTGAACATCCTCGGGATTTATACCCATATTTTCTGCTACTATTTCGGCCAGCTCCCTATTATCGGAAGCCTTGTATACGATGCAACCAGGACAGTATATTCCGCAAGGGGCCAAATCATCTTCTTCAGGCATAAGTACCACAGTTTAGACTAACCAACCCAATTTCATAATTGTTGGGGGGATATTCCGAACCAAAAGTAATCCGGATGATTTAAAGCCCTTGAAGAGCTACTCCCCGTACTTATCTTTAAACACTATCTCATCCAAATCTTTTCTTTTAGGCGCATTTGGCTCTCTATCGGGATATCCTACGGGAGTCATTGACACCACGGAGACATCTTCCGGTATTTCCAAGATATCTTCAGCCTTTTGAGCATTGAAAGAACCTACCTGTACTGTTCCTAGACCTAGCGAATGAGCCACCAACATTAGATTTTGCATGGCCAATCCGACATCGAACATATACCAATCTCCTTTTTCCGTAGCCGCTTTCCCGTCTTTGAATCCGGATACTTCTCGCTTGGCACATCCCACGAGGACTACTGGAGCAGTGAAGAAGGCATCCGTGGCCGGATTCCCTTCACTTAAAGCTTTGTTGGCTAATTCTTCCTCTATCTTCTCATCCCGCACGACGACGAACCTCCAACACTGGGTATTGGCCCAAGATGGAGCCCAGGTCGCGGCCTCCAATATCTTCTCAATCTTTTCGTCTTCAATATCCTCATCTTTATATTTTCTGACGCTTCTTCTACCTTCTATCGCCTCGAATACGTCCATTCATAAATCACCTCCACAAATATGACTAAAATCTTGCACATTGAAAAATCGCTTATTGATGTTAAAAAGATTTTCATCAAGAAAATATTGGTAACACCCTCGAAAACTAATAAATTCAGCTATACTATTTACAAGAGAACATGAAGCATAAAAGGTGAAGAAAAATGGGAATTTTGGATGTAAAAAATCTCAGTCTGAATATAGATGGAGCCAAGATTTTAGATAACGTCACGGTCGAATTCCAAGAAAGTAAAGTCCATGCAATAGTGGGCCCAAACGGGGCTGGGAAATCTTCTCTAGCCTTTGCCGTTATGGGGCTCGAGGATTATGATGAATACGAGGGCGATATCAAATTCAGAGGCGAATCTCTAAATGGCCTTAGTGTCTACGAAAGGGCCGAAAAAGGCATTACTCTCGCTTGGCAGGAACCCGCACGATTTGAAGGAATGACCGTCAGACAATTCATCGAAGCGTCCGCTGAAGAAGATAGTGAGGAAACCGTGGAAAGCTCCATAGAAAAGGTTGGCATGGACCCGGATCAATACCTTGACAGAGCCATTGACACCAGTCTGAGTGGGGGAGAGAGGAAAAAATTGGAGTTGGCCTCTATTCTTGCAATGGAACCTGAACTGGTACTTCTCGATGAACCGGACTCTGGCATTGATGTTGCCTCCTTAGATAGGATGTTCGAGGGGATTGAGTTCCTAAAAAATAAGGGAACGACGGTGGTCTTAATAACACATAGTGAAACAGTGCTCAAACATGCCGAACATGCTTTTCTGATGTGTTTTGGAAGAATAATTGAAAGGGGAAGTATAGAAAAGATCGGAAAATACTTCGAAGAGGAATGTTTCGAATGTGAAGCATTTGAAGACCAAACAAAGGCAGTTGAAGAGATGAAAGAGAGAAAAGAGAAACTTTAACAGGCCATCCCGATAGTTTATATTCCAAAAAAGCCAAATCACTTTTCCATTTCCCTCCATTTTATCCCTTTTTTATCTCATTGAGCCGAGAAGACACCTCCCCAATCGTGGATTGGATGGGTGATGAATCCGATACAAAAGATAAATTCTCGAAAATTACGAGAAAACCTAAGTGGAAAGAGCTGAAAAAGGAAAACAGTAGAATCTGGAGGTTATCAGGTTGAAAGTTCTATATGTAGATGACGAATCCGATTTTCTCAGGCAAGCAAAGGCTTTCCTAGAAAATGAAAAAAATCAGTTGGAAGTTGAAACTGCCTCCTCCGCGAAGGAGGGTTTGAAACTGCTGGAGGAGAATGGCTATGAGGCTATTGTTTCGGATTACCAGATGCCCAAAATAGATGGTCTGGAATTTTTGAAGACCGTGAGAGAGGACAGAGGTAGTGATATACCTTTCATAATATTCACCCGTAAAAGTAGCGAAGAAGTAGCAATCGAGGCTCTAAACCATGGGGCGAATCGATTTCTGCGAAAGGGTAAGGATCCTAGCCCCCCGTACAAAGCTTTGTCTCAGGCGATTACTCAAGAGGCTGAGCACTACGAGATGGAATGTACGCTTGATTTCACAAGCTTCTCTTTAGATAATGCAGACGAAGGGGCCCTCCGAATTTCTCCGGATGGCAAGATCGAATACGCGAATAAGTGGATTTGCAAAAAACTAGGATACGATCGTGGGGAGATTGCAGGTATGAATATCTCTGATATTGATCCTAATTACTCTGACGAAAGACCAGATATATGGAATAAACTCAAAGAAGAAGGGAGTACAACCTTTGAGACAGAATACCGAACGAAGGATGGGGAGATTCTCCCCGTGGAAATAACCAACCATTACGTGGAGCGGGGTGAAGGGGAATACGAGTTCGCTTTCGTCCATGACGTGACTGATTGGAAGGAAGCTGAGAAAAAATTAGAAAGGGTCAAAGATAGATATGAAGAGCTTTTCAGGGGGAGCAGTCAGCTAGTCGTTACCACTGATCCGGAAGGTTATATAAAGAGAGTTAACAGGAGGACGATGGAAGTCTCAGGATATTCCGAGGATGAGCTGGTCGGCGAGAGCGTTTTAAAGATAGCTGCTCCCGAGCAAGAGGATAAGTATGTAGAGTTTTGGAATAAGGTTATGGAAGAGGGAGAAGCTAAAATGACGCTCAAGACTCAAAACAAGGACGGATCGAATAAATGGATTAGGGCTGGAGGAAGGACGATTACCGAGGACGGTGAGATTGTCGAAATACAGTACTCGTCTCAGGATATAACGGAACTAGTAAGAACTAGGAGAAGGGAGGACTTTCTTCATTCCTTACTGAGGCACGATGTTAGAAATAAAGTCCAAGTAATTGATGGGTATCTGGACATTCTACTGGATGAGGAAATGCCGGAAGAAGACAAGATTAGTTATATTAAGAAGGTTAAGCGAGCGACGGGACGAAGTATCGACCTCATCGAGAAGGTCAGAACCCTGAGGAAAATACAGGATATGGATATTAAAGAGGTCAACTTGAAGCCTCTAATTCAAAAAGTGGTGGACAGGCGTAGATCTGAGGCGTCTGAGATGGAATTCCGTTTTGAGATGGATTGTTCCGACGGAGAATGTTGGATCAAGGGAGGTCCCCTCTTAGAGGAATTGTTCTCAAACCTCTTGGAGAACTCGATTAGACATTCGGAGGGAGGTAAATTGAGAGTTTCGAACAGGTGGACCAATGGGGAGATGGTCGTCACTATAGAGGACGATGGACGAGGTATACCCGAAGAAGAGAGGGATAAGATCTTCGAAAAGGGCCACAAAGGCTACAAAAGCGGAGGATCTGGTCTTGGTATGTACCTCGCAAAGGAAATAGCTGAGAGCTACGGAGGGGATATTGAAGTCAGTGATTCTGAACTGGGGGGAGCTAAATTAGAAGTCCACCTGCAAAGGGCGTGATTTAGCCTCCTACTTTCTAAAATTAAGGAACTTACTCTCGTCGAAAAGGCCGGATACAGGAGTTTATAGGTACGGATCCATTCAGCGTAAAAAATTTCTACTTAGATAGTTCCCTTAATCGGCTCTACCTTCAAAAAATGACTGATTTAATCCAATCATTATCCTTTTTCCCGGTGAGGGATAGTCGAGAAACTACTTTTTTCCGGCACTGCTCTTCATTTCTGGATACATACATTTTTATCTCGTGTTTCGCTATCCTAGCTCTAACACACCCTATCACGCAAAGAAGTACCGCCGCGAGTATAAATCGCTGCATTTGCTATCTAGATTTCCGCTCGCACGGGTATCACTCTTGCGAAATAACCTAGGACAGTAGGATCTGTGAAGACTGTGTGGGCGAGTAAAATGTGAATATTAAAAGTCCAACGCCGAGAAAGAAAACAGTTAACCCAACACTCAGGATGATATTTTTCCTATTCAATTTAACAAACTCCACTTCAATGAAGCGGAAAATGAAGGATTAAACATTTTAATCTGAAGATTCGTTCGACTCATATCTATTCGACAAGCGAGTTTAAGAATTAATCAAAAATGCTCTACTTCTCTCTACTAAATAATCTCATGAATTTAGGGAGAACTGGAAACACCAGTCTGGGGGTAATATAACTATTTATAAAATTATCTTAATTTTCAAAGTAATCACCCGGGTAGTATTGAAAAACCGCGTTCTGGCTCAATCCCAGAAAATAGTTTCTTACAGATAAAATATAACAAGCTATAGTGTTAACTTAGACAAATGTCTCCCTTAACATTGTAAAGTGACTTTGTAGAAGGGGATACGGAAAAGATGAATATTAATGAATTATACAAGGCAGCCGAAATAGAAGATGCTATATCAGATCCTGATATTGCTCATTTAATTATCAACAAGGACGAAATCGTAGGGGAGAATTTAATTAGCGGGTTAATAGTCGAGCCCGAACCTATCGAGGATGGGGTAGATGTCAGCTTAATTGTGGAGGAAGGAGCTATAATCGAGGAACCTGTCCATATGTGTTTCGGCATGACTTACAAGGAGGGGACACAAAATATCGTGCTCGATATCGACGTGCGAAAAAATGCTGAGATTGGAGTACTCGCTCACTGCGTTTTCCCACGGGCTATAGACGTGAAACACATTATGGATGCCAATATCAAAATTGGAGAAGGAGCCGACTACACCTATCTTGAAAAGCATATCCACAGCGAGGAGGGCGGAGTCGAAGTTTTACCATCGGCCGAAGTGGTATTGGAAGAAGATTCAAGATTCAAATCCGACTTCGAGCTAATCGAAGGACGAGTAGGTAAGATAGATATAGACTATGAGACTACCTGCAAGAAAAACAGCGTGATGGAGATGACCGCCAAGGTCGACGGTCGGGGAGATGATATAGTCCAAATTAGTGAAACTGGAAACCTCATCGGTGAAGGTGCGAGAGGTGTTCTAACCACCCGAGTTGCCCTCAGGGATGAGGCCGAAGCGGACGTATACAATAAATTAACAGCTGACGCACCCTATGCTAGAGGACACGTCGACTGCAAGGAGATAGTTCAAGATAATGGGGTAGCCGAAGCTACTCCAATCGTGAGGGTGGAAAATCCCAAAGCCCACGTGACTCACGAAGCAGCGATAGGTAGCGTCGATACTAAACAGCTCGAAACTCTGATGTCCAGAGGCCTTTCCGAAGATGAAGGTGTAGACTTAATCATCGAGGGGCTCTTGAACTAGAAATATATTTGGATTCGTGTCTAACTTTCTTCCGATAAAATATTTGTATCCTTCAAAGCTTGTTCAGTTGTAGAGGTTAATTCAGTCTCCCTCAACTCCTCTGGACTAAACCAATCAGCTCCACCAACTTCAGAGCTTGAATCAATATCCATGTTCGTGGGTTTTCCTAAAAAGCAGATTGTGACGTAATGATATTCCTCGCTTATTATATCATAGGGGCCTAGTAAACCTTTTAAATTTACATTTATGTTAGTCTCCTCCTTAACCTCCCTCATCGCCCCTTCTTCTACCGTTTCTCCACATTCTACCTTTCCACCGGGAAACGCCCAAAGCATCTTTCCGGGATCGCGAAGCCTCTCAATCAATAAAACATGACCATCCTCCCTCTGAACCAGCACAGAGGCACCTACGACAGGATATCGATCAGGCAAGACTTCCCCTATAAAAGGCTATGATTCTCCCTTAATATTTATCTCCTTTTTCCAGGAGGATATTTGGCTCTCCATCGGTAACCCTTCAATTCCAGACCGGAAGGATGTGAATGGATGGAAATACTTTCGTGACATCCTCACCTACCAAATCTGGCGATTTGGAAGGTGCTTCCGACCGTTTT
>CAYNPN010000079.1:0-7308 GCA_964399085.1 Hadarchaeota archaeon (SeqCode) | reverse complement strand
TATAATGGCATCGATCAAGACAATCGCCACAAAAGTCGCACTTCAAAAGATTAAAAGTAATACTATCAGTCTCCAAATTTTCTATTTTTTCTATTATTTCTATTTTATACTAGTCAATATGCTTTATTAACTTTCGGATTGAGGTTCTATGTTAATTGAAATGAAGAATCATCCGGATAGTCACGCTTAACGTTTTTCACGCCAAAACAATGATGGAGGCTCTAAAATCCGAAATCCTCCCCGAGGCTTCCTGCTCGCCTTGCTACCTTAGATATCATAACCCTGACCGATTCTATGGGAGGTGATAATTTTTGGATAAGTATGTTGGGATTGATGTCCACCGAGACAAGTGTCACGCTACTATTCAGAACGAGGAGGGAGAAACAGTGGAGTGAGGATATTTTCAAAATTCTCCTTCGGGACTCCTTTATTTTTGATGGTATGTAGGAATTCTCCGCGGTAAAAAGTACAGCAGTTTAGGACGCCTCCAATACCAGTTGGTGGAGGCGTCAATTTCCACCGCCGCCAACGCCGAGCTCCGCTCGGCTCCCAAAAATCATCATCAAAAAGAAACAAAGAGGAGGACGGGAGGTGAGAACTTTTTATGACCGAATACGTTGGGTTAGACGTGCATAAGAGGTATTGTCATGCGACGGTGATGGGTGAGGGTGGAGAGGTTCTGTTTCAAGAGAGTTTTTCATCCGAACCGGAAGGACTCCAGAAGTTAACTGACAGGATTGAGGATGACGCTGAGGTGTCGATAGAAGCCACCCATGCTTGGCAGTATATTTACGAGGAGTTGGAGGACGAGGTCGGGGATGTGAAGCTCGACCATCCGAAAAGAACTAGGATTATTACCGATGAGAGAATAAAGACCGATGCCAGGGCTTCGGAGGCTCTAGCCCACTTACTGCGGAGCAGTTGGCTTCCGGAGGCTTGGGTTCCTCCAAAAGAGACGAGGAAGTTACGGGAGAAGCTCAGACGAAGGGCTTACCTGGTCTGGAAGAGGACCGGTTTCAAGAACAAAATCAAGGCGGATCTAGCCAAGCAAGGCATTCGGAGGGATTTCTCCTACAGCGAGGAGGACAAGAAGTGGTTGAGGAGCTTGGATATTGACTCCGTGAATGATTACTTGGACATGATAGTGGCTCTCAACAAACCTATCGAGAGAATTACCAAAGAAATCAAAAAAGAAGCCAGGGTCGACGAAGACGCAAAACTAGTGATGACGATCCCTGGCATCGGACCCATATGGAATCTCACAATCACGTCCGAAATTGGAGACATAGGAAGATTCCCGAGTTCGAAACATCTCTGTTCCTATTCTGGTTTCGTTCCCTCAACCGAACAATCCGGGTCGAAAGAGGTGCACGGATCCATCACGAAGGAGGGTAATAAATACCTTCGCTGGGCGGCAGTAGAATGCGCATGGCTACACAAGCAACACGCGGACGATACCTACATCCTAAGGTTCTTCAAAAGAATGGCAGCGAAAAAGAGCGGGAAAACTGCAGCTGTCGCCACAGGTCGAAAACTGCTCACCGCAATTTACTGGATACTCAAGCGCGGAGAAGAGTTTCGCCCTCAAGGTTAGTCTCTAAAATTATTGCTTCAGGTTAACGGGATTTAGGACACCCCGTCTTGGGACATGGAGCTTGACTCCGTATTTTTGATTGGGGTCCCCGTTGGCGGATTCGCCAGACTGCGGCTAGACCGCGAATGAGTGTATGCCGAAACAAAAGTCCCGGACCGGAGCAAAACACGAAGCAAAGCTAGACCTGTATGCTAGAGCAGTTAATCTTAGGATTTATATACGGAGAATTCCTCATGAGTGTCCCAGAGCCACGTTACTTATAAATATTATCAACTGAAAACCAAGTCTGGGGATATTAATTCATTTTTTTAAGGGGGATGAACTCCGTCATTTTGGCCTAATCCCTGATATGGCTGCAAACCGATACAGAGATAAAAAAGCACTCACTTTCCGAGACGCGAGTCAGTCTTTCAACGAACTTGCCGAGAGATCAAACAAGGTAGCAAATTCTATAAAAAAACTAGGCATTAATTCTGGTGACCGTGTGTGTCTTTACTTACCTAATACAATCCAGTTTGCGGAAGCTATCTTTGGAATAATTAAAGCAGGAGCCGTTCCAGTTCCTCTTAATCTGAGGCAACCTTTGCGGATACTTTCCTATATCGTGGAAAACTCTGAGGCCGAAATAATTATAGCATCATCTCTAGAAACTTCCCTTTCCAATCCCGAGGAAGCCAAGAAACTTGCAGAAAATACAGGAATTGAAAGTCTAATAATGCCAGGGGAAGAAGGTGGACAAGTCATAGATTATTCTGCTTGGGTCGAAGATTCAAGTTCAGATTTCGAACTTCCGAAGAGGGGCTATGATGACCCTACAATTCAATTTTACACCAGCGGAACTACAGGCAAGCCGAAAGGTGTTCCGCTATCTCATAAAAATTGTCTCACAATTATAGAGATAATGGCTTCAAAAGTAGAGGCCAGACCGACTGCGCGCGCAGTTCTTGCTCTTCCTATGTACCACATTTATGGATTTCTATATGTTATGGTAAACCTCCTACACCGTGGAGGTAGAACAATACTACTATCGGAACCAGACCCGGACTTAATTCTAAGTAAAATTGATGAATACAAATGCACGATATTTCCTGGAGTTCCAACCCTTTTTAACATGGCATGGCTTCAATATCAAGAAAATCAAGAAGATTACGATCTCGATTCTTTGGAACTTTTGACTTCTTCTGCTGGTCCTTTATCAGAATCGACTTGGCGAAACCTGAGGCACGAATGGAAAGTTCGGCTTGCTGAAGGAGATGGGATGACTGAGACTATCAGTCCATGGAATCCCGGATATATGTCTAAAAGTGCTGGGTGCGTGGGTTGGTATCCGGAAAGGGGCGTAGAAGTTAAAATAGTGAATCCGGAAACTCGGAAAACCATCGTTCCGTGGAGCGAAATCGCTCCATGGGGTGAAATTGCCCAAGAACATATAGATGCTCAAGGCGAACTTGCAATCAGAGGGTCAGCGATATTTGATGGGTATTTCAAAATGCCCGAGAAAAATAAGGAAGCCTTCGATGACGAGGGGTGGTTTTATACCGAAGACATCGTGAGAATCGATGAGGATAAGGCTCTTTGGATAATTGAACGAGCAGATAACATGATTATTTCAGGTGGCGAAAACATTTATCCTGCCGAGGTTGAAGAAGGTTTAATGGAACACCCGCAAATTGTTGAGGCTGCAGTTGTAGCTGCACCTCATAAGGTGAAAGGTGAAGTACCTGTCACATTCATTGTTACGAAACCGGACAGCGACCTTTCTGAGGAAGAAATTAAAGAATTTTCCCTTCAACATGTCTCTTCTTTTGCTCATCCCCGCCGAGTCTTTTTCAAAGAGGAACTTCCTAAAAGTGCTTCTCTCAATATTCAACGTTTTAAACTTGAAGAGGAAGTGGAAGAAAGACTTGCCGGTCCCCTCCCTAACTCAGAAAGCTAATCTTGAATCAGCATTTGTAAAGCGGTCCGAATTAAATTTGAAATTAGTAATTGAGTCATTGATTTCCGAATTCCTTGAGATTGGGAACTAAGTTTTCTAATTCTAACTCGGCAAGTTTTTTCTCTTTGGGTATCCCTTTATTTTTGTCCCAACCCCTCTCCACGTAGTAATCTTCGAGCCATTTTTCGACATCCTCTCTTGAAAGCTCCTTAGTTTCAAAATAGTCGGTCATGTATACCTTCTCTCCATCGGGAGATGTAATAGGATCAAACCATTTTTTGGGTGGTTCGTCATCTTGTCTTGTGAATCCTTCCCTGAAGTTAATCATTTTAAAGAGATTCCAAACTCTCTCAGCTCTTTTCATCAATTCGGATGAACTTAATTCCTCTCCCGTGGTAGCTGAGTAAAGCTCGGAAATAACGTCTTTGTGGTAGAATCTGTTTATTACGTGCCTGTTGCAGATGCCTAATGAATTAAAAATGGCAAGCCAATGCTCGGAAGATATTGTTAACCTGCCTATATTAATTTTGAAGGGAGAATCGAAGGCTCTTTCAATTTCTTCTTTACTCATCCCCATTCGGTCAGCGTGTCGTTTGATTTTATCGAGAGGTTGATTCAGAGTGTAAAGTCCCGTTCCTCCGCACTCAGCGTTTGGTCCTCTTGGATATACGAGTTGGGCGAATTCGTTTGTTCCGAGACCGGAAAGCCTGGGATCCCATACTCCCTGTCTTCCTTTTATCAAATCCAGACGTCTTTCCAAGTTTATGTCAAGTTCTTTCATTAATCCACCCCAACCGTCCGCAACAGCATCACCGAATCCTTCTCTAAAAGCAGTTTTTTCAGCCCATGTTAGAACGGTATCAATATCTCTACTCAGAGGCAACCCTCCTACATCATCCGACGTTATAACTCCCTCTTCGTTTAATGTGATGAGAGATTCCACTATCCCGCTGAAGCTAATCTGGTCCAATCCATATTTGTCAGTTACTTCTCCGAACTTGACAGCTTCATTGCTATCTTCAAAACCGAATACAGATCCAAGCGCGGCGGCGTTAAGGTAGGAAGGGGTTGCCCATTTCAGACCTTCAAACCTCCCCTCCGGAACTTCAACAATCTCCTTGTCAGCTATGAAACAGGAGGGACAGCCGACTGTTTTTTTATCAAGCTTTTTATAGGCTTCAAATCCAACCGCTTCGTCTACTTCCTCAAACCGAGTTTTCTCTGTCCTCATCTTAGTATACCCAAACTGACGGCCATAATTGGGCCAGTTCAACATCACCCCATACCTGACTATATCTTCCCGATAGGGATACTCTTCAGCTCTTTCAAACAGACCATCTATTGCCTCCCTAAATCTTTCAGGATCAGAAACATTTACAGAACCCGTCCCCTTTGCTATTATCGCTTTGAGGTTTTTGCTACCCATTACACCTCCGAGGCCTCCCCTACCGAGGGAGGAGGCGTTATCAACCACGGCTTGGGCTATTTTACCTTGATTTTCGCCTGCCTGCCCTATAGCGATAATTCCGCAGTCTCCATATTCATCACGCAAAGTTTGGGTAGTTTTTGAAGAATTTTTACCCCAAAGAGACTCTGCGTCGCGAATTCTAATATCTTTATCGAGGATTTCAATATATACGGGCTTTCTAGCCTCACCCGTAATGATCATGTGATCATACCCGGCTTGCTTGAGCATCAGTCCAAAAGATCTAGAACCGCTTCCTGAGCCAATCGCTCCCGTTTCGGGAAATTTGAGAGTAGCTATAACTCTAGAAGTTCCCGGAGCGATTGTCCCGACGAGAGGACCAGCACCTACTATGATAGGATTTTGAGGTGAAAAGGGATCAGTGTCTGGCTCTAACAAATCATATAGAATTTTTAACTGAATACCCATTCCACCGAGGAACTTAGTTGCATTCTTAAGATTTAAAGGACGTTCTTCAATCTCTTCATCTGTCAGGTTTATATACGCTTCCTTCCCCGAAAAACCGAACCTTCTTTCTGTGATTATTTCCACCTCCTTGAAAGATTCAATCTTTCGGCAAAAAGCAGAGTAAAGGCTCTGTTTTTACAATCTGAGAAAAGCATATCTATGAGATTCATTCCTTTTTAACCTCCACTCTCTCAAGAGCATTATAAAGGCAATAATCAGCACAGGTCCCGCAATCGGTACATTCCTCTCTAAAACCTATCTTAGTTTCATCAGGGGTCCTTTCAATTATTATTCTCGCATTAGATGTGCTGAATTTTTCCTCATGAACGAAGGAACAAATTAACTGGCAATTACGGCAACCTACACACCGTTTTGGATAAGTCCGCATTTCAAATTCTTCGGAAGACAAATCATTCCTCTTCTTTCAATTTCCTTTTAAGAATTTCTCCTTTTGTGCTTTTGGGCATCTCTTCTATAAATTCTATCTTTTCCGGCTTCTTATAAGCCGCAATGTTTTCTTTGAACCAATCTTTCAGATCAGATTTGGTTATTTCCGCTTCTGAACTCTTGACTATGTAGGCTTTCGGAACTGTTCCCCCGTCGGCGTCCTCGGTCGGGAGGATAGCGATCTCTTCAATCTGCGGATGTTTCGACCCGACCATTTCTACTTCCTTTGGAGAGATAGTGTAACCCGAAACTTTGAACGATTCGCCCTGTTTACCGTAAAAATAAATTGTCCCGTATTGGTCCACTTCCCCCAAGTCTTCAGTATGGAACCAACCATCCTCTATCATTTCCTCGGTCTTCTCGGGCTTGTTGTAATATTCTATGAGATTGGCCGGAGATTTAACCACGATCTCTCCCCTCTCTCCCGGTGGAAGTTCTTCACCCGTTTCGAAATCCTCTATCCTGAAACGGACGCCCGGTAATGGGTACCCATAGGCGAAATTTTCGAGTCTACGGAGGGGGACACCAAATGGTTTTTTTTATAGAAGGAATAACAACTTTGATGAACTATGATCGTAGTTAATACGGATTCCATAGAGGGTAGAGAAATCAAAGAAACCCTTGGAATAGTCCGAGGAAATACAGTCAGAGCAACCAACGTTGGAAGGGACATAAAGGCTACTTTCAGAAACCTTACCGGCGGAAAAGTTACGGAATATGTGGAAATGATCACAGATGCCAGAGAGGAGGCCCTAAACGAAATGGTCAAAGAGGCAGAGGAAAAGGATGCCGATGCCGTGATAAACACCCGCTTTATGACCAGTGAGGTTATGGGCGGCGCCGCCGAATTACTGGCCTACGGAACGGCTGTAAAACTGGATTGAGATTATGGATCTCTGGAAGATAGGTTTTGCATTATTAATTGTTGGCGTGGCAATTCCAGTGGGTTACGGCCTTTACAGCTTCGTGCTCAGCTCGATTGATTGGTACTGGCGGCTTTCAGTCCTCTTTATTATAGCCGGTGTGCTGACTCTTCTGGCCTCGGCAATCTTAGACAAAGCTAAATCCTCACCCCCGGAAGAAAAATATTGAATCTATCTACCACCCACTGAACTCCTCTAGCTATGGGAGAAACGTGCGATTTGAAACTAGGCCTTGTATAAGCTTTTTGAGGTTATTCTAAAGCCTTGTACGCAGCTGCAAGTCCCTGGAAACCGGATGTTCCTTCGACGACCTCGATGACCTCAAGGATTTCTTCCTCGGTTGCACCCAGTTGCCTCGCTTGTTTCGCTAGAGCTTGAACTCCTTCCGTGTCCCCTTTTCCGGCGTCAAGTGCCATCGCAAGTGACATCCTCACCTACCAAATCTGGCGATTTGGAAGGTGCTCCCGACCGTTTT
>CAYNPN010000078.1:0-7398 GCA_964399085.1 Hadarchaeota archaeon (SeqCode) | reverse complement strand
AAAACGGTCGGAAGCACCTTCCAAATCGCCAGATTTGGTAGGTGAGGATGTCACAGGAGATCGAAGCTCAAATCAAGTTTTTGAGGATATAATCGTGAAATAAAATTTCCAAAAAGCTCTTAAGAAGACCTTTAACGATTTCAAGAAGACCATTCCTCTTCTCTTAGGGGTTCTATTAAAAAATCTCGCCAGAAAGCCAATGCTTCAGCCCTGGGAGAAGTCAGTTTTTAGGTCCTCGCGGATACTTCCATCCGGTAATAAATTGTCGGGATGAGGAATTCCCTTTTCTTCCTTTTGATACCTAACGCAATTTTTGTAATTCCCTTTACAGTATTCTTCAATCCACTTTTCTTCTAACTCTCCCCGTTCGTAGAATTTTTTCAATGGACAACTCTCGTGCCATTTGCAGGTACCTTTAGAATTGGTACTCATAGTGATTACCGCCCGAAGTCATAAGACATAATATTCGTTAAGTGTTTTTCTATATTTTCTTTTTCAAATGGAGCCTTTCGGAAGTCTTTTCTGACCTCAAATGGACTTTTTGAAAAGTAGAGAATACCAGTTTAGATTCATGAATCCTTACCTTTCTGAGAAGGTTTCAGGAGGACTCCAAAAATACCTTAAGGAAAACAGTTTTATGAATAAATATTAAAAATGGATTCAGGCTATTGAAATGATTAGGAGGAATAAATAAAATGAAAGTTGCCATCTCTACCGATTCTGGAAGGGTTTCGGGTCACTTCGGGCGTTGCCCCGAGTTTACTTTGGCAGAAATAGATGATGGGGAGATTAAGGATAAGAAAGAAATAGAAAATCCGGGCCATAAACCTGGATACATCCCCCGATTCCTAAACGATAGGGACATAGACTGCCTGATTACTGGCGGTATAGGAAGGAAAGCAATATCTATGTTTGATGATTTTGGCGTGAAAGTCATTACTGGGTTAGAAGGAAAGGATACCGGTAAAGCGATAGAGCAATTTGTTAATGGAGAGATAGAGTCGGGAGAAAACCCCTGCAGTCCTGGTGGGGGGAAGGGCTACGGGAAGAAGCGCGAAGATAAATAACTTTAACCCGAAAAATGAAGATTATACCATAGGAAAATTTCCTTTTTCAAAACAGCTCGTATAATTGTATTCCAATATAAATTTAGCCGTCTATACTAATTTAAAATTTCTATTTCTGATTGGATTAGGCCTATTTTCTTGGATCAGTAACTTTCAAAATGTAACTAATAAGTAGAGGAGAAAAGCTACCCCAACCATCAGAATTGCGGATATTTCCAACCATTCGACTTTCTCTTCCGTCTTCATTTCTTCTGACAACTTCGGACATGACTCGATGAATTTCTCCAGAGGCCAAAAAATGTTAATAGATTTATTCTGAAAATAGGCTTTTCCTCCTTTCTCTTCAGAGACATTCTTACCTTCTTGGATAGCCTCGACTAGACCTCCAGTTATTTCTCTGCCATTCACTGTACAGGATGTTCCCCTCCCAGGTTCAGTTTGGCATCGGACTAAGGTTAACTCGTTACTTGATTGTTCTTTTAAACTATCTTTCTTGGGCGAAATCCTCACCCCACAGATATATATGCTACTAGAGATTTAAATGTTTTACTTACAATATATAGGGTATAATCCCCAATTAAGATCCCACCTCCGGTAATAAAATTCTCAAAGAGACTGCTAGTTCTGAGATCGATGGTAGCTCTAAGGGATTATTCCCCTGACTCTTTCCTCGATTTCCTCCAGATCCCGCTCATCAGGTCTATTTTTTATATTTCCTAAGCGCCCCTGAGTAGAAGCTACCTCATTATTTTCTGGGTACTCTCCAACAATATACCATTCGTCCAAGATGAAAAAACCGAGATGATCGAACATTTGTCCCATATATTTCACTGCGGGAATGGCCTCGTTTTTCCCCGTGTGCATCCCCCCGTATGTGCAATATATTACGGCCTTCTTATCTTCTTGTTTCGGACTTCCCGGTTTTATCCCCCCGCTATCGTTGTATTTTTCCCTGAGATTATCAAAAAGGTCCATCATCGGCCTACCAGGTAACCATTGGTAAACTCCGGAACCATTAAAAACAAAATCATAATCCAACAAATCAACTTCGTCCGTGTTGGAAGTAACTTTGACCTTGTTTATTTCATGACCCATGTCCTGGACTGTTCTTTCTATCCGGTTGGCCACTTTTTCGGTGTTTCCGGACAACGTGTAATAAAGATTTAGCACTTTCATGACAATTCCATTCCTCATCTACGTCTTAGGGAATAATTCACTCCTTTCAAGACAAAAAGTTTACTCCCCCTACACAAGGAGGATTTCCATGAAATATATGCTAGATGCTAAGTATTGCCCCTTGCTAATACTCCCATTTTTGTAAGAAGAAACCTAGGTCTAAGAAAATCATGAAGAAAGCAATTTCCTTTGATTAAACCGGATTCTAATTGAAAATTCTTAGATATCTTTGAGTCTCTCTAGCTTATCCTCGTCGCTCATTTCATCCCATTTCTTATTTCCCTTATCCTCTATTTCCTTGACATCAATGTAACGCAATTCCGGGGCTTCGTTAGAGTCCTCAGGCATTTGTTCACATCCATATAGAACCTTGGGCAGTTATTATTCTAACGTCCTAAAAGATTTTGACCTGGTATCAATAGTTATTGATATAGATTGGTTTTACCTCTAAGGCTCCTTGCATAGTCTCCAAGAATAAACTTATTCCTTACCCGTTCAATATTTCAAGACGAATGAAGCAAAATAAAGAGCTCAAAGAGGATTTTGCTGAATTAAGAGAGGAAGGCTATAGAAAAGAGGCAAATGAGGTTTTGGAAGAGGCTCGAACCGATTCGGAAAACGGGTTAGAACGTGGGGAAGTGGAATCCAGACTTGAGATATTTGGCTTAAATAAGATTAGAGAGGAGAAGGTTAGTACTTGGAGCATCCTATTTGACAAGTTCAAGGACCCCCTGATTCTTTTGTTAATAGGCGCTGCAATTATCTCCTTTTTGATAGGGGAGTTCACGGATGGTATTGGAATTTCGATTGCTGTTGTGATCGTTAGCCTTCTCGGGTTCATGATGGAGTACAAGTCCGAGCAGTCTCTGCAGGAGCTTAAAGAAATGACTTCTCTTGAGACGAAGGTCCTTAGAGGCGGGGAAGTTAGGATGGTAGATTCCGAGGAGCTAGTTCCCGGAGATATTCTTGTACTCGATGAGGGAGATAAAATACCCGCCGATGCGAGAATTATCGAAAGTCAGGAACTAAGAGTGGACGAGTCCACTTTGACGGGAGAATCTGAAACCGTTTCCAAGAATTCCGAAGTGATGAAAGAGAAGACCTCTATCATAGATAGAAA
Organism: Hadarchaeota archaeon (SeqCode); assembly: GCA_964399085.1. Taxonomy (GTDB): domain Archaea; phylum Hadarchaeota; class Hadarchaeia; order Hadarchaeales; family JAGGTB01; genus CAYLJV01. The sequence continues at coordinate 4,035 of CAYNPN010000078.1, read as the reverse complement.
AAATTCCGTATTTTCTGGCACGATTGTCGCTTCTGGCAGCGGAAAAGCTGCAGTGCTAGCTACGGGGGAAGACAGCGAAATTGGTGCTATCACAAAGATAACTTCGGAGATTGAAGAAAAAACCCCTCTGGAAAAGGAGCTACAGGATTTGGGTAGTAAAATCAGTAGGCTGGCTATTGGGATTTGTATAATTATCCTGATAGTGGGACTGATCCATGGTTTTGAACTTTTTCATTTGTTCACGATAGCTGTCAGCTTGGCCGTTGCAGCGATTCCGGAAGGACTGCCGGTCACGACTACAATAACTCTGGCCTTAGGAGTGAAAAAGATGGCCGAGAGGAACGCTATCGTTCGAAAATTACCGTCGATAGAGACCCTGGGAAGCGTTTCTCAGATTTGTTCCGACAAGACGGGCACCCTGACAGAGAATATGATGACTGTCAGAAAGATTGCAACGGTTGAAAAAGATTATGATGTGACAGGTAAGGGATCCGGAGTAAAGGGCGAATTCAGGCCGGAGAATGGATCTGAAATAGATCCTATGGAAGACAAGGGCCTTTCACTCGCATTGAAAATAGGAACCCTTTGTAACGACGCCAGTCTCAACGAGGAGAACGGATCCGTATCTTTTGTCGGTGACCCCACCGAAGGAGCTTTGCTTGTAGCGTCCCGAAAAGCCGGATTCGATATCAAAAGATTGGATGGGGAATATACCGAGGTAGAAAAAATTCCTTTCTCCTCCGAGAGAAAGTTAATGATAAGTGTAAGAGAGAAGGGAGGGAAAAGGACTGCTTTTTGTAAGGGGGCTCCTTCCAAAATTCTTGATATTTGTTCTTCCCTACATACGAAAGGAAAATTATCGAAAGATGTGAGACAATCGATTCTTGAAAAGGCCGAAAATCTCGCCTCCGAGGGAATGAGAATTCTTGCACTTGCTAAAAAAGAGTTTGAGGAGGAGGATGAAATTGATGGGAGACTTGAAAGTGGATATGAGTTTGTCGGCCTCGTCGCCATGATCGATCCGGCCAGGGAGCAGGTTATGGATTCTGTCAAGAAGTGCAAAAATGCAGGGATTAGGGTTTCAATGATTACTGGTGATGATGAGAATACTGCGGCGGCCATTGCCAATGAGGTAGGTATTTTGGGTGACGGAAAAGTGGTTACGGGCAATGAGCTTGACAGGATGGAAGAAGGTGAATTGGAGGATAAAATTGAGGATATTTCCGTTTTTGCTAGGACCACTCCAAAACAAAAATTGAAGATTTTGAGAGTCTTGAAGGATAAGGGAAAGATTACGGCGATGACGGGCGATGGAGTGAATGATGTTCCAGCCCTTACAAAGGCAGATATTGGTATTGCAATGGGTAAGAAGGGCAGCGACGCTGCAAAGGAAGCTTCCGATATGATACTCACCGATGATAAGTTTGAGACGATTACCGAGGCTGTTAATTATGGCCGAAGTGTTTACCAAAATATTCAAAAATTCCTGCGTTTCCAGCTGGCTACCAGTATAGGGGCCATATCAATTATCAGCGCTGCTACTTTTCTCGGGTTAGATCTCCCCCTGACTCCCGTTCAGATTTTATGGATAAATGTGATTATGGACGGCCCTCCAGCCATCTCTTTGGGCCTTGAACCTCCTGAACCCGATATTATGGATAAATCTCCACGTGACCCCAATAAAGACATCCTTTCCCGGAAGATGATGGTATGGATACTAATAATGGCGAGTGTAATGGCTGCCGGATCCCTATTACTTTTCACGAGCATAACTGGGACCCAATCTCTGAAAAGGCCTAGAACGGTGGCTTTCACGACCTTCGCAATTTTCCAAGTGTTCAACGTATTCAATTGTAGGGCTCTGGACAGACAATTCTGGGAAGTTAGAACCAAGAACAAATATCTCGTTGCCTCGGTTCTCGGAGTTATACTAATGCAACTCGCTATAGTCTACCTTCCACCAATACAGGCCATTTTCGACACAATGGCTCTCGGACTCCACGACTGGCTACTTATTTTGGGGACGGCAGCCCTCATAATCCCAGCGAATATTTTGGTACTACCCATTTTGAACAGGTACTTTTCCTAAAAAGGAGATTCATAAATAGAGGAAGTAGATGAACCCTACCGATATCCCTATAAAAATGAGGCTCAAAAGCCCACCAGCTTTCAGATAGTCGGAGTTCTGATATCCACCTGGGGACATAATAAGAGCGTTAACCTGATGTGTGGGAAGCAGGAATGAGTTTGATGCGCATATACCTACAAGTAAAGCCACTCCAGCCGGATTAAGACCGATAGATTTAGCCATAACAATCGATATTGGAACGAGTAAGACTGTTGCCGCCACATTGGACATGAATAAAGTGAATAGAGTTGTGAGAGCAGCTATTGCTGTGAGCAATATAATCGGATGGCCTCCCTGTAATAGGTGGAGCATCTGCGTTGCTAGATATTGAGCGGCTCCGCTTTTGTCCATGGCTATCCCAAGTGGAATAAGTCCGGCGATTAGAAAGACTGTGCGCCAGTCTATAGCCTCGTAAGCCTCCCGAATGGGTACCACTCCCGTGATTATCATCCCAATTGCTCCGGACATGAGAGCGAGCGAAAGCCTCACCCCCAGAATCGCGAGTGCAATAGCAACCACGAAACAACCCATAGCTAATTCAGGCCTGGCTTTATCGGTAATTTTAGTCTCGACCGGCGTTACTAAGACGAAGTCAGTCTTGTTATCGAGTTCTTTAATTTTCTCCCAACGTCCGTAAACGATCAGGGAGTCTCCGGGTTCTAGAGGTTGATCGGAGAAATCTCCCCGTTCTTCCCCAGCCCCTTTCAGTAGCATCATTGGCTCAACCCTGTATATTTTTCTGAACTCCAATTCGCGGATTGTTTTTTCTACGATAGTTGATCGAGGCGGAATTATAATTTCGGCAAATCCCGCTTCTTCCTCACTCTTTAAATCTCTGACTTTACCGGTTTTTTCTCTAAATTTTAAATTATAATCCTCCACGAATTGCTCAATATCCTCCTCTTTTCCTATCAATGCAAGTTTGTCAAGCTTTCCAAAACTGGTGTGGCGCCATGGAGCGTAGTAAGTGTCACCATCCTTTGTGATTGATAGGAGATGTAGGTTGTGTTCTCTCCAGATACCGGCCTCTTCGGGAGTCTTTCCTATAATAGGACTGTCTAACGAGACTTTACATCGGTAGACCTGAGTAGGTAACTTCCAAGTTTCGATTAATTTTTCCTCTGGGGTTGTCTTCTCTTTTTCTCTCCTTCCGGGAAGAACAAAATTTCCAAAGAGGAGAAAATAAGCGACACCAGCCCCCAATAATGCAACTCCGATAGGTGTCACGCTGAAAACCCCCACCTCCTGAACTCCCTCCTGAGCCAGTAAGTCATTGAGCATTATCAGAGGACTTGAGGCGAAAAGTGTGAGCGTTCCTCCTAGGATAGCTGCAAATCCCATAGGCATGAGTAAACGTGACGCTGGAATTTTTCTAACCTTTGATATTCTGAGCATTGAAGGCAGAAATAATGCCGCAGCTCCGATGTTCTGCATTATAGAAGAAATACTCCCTACGGTTAATGAAACTGAGCCTATTAGCTTTTTCTCGCTGACGCCAGAAAATTTCAGTATAGGCCTCACGATTTTCTCCATAATACCGGATCTATCGATACCATATCCTAGTATCATCACTCCGATGATCGCGATGACAGCATTACTGGCAAACCCTGAAAAGGCTTCTATTGGAGTAATTAGGCCGAGCCAGGGGAGACTAACCATAACCAGAATTGCCACAACGTCGACCCGGAAAACCTCCGTCACGAAGAGTATTATTGTTACCACAAGCACGGAAAGTGCCAAGATAATTTCCGGAGTCATTAACCGACCTCCTCTCCAGATACCTCATTATTCTCCTTGTTTATTTTTTGTTCTTCAAATATCCCCCTAAATATCCCGATATGTTTTTGGAAATTAGTATTCTGGAGGAAGCCTGCCACCATCTGATATGAAATTTTTAATTATAAAAT
>CAYNPN010000077.1:0-7630 GCA_964399085.1 Hadarchaeota archaeon (SeqCode) | reverse complement strand
ATCACCCATCCAATCCACGATTGGGAAGGAGACTTCTTGGCGCTAAAAGTTAAATTTTTTAATGAATGATAAGAGACGGATTGAAAGGAATAGAGAGAGGCTGAAAATGAAGGTAAAAGACGTAATTGATGAAGATATTCAGGCTGTAAATGTACCTGGAAATAGAGATGATGCGATAGAATTACTCAGAGAACTTAGAGCAAGTTCAGTCCCCGTATTAAAGGAGGATTCCAGCGAGCTGGTCGGAATGGTTAGTTTGAGGGATTTATTCGAGAATCCCGACGAGAATCAGATCGGCATGTTGGTAAACAGGGATATAGCCTCCGTTAATCCCGAACATTCCTTGGAAGAAGCGGCCAGAGCCATGATAGTGAAGAATGAAAGACGTCTGCCAGTATTAGATAAGGACAAGCTAACCGGAATCGTCACTGTCAGAGGAATCTTATCCCAAGCCATCGCCGAGAGAAAGAAGGAAACCACAATATCCGAGTTCATGCAAACTTCTACCCCTTCTCTTTGGGAGAAGACTCCCTTAAACGTGGCTGTGGAAATTCTGAACCTCTCGGGAGAACGGGCCCTCCCGGTATTAGATAACGAAGGGGAACTGTCGGGTATCATCGGAGATGAGGATATAATCAATGTGAGCGAAGTCAAAACCGAAGAAATCACAGAGCTGATGCGAGGAAAGAGCGAAACCGAAAAATGGGCCTGGGATAACGAGGATAGATTATATATAACCAAGCGAAGCCTCAGGACCCCTGACAAGGAGGTTAGTGAAATAATGACAACCGATGTGATCACTGTCACCAAGAGAAGCTCCGCCAGCAAATGCGCCAAGTTGATGGAGGAAAACGATGTTCACCAGTTGCCCGTTATATCGGCCAGAAAAATCATCGGGATGATCACCGATGAGGATTTATTGAAAGTCCTAACGGAGTGAATTTAATAGGAAGACGTGATAGTATATTTTTGTCCGTGATAATATGCCCAAGGATAAATACGATAAAGTCATGGAAATCGCGAAAAGGCGAGGATTTATTTGGCCATCATTCGAGCCCTACGGTGGAGCGGCGGGATTTTACGACCTTGGCCCGCTAGGATCTCTTCTCAAAGAAAAGATAATGAAGAAATGGCGGCATTATTATACTATCAAGGAAGGATGCCTCGAAATAGATTCTCCAACCATATTCCCCGAAGCAGTCCTCGAAGCGAGCGGACATGTGGACCATTTCACCGATGTGATGATTGAGTGTTCCGCCTGTGGAACTACCTACGAAGTGACCGATCTGGTCAAGGAGGTCACAGGGGAGGATATAGAGGGAAAGTCCAAGGACGAGATGAAGGAAATCATAGACAGAAGAAATATAATGTGCCCAGATTGCGGCGGTCCGCTTGGGGATATTCACGATTTCAATACAATGTTCAAGACAGCTATCGGTCCGAAGGGCGATAGAACTGCCTACATGCGACCCGAGACCGCTCAGTCCATATTCGTCGATTTCAACCGATTGCAGAGGGCAGCCAGAAGGAAACTACCCTTCGGAGTCGCCCAGACCGGCCGAGGATATCGGAACGAAATATCGCCGAGGCAGGGCGTAATCCGCCTCCGTGAATTCTCTATGGCGGAAGTAGAAGTCTTCTTCGATCCCGATTCTCCGGGACATTCCAATTTCAATCGGGTGAAAGATGAAGATCTCAGGCTTTGGCGGGCCGAGAGCCAGGAGGAAGGTGAGGTCGAATACGTCGAAACCACTACTTCTGATGCAGTCGAGGAGGGTATAATATACAACGAACTCCTGGGCTATCATATGGCTTTCGCGAAAAGGTTCCTATTGGATCTTGGAATCCCCGAGGACCAAATACGATACCGAGAACAAGTCCCAGGCGAGAGAGCACACTATTCAGAGGAAACCTGGGATTTAGAAGTCTACACCGAGGATTTCGATTGGGTGGAGGTGGCTGGATTGGCCTACAGGACGGATTACGATCTATCTCGACACTCCGAATTTTCCGACTCGGACATGACCGTTTTTTATCAGGAGGAGGGTGAGGAGGAAGGAAAGAAGGTGCTCCCACACGTCGTAGAACCTTCCTTTGGAGTCGATCGATTGCTATATTGTGTTCTGGAACATTCCTACACTGAAGAGGATGATCAAAGTTACTTGAGGTTTAAGAAGGATTTGGCTCCTATCGAAGCGTATGTATTCCCGTTGATAACCGATGATGGACTCCCGGAAGAAGCCACCAAAATTGTGGAAGAACTGAAAGACGAAGAATTCTTCGCCAAATATGATGATTCAGGTAGCATCGGGAGAAGATATGCGAGAGCGGACGAGATAGGTGTGCCTTACTGCATGACAGTTGATCACCAGACACTAGAGGACTCGACAGTTACGATTAGAGATAGAGATTCAACCGAGCAGGTTCGGGTGGAAATTGAAAATTTACCCTCAGTCCTAAGAAGACTCTTGGATTCCAAAATCGAATTCGAAGAAGCCGGTGAACCGGTTTAGATTAAGGAATAACCGGAAATACAAAGAGTAAAATCAAGGGTACCACCACGAATAGTGAGATTAATGTCAGATAAAAAATCTCTATGCTATATGATTCCCTATCCAAATCGAACCTGTCTGCAAGAATTAAGTTGAAAATTCCGGGTGGCATTGCCGATAGAAGAAGAGCCACCCTTGCTATAACCCCGCTAAACCCCAATTGTTTGATTGCAGCATAGGTGACGAGGGGTCCCAGGACGAGTCTAATCATCCCCACAATGGATAAGGAAGTTAAGTATTTCTTTATAGGCCCAATCTCCATCTTATATGCCGTTGCTAGAACCATCACAAAGGAGGCGACATTGGCATAATCATCCATCAAGCCCTGAGCAAAATCCCAGTAGGGAATACCCACTTCAAAACCGACAAACAGAAGTGCGACAATCAAGGCAAACACTGCAGGAAAGGATAGGATATCGTAGAGAACTTCCGGTGCTCTTACTTCTTCACCCGCACTAATCCTCGTTAATCCCATACCGATCGTCAGATGGATTATACCTACGGTAACCGCAAAAATGCTGGCATAGGCCAGTGCTCCCGTTCCGATTGTGGATTGTACTACTGCAAGGCCGAGAAACGTATAATTCATGAAGGCACCGTTTAGAAGGATTTCGGTGCTTTTTTCTCTAGACATTCCAAACCAATAGGACCCACCCAGAGAAACAAGTGATGTTACTCCTATACATATAAGGGCCAGAATTGATATTTCGCCAAAGGACAAAATACCGATGTATCTCAATTCTGGATTCACCGCAACCGAACCAAACACGAGCGCGGGGAGAATCAAAATGATTACTATTTTGTAGAGGATATCAAAGAATGATTCAAATAATTGGAAGTATCGTGCAAGAATCCCTGTGGCCAAAGGAACTAGAATTAAAATTGCCGGCATTAAGAGCGAGTTTAACGGTATCATAATTATCTACCTCAAGGTTCTAACATTCCATGTAGATAATCATTTATTAAATTGCCACCAGAACGGTCCTCTCCGAATGTAAAAAATATTAAACATTGCGATTTTGAAGAAGAGCCGGGCATTGTTTCTAGAAAAAGAAAGAAAAGACTATTCTTCCATGTACTTTTCTCTTATTTCCGAATCAATGAGTTCTGCGATCAGGCGTTTGGATATATAAACATAAGGGACGTCTTCGATTTCTGCTAATTCCCCGGGTTTTTGATCCTGAGTTACAATCAACATGTCGTTTTTCTTAGCGTATTCGACAATCTCCCTATCATTGACACCTTCTATTCCTTCCTCTCTGACTGTAGTGACGTTCCAGCCTAAGATTTCAAAGTATTCTCTTAAGCCCGTGTACATTTCGTCCAGAAGCAGTTTGTATTTTTTATTCATGTATATCACTAGCATTTATGTGATATTCTTTAAAATTCGCTGAATTACGTTTGGCCCCCGTTATTAGTCTTGCGCTCATAATATTCCTTCAACCGTCGAATTACTCTTGCAGCCCTCTCGGGCGACGGAAAAACCGCGACTCCTTCATCCCTGAGCCACCCTCTGATTTCTTCGATAGCCTTCCATCTCCACTCTTCCATTTTACTGGGAGGAGTTCCGACTGTTTCAGCAATTACCAAGCAGGGTTTTCCGTAATCCTTGATATTTAAAAATCCATTGATTTGCCTCTTCGTCCATCTTTTCCATATATCAGTCGTTAGATAATCACCGAGGGCTAAATTTAAAACGAAGAAGTCAATGTCTCCCGACTTATCAAACATCTCGAGAAGTTCATGCGGGAGAATATCGGAATCCTGTATGATGGAAAAATCTACCGGATTGCCTAACCAATCCCATATCTCGGGTTTTCTACTTTTTAGTTCGTCCCTCATTTCGGAAGGTAAATCCGGCAACTTGAACCCTTGTTCTCCCCAGATGTCGGCTGAAATGACGCTTTTTCCTCCCCCTCCACCAGCAATGAGTGCTTTATCCCCCGCAAACGGTTTAACAAACCGAAAAGCAACTAATTGATCGATTAATTCTTGGATACTTGAGACCTCTATAGCTCCACATTGCTCAAAGATGCCCCTCCAAACTTTAACTTCCCCTGCAAGGGATGCCGTATGCGAGCGAATCGATCTCGCCCCGGCCTCGCTCTTCCCTCCCTTGAGCACGACGACGGGCATCTTTTTACTCGCGTATTCAAGTGCGTTCCTAAATTTTTGACCATCATCGACGCCCTCAACGTAAAGAGCGATTATTTCAGTTTCCGGGTCGTCGGCCAAATACCTCAATAGCTCCGATTCGTCGATGTCTATGCCGTTCCCATAGCTGAAAACTTTGCTGAAGCGAAGACCTCTCATGGCTCCATAACGGACAAGATTCGTGGAGGATCCGCCGCTCTGGAATATAACTCCTACCTCCCCTGTTTCTTTTGGAAAATTATATCCATAAGCAAGTCCCACATCCGGACGATAACACCCCATGCAATTTGGTCCCAGCAACCTGATATCGGTTTGTTGAACCTTTTCCAGAATTTTTTGTTCCAACTTAATTTTTGCCTCCCGTCCGGTCTCGCTCATCTTTGCAGTGAATAGGTGTAAAAGCTCAACGTTCTTTGCTTGACAATCATCGACTAATTCTGGAGTCTTTTCAGCAGAAATGCAAGATATAACGTAGTCTACCGATCCTGGTATATCTCGGAGACTTGGATATACCTTCATATCGAAAAGTTCATCTATCTTCGGATTTACCGGATAAATTTCACCATCGAAGTGCTCGATTATGAACTTCGTATAGGCGTGTCCGGGAGACAATTGATTCCCGGAAGCACCTACTATTGCAACTGAATCGGGGCGAAAAATTTCATCAAGTTTCTTAAAGTTCATGGTCCTTCCTTTTTTATTTTCTAAAGAAATAAAATCTATTCCTTCTTTTCAATTCACTTTTAATCCAAAACATTAGAAATTTTCTGAGGCCCAATTATCCTATTATCGATATCATGGGGGAATATTACTTTCATCCTCTCTTCCAAGATCCTTCTATACCATTTCTTCCTCCTATTCAAAGTTGTTAAAGGATGGGTATCATAGCCCATGATATAGGGAAGGGGTAGGTGGCTAGAAGTCGGCACGAGATCACCAATATGAATATACTTTTGGTCCTCGTTCTCGAGTACTACTATCTGATGACCGACCGTGTGACCGCCCGTCTTGATTAATCTTATCCCCTCCTGGATCTCCCTTTCTCCTTCAATTATCTTCAAGTTGCCAGAATCCTCAAGCGGCATAAAGTCTTCTTCCCTATAGCTTTCTTGAGTTCTTTCGTTCGGGTTTCTAGCTGCTTTAAATTCGGTTTTTTGGACTATATACTTGGCATTTTTATATGTAGGCTCTATTCCTTCATCGGTTTCTTTCGTAGCCCCTCCTGCATGGTCAAAGTGGAGATGTGTCAGAACTACTATATCAATATCCAGAGGTTTCAAGCCAAAGGGGGATAGCGCTTCTTCGGACGATTTAATATTTTTAATTTTAAAGATTTTCTTTTCCTTCTCCGAGAATTTTGAACCTATCCCGGTTTCCACTATAATATTTTTATCATCCGTCTTGACGAGGAGGATGGAACCGGATAGATTTATACGATTTTGTTTATCCGAGTCATAGACTTTCGACCATAGAGTCTTCGGAACTATACCGAACATAGCCCCTCCGTCCAAAGCGAAAGTGTCCTTTTGAATTAACGAGGCTTCTAAACTTCCAATTTTGAATTCCCTTATTTTATCTTCCAACTTAATTTCCCCATCTCTTGTTTTGGATAAGCATTGAAAGGTCAATTTTCATTTTTGTACAAAATATTTTTCGGTTAAACTTCCATAAGAACCTTAGTTTCACCTTCAATAAGGGAAAAAGACCAGTATAGAAAAATATCCCTCACCCCTTTAGAAGCCGAGTTTAGGTCATTCAGGATTCATTATACGACAAAGCCGGCCGGAACCTGAAAAAGGGGAGATAGTGAGAGGAAAAGGATTAGTCCTTCATTTATGAAAAAACACTAATAATTAACTCGATATTTAGGATTCAGCATGAATGTTCGAAATTAAAAGTTAAATAATCCATTGCAACACGACCTATTGGGCTACAGCATTGATGAAAACCCTCAAGAACTACTTTAAAACAGCCTGTTTTTTTACCTCATGTAACATCGCTTTTAAAATTCCTATCATCGCCTGCAGAATATCCTATTTTCTTTAAAAATAGGTAATTACAAGCATTATTATCCACAAATAATTTTAAGGATAGAAAGAAGTTTTATTCGGGAGCTGTTTATTTTATGGCAATGGAAATCAATAATGACGAGGTGAATCTGGAGCAGGAGCTCGAGAGAGCCAAGATTCGGTACGAGGAGTTGTTCGAGGAGGCGAATGTTCTCATCGCGACCACCGACTCGGAGGGGTATATAAAGAAAGTCAACAAAAGAGCGAGCGGGCTGACCGGATATTCCAAAAACGAGCTGGTCGGCGAGAATATTTTAAAATTAGCTCATCCCGACGACGAAGATAAATTTGTGGAGGCTTGGAACCGCGTGCTTGAGGGGGAACTGGAGAATATCGTGGTTAGAATCAAGACCAAGGGGGAGGATACGCGCTGGTTGAAGGTCGGCGGAAGCGCAATCTTCAGGGATGGTGAGGTGGTGGAAATCCAGTACACCGGTCAGGACATCACGAAGCTGAAGGAGGCGGAGGAAGAGGCGAACCGTGAAAGGAAAAGGTTCGAAAAATTGTTCAAGGGGTCGAACGACCTCGTCGCGACGACCGATCCTAAAGCGAGGGTAAAAAGGGTCAACGAGAATGGTTTGGAGTTTTTCGGATATACCAAGGAGGGAGCCATCGGCACGAACATCATCGAGCTGGCTCACCCGGATGACAAGGAAAGTTGGATCGGGATCTACAAGGAATTGATGGAGGGTAAGGGGGAGGCGTCCAGGGTGCTCAAGGGGATCGACAAGGACGGGAACACCATATGGCTCAAGACCGGTGGAAGGGCAATCAAGGAGGACGGCGAAGTCGTGGAACTCCAGTATAACTCCCAGGATATCACCCAGCTGAAGAAGGCGCGGGAGAGACAGGACC
>CAYNPN010000076.1:0-8506 GCA_964399085.1 Hadarchaeota archaeon (SeqCode) | reverse complement strand
GCGAATGGGTGGAAGCCCCCGCCTAATCGGAGATTAGGAAGGGGAGGATGTCACTTTTAAAAATAAAGCTTTCTATTCTTCCTCTGATGATCCATCCTCTAAAAGCTTGAACTTGTATCCATAGTAGATTATTCCTTTGTCACCGTCCTCACCGACGTGTCTGAAGACTGCCTCTACCTCGTCGCCTATCTCAATATCTTCAAAATTAGCATCCGTGATTTGCCCGGCCACCCTCGGCCCTTCCTCGAGTTCTATGATGCCAAGGGTATACGGCACTTCATTCTCGAATCCTTCCTGAGGGACACTGACCTGAGTCATGGAAACGATCTCTCCCTTTCCATCCAATTCATACGATTCCAACTCTCCCAATCTCCGACACTTTGGACAGACGCTCCTGGGAGGGAAGAAAACAGTATCACAGCTATTACATTTGGTACCCGTCAGGTTATACCTATTCGGAATTCTTCTCCAGAATCTCGGTACAGTAGGCATTTAATCACCTCTCTCCAGGATATGAACTACACCGGTCCCACCAGAACCTCCAACGTTATGGGTTAAACCGATTTTGGGATCGTCAATCTGCCTCTTTCCTGCCTCACCCCTGAGCTGAGAGGTTATCTCTATGGCCTGTGCAATTCCCGTCGCACCCATAGGATGTCCCTGCGATTTAAGTCCGCCGCTTGTGTTAATGGAGACATTACCATTCCGCTCGGTCTCTCCCTCCTCGATTATTTCTCCTCCCTTTCCTTTCTCACAGAAACCAAGATCCTCTATGGCCATTATTTCTGCGATGGTAAAACAGTCATGAACCTCCGCCAGATCAATATCTTCAGGCTCCACGCCGGCCCTCTCGTAGGCCATTTCCGCTGCCTGAACCACCGATGGTATCTCAGTCAGTGAATCTCGATCATGAAGTGATATTGTTCCACTCGCCTGACCCGATCCTTTGATGAGTACCGGTACATCAGTATATTTTTTGGCTTCTTCGGCGGGTGCTAGCACAACGGCGGCGCCACCGTCACTGATTGGAGAACAGTCAAAGGTATTGAGGGGATGAGCAATAGTCGGAGAGTTCAGAACATGATCAATCGTAATCTCGCTTTGATATTGAGCGTAGGGATTTAGGGAGCCGTTCTTATGATTTTTGACGGCCACCTGCGCCATCTGCTCCCTCGTCGTCCCATATTTGTGCATGTGCCTCCTAGCCATCAAAGCATAAAGACCCGGGAAAGTCATGCCTACATAGGCCTCCCACTCCCGGTCGGCCAAAGCGGCCAAAGCGCTGCCGCTCTGGTTATGGAGTAAATCGGTCATCTTTTCTATCCCACCTGCCACGACAATGTCATGCAAACCTGAGGCCACCGAAACGTAAGCCTGCTTGAGTGCCAATCCACCGGAAGCACAGGCTGCCTCTACCCGCGTACATGGGGCGGGGATTAATCCCGCATGATCGGCAATCAGGGAGGCAATATGCTCCTGTCGGATGAATTGTCCGGCTGACATATTGCCCACGTACATACCATCTATCTCGCTCCCGTCTAGACCTGCATCCTTCAGAGCTCTAACCCCCGCATCGACAAACAAGTCCCTGAATGCGGAATTCCAGAGCTCCCCAAATTTAGTAATACCTATTCCGACGATAGCTACATCTCGCATTTTATTTCACCAACAAATCTCTCTCCTTAGCATATTCTCCATAAGATATGAACTCCTTATCCTTCACAAAGTCCATTACCTTGGGGACGGAATCCGCATTATTCTCAACCCCCTCCTTAATCGTCAACGCAAAGGCATCGCTTCCGGCCCCGGACCCGAACGAAACTACAAGTACCCGATCTTCCGGTTCGGCCTGATCCAACACTGAAGCTAGCCCTATTGGGACGGACCCCGAATAGGTATTTCCAATCTCTGGGGTGAGGAGTCCGGGCTCTACCTTTTCCTTTTCGAAACCGAGCCTTTTTGCCGCCTTCAGCGGAAATTTGCCGTTGGGTTGATGGAAAACCACATAATCAAAATCCTCCGGGGTTAACTGTAATTCCCGGAGCAAACCGTTGGCCGCCGACAAAACATGCTTAAAGTAGGCGGGTTTTCCAGTAAATCTACCCCCATGTTCGGGATATGGCTCGCCCTCCCGGCGCCAAAAATCTGGCATATCTGTAGTATAAGAAAAAGTACCATCAATTTTCGCTATCGCGTCCGATCTATCCTTACCTATAATATATGCCCCTCCACCAGCCGCTGCTGCGTATTCAAGAGCATCGCCCGGTTTACTTTGGGCTGTGTCTGCCCCGACAGCCATGCCATAATCACAAATTCCCGCATCTACTAATCCCATGCAGGACTGAATAGCAGCTGTACCCGCCTTACAAGCAAACTCATAATCCGCTGCCGTAAGATTTGGTGTCGCACTGAGGGCCTCCGCCACCATCGTCGCGGTTGGCTTTACAGCGTATGGATGTGATTCCGAACCTACATAAATAGCTCCCAATTCATCCGGATTGATTTGAGCTCTCTTCATAGCATTTCTGGCTGCCGCAACTGCAATGCTAGCAGTATCTTCATCCGAAGCGGGGACGGATTTCTCATTAACTAAAAGTCCTTTTTTTATCCGGTCCGGATCCTCACCCCAAACCTCGGCAATTTCTTCTACCTTCATTCTGTATTTAGGAATGTAAACCCCATAACCAATTATCGCGGTATTCAAAGTCAATCCTCCAAAATATCGTCCGTGTAGTTATGCCAGTTCTGGGGCGGATTTAACTTAAAAGGTTTACTGTTGATTGTCTATCGCTTGTTCGACAATTAACTATTAATCAAGGAAGAGAATTTTTGAGATTATCGATTAGGTCTTCGACCTTCTTTGTCCTAGATATAATAAGTGGAACCTTCAGGCTTTCTGCAATTTTCATCCCAATCCTATCGGCATCTCTCAGGTCTCCGTGCAGAACCACTACTCCTGGAGTAATACCACGCACCTTAATAGCTACTAAAGGAGATCTTCCAGTGGAAACTTTAGTGAAAACAAGAGCTCGTTCGTTCGTAACCCCGTAAAGACCTGTAAAATCCTGAGTGGACAATTCCAGTACGGCCTTTAGACTATCTATTACGGTATATCCAAACAATTTCTTATCCAGTAAATCCTCATTTGCGACAATATCTCCCTCGACTATCTCCAAAAATTCTTCTCCGCTTACAGGGCTCTCAAATTCCCTCATACCCAACAAAACATCAGGGGGTAAGTGAGTTCCGAATCGGTTAGCAAAGGCCCGAGTAACCTGTCCGCCTCTCTCCTCGTCTATCTCCAAGAACGCTTTCACGATTTTCCTAATTATCCCAACTCCTGGGGATTTTCGCCTGCCGGACTCGTAGTCACTTATGACTGACGGGGAAATCTCAAGCCTTTTTGCCAAGGTGTTTTGTTTTAATCCAAATTTTTTTCTCCATCGCTTTATCGAGGCACCCGGATCATTTGAAATAGAAATATCGCCGGCTATCCATCGAGCGACACGATTTTTGGTAGAATCCTCAAACATTTGAATATCTATTGTAAATTCTAAGCTTAAAATTTTTTCAAAATCCATGGACGATATTTATTCCTCACTCTAAGTGACCTTAAAAGTTGATTCGCAGGTATTAGAGAGGAAAAAAGATAATATTGGTAATAAAGAAAAGTTAATAAACTATACAGGCCATTCAAGCAAAGAATTTACAAGGTTTAGCCTTGAAAGGGCTCTATCTGTCAATTCACCCGTTATATGTTCGCCACCAAATATTTCTTCTACAATTTCCTGGGAATCAAGACCTTTGTCTTTCAAATTATGAACCTCTTCATGTAGGCTCTCTAACTCCTCTATGTTTTCGTTGATGATATTTCTATCCTTAAATTCTCCGAAATAAGCGGTGTAAACGGAAATATCTTCTATTTCATCAGTATAGTCCCTTAATTTTTTGAGTGAAGAATAAATCTGCTCTATGTCCTCGTTTACCGGTTCCATATCCTCCCCAAGTTCTTCCTTAGTCTCGGCGAAAATCGTCTGGTAATTTGGTACAATAGAATCCGAAACGAAAACCCATCCTTCGTCAGGCTCGATTAAGGCGATGAGATCCGAAGAATGGCCCGGAATATGTAATAAGTCGAAGGTATATTTCCCCGAAGCCGAACTAATGGAATCAAACCCCATTTCCTTTACTTCGGGAGCTGGCTCAAGGGGATTTCCCCAAGCTATCTCCCTATAATCGGGGACAGAAAAACCGTTTCTAACTTTTTCAAGCCCGTTTTCATGAAGATAAACCGATAAACCCAATTCCTCCGTCAAGTACCGGGCTCCGCCCGAATGGTCCTCATGCCAATGGGTTAAAACTACTCTTCCGATTTTATCTTGGGAATGCTTTTCTTCAACAAATTTTCTGAATCCTTCCAACCCAGCTGGCGACCCGGAATCTATTAAGATACCATCAATCAGGTAAACGGATGTCCAAAAAGGTTCCGGAATTAATTCGCTCTCCCGAGCCCAGGCCCATCTGACAATTTCACCATCTTCATAATATTCGATTTCATGCATTCTAAATCCCAATCACTCTACATTAATTCCCTTTTCAAACTATAATTTACCGCTTAGGAAATATTGCAGCTCTAAAAAATGGAAGAACGCAAGAAAAATAATATCTGTATGAATCGCCGGAAGGATTTCATTAGAAAACCGTATTCTTAGTAAGAAGGTTGCTATCCCAATATATTCCTGGCTATAATCATCTTCTGCACTTCGTTTGCACCCTCTGCTATTTCTGATATTTTGAAATCTCGGAATATTCTCTCCACCTTGAAGGTTTCGTTTTCACCCTCCAGTTTCTTCATCACACCTCGGCCGCCATGAGCTTGGACTGCATATCTGCACATGTCGCCCGCAACTTCAGTTCCATAATATTTCGCCATAGCAGCATGAGGTTCAGGAAATTCACCAACTTGGTCGTGTCGATACGCTGCCTTATAACAGAGATTCCTAGCATTCTCTATCTTAGTCGCCATTTCGGCTAACTTGAATTGTTGATATTGGAACTGGGCTATCTTTTTGCCGAAAGCTGTTCTTTCCTGCAAATAATTAACAGTTTCATCGAAAGCTGCTTGTGCCATCCCTACACCAGTAGCGCCGACACCGATTCTCCCATAAGTTAGCGTTCCAAGGGCTATTTTTAATCCTTCTCCTATCTCACCTATCAGATTTGACTCTGGAACTTCTACATTATCAAAGTGTATGTCCGCGATTAATTGGGATCTATTACCCATTTTCTTGTCTGGCTCTCCTACTTTTACTCCATCCGAATCTAGACTGATCAAAATCTCGCTTAAGGATCCGTCAGTAACACAAAGCGCTATGACAAAATCCCCAACAGGTGAATTAGTTATGTATCGTTTTTGGCCGTTGACTATCCATGTATCCCCATCCTTTTCTGCTGTTGTTTCAATGGTTTCGGCCCTTAGATCATTACTTGCCCCGGGTTCAGTAGTCGCGAAGCATCCCCTCTTTTCACCTTTTATCAATGGTTTGAGATACTTTTCCTTCTGATCTTTGGACGCATAACTGCTCAGAACGTGCCCCGATAGCATGGCTTGAACGTCGTAAATGCCAGCGATGCTGTTGCTAGCGTATGCCAACTCTTCCATAGCAGCGACCGTACAGCATACAGGGTGTTCTAGTCCCCGGCCTCCGAATTCCTCTGAGAAGGGTATAGCAAACAAGCCTTCTTCTGCCATTTTATTGAATATTTCTTCCGGAAAATTCTCAACCTTCTCTTCGACATTATCGAGTTCCCATCCGGCTGGCTCAATCTCTTTCTCTGCAAAATTTTTCACCTCTTTTCTGACATCTTCTGCTTCTTCAGGTAGAATAATATCGTGGTAAATCTTTTCTCGTATTTTAGGTGGGAGTTCTTCCCCCATCTTATCACCTCCCTAATCATACTTACAATTCCAACATTTAGATTTGTCCACTCCGAAAACACACTCTCAGAAGGAAGGAGTCTTCTCGCACCAGTGAACTACCCCCACCTACCTCGTTTCGCTCGTTAGGAGGGAGCTTCCGAGGACTTGCTCTGTACTCACTTCTTCTTTTTTCATAAATGCCTCGGTTACGGGCTTGTTCAAGAAAGCCCCGTTCCTTACCATGTAGGCGAGGAACCTCTGTAAGGTGTTTTTGGCTCCGTTCAGGTCGGCATTATAGTCCTCGAGACCACAGGTGTTACAGGTGAACTTTCCCTGAGTCGGTCTCGTAGTATTCTCACTTCCACACTTATGACAAGTTTTAGAAGTGTCACTCTCGTTCACCTTTACTACCCGTAGTCCTTTCTCCTCGGCCTTGTATTCAATCATTCGAGTAAGTTTCCAGTAAGGCATAGAGTTCGCTATTCGATTCATACGCCCTCCTTTACCCGTATTCCCGTTTCCCATTCCCTTCAAATCACCGATAACGTTTAGAAAACTGTTTTCTCCGGCTCTATCGATTATCTTCCTCGAAATTTTGTGTAGAATACCCTCGACTTTCCGCTTCTCCTTATCGGACATCTCTAAAACTTTCTTAACCGGACCCTTCTCCTGCAGTCTCTTTCGGAGCCAAGCGTAGTGCCTTCTAATCCCCCGAACCTTTCTCCCGCGGAATTTTGGATTCCCGTTATCGGCGGACGACACGGTCGTCGCCATCACCCTTTCACCCAAATCCACGGAGAGAACACTCTCGGGAGTTTGAGACGATACCTCGAAGGAGACGGACATATGAAGCTCAAAACCGTATCCCTTCCGGACGATCTTGGAATCGCGAACGTTCATATCCTCACTAATTTCTTGATGGGGCTTGATAGGAACCCAAATGCCACTCCAAACATTGGAAATGGGGATCCTAGCCCAATAATCGAACTCTTTAGTGTCTTCCGCCTTCTCTACCCTGAAAGTATCATTTCTCAAAAAGAGAGGATATTCCTCGTTCTGAACCTTCTTCACATACCTGTCCATCGCCTGTTTTGTAGCGGAATACAAATCATCCGTCTCCCCCCCGGATATACCCCTGAGCGTTGGAATACTCCTTGACGAGCAGACCCTCCTTCCTCACGGTGGGATCCAAAATTCTACATACGATCGTTTTTCAACCATCATCTTCAACCAACTCCCCCATATTTACCTGCTTCATGTACCTCCATTACCATTAGACGCTTGCCGGGAGAGGTGATTGAAAGTAATGGCGATTCATCACCCGCCTAATCAAGGATTGGGGGGGAGACTTCTCGGCACAGAAGTTAAGACAAAACAAGAGTTGAGGGAGAGAGAACCTCTTCTGAAAGCTATCCGTCACAATATCAAAAACCACTCCACAATCTGAAAGCAGTTGAACTCGGAACGAGTAGATAGACCGTATTAATTTCAGTTTATAATGTTATAATCACTTAACTTCTCCAACTTTAAAAGGAGAATCATGACCCGGAATTATTATTTCGGCAATATCTGAAATTTTATTGAGACTCTGTCGGGCTTGTTCAGCGTCGGTATGCACATTTGGGATAGCTTTCTCCTCGAAATGCTCTCCAGTAGGAATAGCGTCGCCTGCAATTACTATCCTGTCATCGAAAACTATCGATATATGTCCCTCAGCGTGTCCCGGGGTTTGTAAAACGGAAGCTCTACTGGAAATATTCTCCGGAACAGGTTCGAATCCCTCCGCCATAGTCATCTCAATTTGCCTCGGATGAACAAACTTCTTGACTTCAAATCTCGAATTACATCCGACATGATCTCCATGCAGGTGGGTGTTTATTAGTACATCTATCTCCTTGGGGGAAAATCCGGCTTCATCGAGACCTTTCTTTATCTTATCCCAATCTTCCCTTAAACCTGAGTCAACCAATACCAAACGGTCATCATCGATGAGAGTAACAGATGACGAAGCGTATTTTACACCGCCATCCTCATAGATGATCTCACCTGGTTTGATTACATATAATCCATCTTCGACTTTCAACATTACCGGAAGCCTTCCTAAAATGAAATTATTTTCTATCCAACAACTATTTTCTATCCAATAACTACATTCGTGACGGTATCTTCGACCCCGTCAATATTTCTAATACCCGTTACGAGAATTTTCGAGATTTCCCTCATATCGTCGGCTCTTACTATTGCCATAATATCATAGGGTCCAGTTAGCATCGACACTTGCTTAACTTCATCCATTCCCTTAAGTTTCTCATGAATACTTTTCATGGTCCCAATTTTAGCAACAATTAGAATCAAGGCAGACGGCATATCTATCACTTTTATTCTTTGTTTTATATACTGAATAAAACTTGTTATTAGTGGCACAAAATCATGCTCGAAGATAATCCTTGTAAAAACATTGTGACATCCTCTCCGACCTGAAGGACGGAGCTTCCACCCATTCGCACCCTTCCAATCCGAGATTCAGGTGTTACCGGTGGAAGTGGCGTGGAGAGCCACCGACTCTTCATAGCCATTATTGACGGT
>CAYNPN010000075.1:0-8564 GCA_964399085.1 Hadarchaeota archaeon (SeqCode) | reverse complement strand
ACGCCGTGGACAGGGTTTCTCCGAACATCTCCGCGGGTTGAAGACTCCGCTCTTCAAAGCGTCGGAAGCAGGAGAAGAGGGAGAGAATGTGCCCAATCGTCGGGTGCATTCGTGGAGCCTGTGGAGCTTGACGAGAGACCTACCTCTCTGTAAAGGAGCGAGCCGTAAGCACCCGGGTCAGTCCCCTGAAACGATTGGGGTGAAAAGTTCGGGAACAATCGGCTCTACCGAAAGGTGTCCGGGCGAAGGCGATTCGGCTGGAGGGGAGACCGTTATTCCTGGTAACGGTCCGCCATAGGCGTGAAAGGACCTCACATTTCAGTGTTAAGGAATGTAAAGGTTTGAGTACTAGGAATATTTCTCAACGCCGGGAAACCGCCAGTCTCCAGATTTTTCATCCTGACCTTGCTACCCCTCTCGCCTTTGCTTGGTCTTTCCACAATTTCCGATAGTTGTAAAAGTATTCTTGAAGTTTGTATTTATCCCTGCACCAAATAATTTCGTAGTTTTCCATGACCTGATGTTTCATTTTGAGGCCAAGATCCTCGAAGACGTGAAAGTCGTATTTTTCCTTTGATCTGACCTCTTTGTCAACCTCCAACCAAAGGTCCCAAGGATCTTCTCCAGGGGCCACGATACAGATATCGAGGTCGCTTTTTTCGTGGTCCCTTCCAGTCACATGCGAACCGAAAAATAGGACGGCCAAGACACCTCCCCTTTCCCTTAGGAATGAAAAGTCTTTCTCTACTGCTTTTCTATCCATCTTTAAGCACCTTCTAAGAATATGTAAAGGCTAGGTTGAATTTCCCTAATCGATTCCAAGGCCCTTTTATCTTCGAATTTGTTGTATTCGTGTATTATTCTGTTTCTTAGCCCATTAGCATCCTCCAAATCTCCCTGAATGTCCTCTTTGTAGAGCTTCCCCGAGGCCTTCTCTAAATTTTCGTAATCATCGCCAACGCTCATTTTATTGTCGGCGGCGAACATCGCACAGATATCCGTTATAGCTTCCACGACTTCTTGAAAAGCCTTATATATAGCTAAACGTCTTTCGGTATTTTTCGAGGCTTTATCTATGTCGTGCTTCAACCATTCCTCGATGTTCTTTGATCTTTTGCGTATCTTCTCTATTTTTTCTAAATAGCGGTCCATTCTATCTTGATTTAGTTCTAAGTCCTCCGGCAACCGGATCACCAGTATAAATAGAACCCTAATTACTTTTAAAAAATTATTAAAAGCTGTGGCTTGATGCTATTCCTTTACTTTCGTCTTTCGACTGCAAATGAAAGTGATCTGTTAGTTGTTTATCGCACCGTTACAGATTTCGCCAAGTTTCGCGGACGATCAATTGGCAAGTCTCTTCTCCTAGCTATCCAATAGGCCAACAGGAACCCTATTACCGTAGAATAGAACGCAAACTTTCCATTCGAGGATGTAGGGATTTCGAATTCACCCTCCCAAGGAGATATCCTTATCGATTTCGCCCCTCTCGCTTCGGCTTCCTTTACGTTAGACTTTATCTCAGAATTCTTTTCGGGTATTAGAGAAATCACAGGGGTACCTTCCTCCACCAATGCCAAAGTACCGTGCTTAAGTTCTCCACCCATCATGCCTTCCGCATGGACGTAGGGGATCTCCTTTAATTTAAGAGCTATCTCACGTGCAACGGGATAGGTTTCACCTCTCCCTATGATATAGACATCATTATTATCTTTGATTTCCTTGGAAAGCTCCTTTACTCTTTCTTCGTTCCGCTCAATAACTTCCTTTAATTCTTCGGAAATATCCGAGATATTTCCGGTATAACCGAGTTCCTTCCCAAGTTTAAGGAGCATGTAGAGCTGGTTCGTGAAGGTCTTCGTCGCCGCCACGCATATCTCCTGCCCGGCTTTGATTCTTAGGCTCACGTCCGATTCGCGCTCCAGGGAAGAATGCGGAACATTTACAATCGATGCTATTTCAGCTCCTCTCTCCTTCGAGAACTCTACCGCGTCCATAACGTCCTTCGTTTCCCCGGATTGCGATATCGCTACCACGAGAGTATCCTCGTCGACCCTTTCGTAGTTTTTGAATTCGGAAGCTATCAGAGTCTGCGCGTCGATTCCAGTTTTATTTAAGAAATAGACTCCGAGAAGTGAAGCATGATAGCTGGTGCCCGAGGCCGTAAAGAGGACTTTATCATGTTCCTTCATTTTTTCTAGGAAATTATCAAAATCTTCTCCCTGAGTGTTCTCAAGGCTTTTCTCTAGTCGCTCGATTGCTTTGGGGATTTCCTCAATCTCCTTTCGCATATGATATTCGAATTCCTCGTCCTCTTTTTCCCAATCCTCCCACTCAAACTTCCTAGGCTCTCTATCTTTTACATTACCGATCCTATCTTTGATGACGTAGTTTTCTCCTTCCAAGATAACGTATTCCCCGTCCTCAAGGAAGATAGCCTCGTCGGTATAGGGAGAAAAGGCGTAGATATCCGAGGCCAGAAACATCTCATCCTCACCTATTCCCAGGGTCAAGGGCGAGCCTCTCTTAAACGCGTACATCTCTTCCTCCCGGGAGTCGAGAATCACGACCGCGAAGCTCCCCTCCGCCTCCTTTAGGAATTCCCTGATGGCCCCCTCGACGCCCCTCTCATCGACCCTTTCCTCCACGAAGTGGGCTATGACCTCCGAGTCGGTCTCAGAGGTGAACTCGTGACCCTCCAGCTCGGCCTTCAGGGCCTCCCAGTTCTCTATTATCCCGTTGTGAACTATCGCGAACCTTTCTTCACAGGAAGTGTGAGGATGTGCGTTCTCCTTCGAGACATCGCCGTGGCTAGCCCAGCGCGTGTGACCGATCCCCGTGTTTCCACCCATCTCCCCGAAGTTCAATTTTTGGTCGATCTCGTCTATCTCTCCCTCGTCCTTCTTGATCTGCATCTCGGGATTCGAGAGCGTGGCGATACCCGCCGAGTCGTACCCCCTGTACTCGAGCCTCTTAAGTGAGTCGAATAGGACCTCTCCGGCTTTTCTGAATCCGAAGTAGGCCGTGATTCCGCACATACGTTCACCTCACAGGAGGATATTGGACCGAGTGCTTATAAAAAATATTAAACAATTACTTTTACCATTACAAATAATTTTATAATGGTTGAGTCACAAAGGCCCAAACGATGTCTGACAAGCTGCTCAGAGAGGAGGAAGGGAGCCACTACGTCAAGGACATAAAGCTCCTCGACGAGGAAAAGCTGAAGAACCTGAACTCCCAGACGGTCAGGGTGCTGGAGGAGTTCGCCAGGGAGAGGAGCTACCCAAAGATGGTCGCGGACAGGCTCGACATGCACGAGCAGAAGGTCTACTACCACGTCAAGAAGCTCGAGGAAGCGGGGCTGATAGAGGTCTACAAGCGAGAGAAGGCCGGCGGAGCCCTCTGCAAGTTCTACCGCCCGACCTCCGAGGCCTTCGGTTTCAGCCTGACCGACGACTGGAAGAAGGTGAGGATGGACAAGCTCGACGTCTCCGGCACGATCTTGGACTTCTTCGCCGAGTTCGTCGAGGGCGGGACCTTTCAGGGCTCGATAGTCGTGGGCTCGCCGAAGGAGCACGGCCCCTTCATGACCTCCGCCCGCGACGGGCACTACGCCGTCCAGCTGGGGATATTCCTCGGAAACTTCTGCGATCTGGAGAACAGGTTCGTGATCAAGCTCGACACGGAGGTGAAGGCCGAGGGGGCCCACGAGAGGAACCTCATGATGATAGGCGGCCCGATAACGAACATGGTCACCAGGGACCTGAACGAGGACCTCGACGTGAGGTTCGACTGGGAGGGGAAGACCTGGAGGATTGTCTCCGACGCGACCGGGGCGGACTATATGGAGGACAACCTCGGCCTGATAGCGAAAGTCCACGAGGGCGACTACGCCAGAATCCTGCTCTCGGGCCTGGACTTCGAGGGGACTAAGTCCTGCATACTCGGGATCACGCAGAATTACGAGGAGATCCTCGAGGACTACGAGCCGGGCCAGGAGTTCTACCGGGTCATCAGGGGCCTCGACAGGGACGGGGACGGGAAGACCGACGATATAGAGATTCTGGAGTGATTTTTGGTCCCTGAATCATCTCAGGGTATATTTGCTATTTTCGTGTGTAGTGAGGCATCCCTACAAATACCATTTAGGTGTATCTTTCGCAATTTGATTTTATGAGTGAGTAGATTAGAGTGTTAGTATTACTAGTACGTTTCGATTTCGATATCTGAAATTCTGTCGAAGTCACCGTCCCGGGTGACCAGGGTCTCGTCCTCGGCAACCGCCGTTCCACCTATCAGAATGTCCAAGGGATCCAAGACTTTCCCCTCGTCTAACAATTTCGCCGACCTCTTCCCCGCCGCCCGAGCATGTTTGAAGTCAAAAGGTACCCCAAGGAATGATTCTATAACCCTCATGACCCGAATTTTTTCCTCTAGGGGATTTTCAGACCTCTCGATGCCCTCCCAAAGCTCGAATATGACCGGAGATGGGACTCGTACCTCCTCAGAACCTTCCTCCAGTTCCTCGGCCTTTTCGAGAGCTTCGGAGTCTTTTTTCATGATATCTATAATGAAGGTGGTATCTACGACTACCATCCGGATCATCCCTCTATTTCTTTCCTGCGGGCCTCCTTTCTCGCCTTGCTCCCTTCTTCGATGGCCTTCTCCAAGGAATCGGCTTCTTCCTTCGAGACGAGGTCGGCCAGGTCAAGGAGGCTCCTTTTTCGGGTGAGCCTATTGATTACGTCCGTAAAGCTTTCTCCCTCCCTCTTCAATTTTTCCAGCCTTTCGTAGGCCTCTTCCTTAATAGATATTGTTTTTGTGCCCATATTAAGGAAAAATATGTGTATTCAGTGTATTAATAACACTTGGGTAGAAGCTCGAATTAATATGATAGGATATTCTATTCATTCTATGTCCCATCGCTGATTTCCCCGGCTATCTCTTCCCCTAACTCCGTTCTATCATACACCCTTCCAGTAGTTTGCTCGGGAGTCAAGCATTCCACGAGATCCTCCTCTCCCAATTCCCTTAAGGATCGGCTTACATGTGGAAGGTTAATTCCCGTTTTTTCGCTGAGTTCAGATGGAGTTTGCGGGCTTTTCAATGCTGTAAGAATTTTCTTTCTGTTTTTTGCTCTCACTACGAAGCTGTATTTTTCCCAGTCCATACTGTTTCCCATTGGTGTTATAAGGAATAATCATCTATTACCAAATGATTACCGATAGATTACCAAAGAATGAATCTTCAGGTATTTCGCCTTCATAAAGGAAAGTGGGACAAAGGGACAAAGAGAGGGATATCGAATGGGAGAAATAGAGGAAATCGAAAAGGAGATGAGAACACTTCACTGGCTCCCTCTACCCGGGGAGGCCATGGATTCTTCGGCCCTTGAGATTGGCGATTGGATTCTCATAAGATCCACAAATGAAGGGTTCTCCGTAGAAAAGGTAGAGACCGAGAAAATCACCGTCGAGATAGACACCGAGTTGCTGGAGATGGCCCTCACGGTCCGAGACATCGAGGGATACTACACCCTGGAGGAGACGTTGTCCAACATGATCCGCAAGGGGCTGGCCCTCCTCCTCAGGGAACGGGGCGAAGAGGAAGAATCCGAGAAATACGAGGACTCCTGGCTGGTCCAGATTCACTCAAAGTGACGGGGATAGGACGAAGTATAAGTTGGAGAGAAACCATGGGAATGTTTGACACGATTCACTTCGAAAAGCCTAGAGAATGCCCGGAATGTGGAGGAGATATAAACTCCGTCCAGACCAAAAAGTTCGGGAGACTGCTAAACGACTACCGCATCGGTGACTGCATCGATCACGCCGAGGAGAGCAGGGTAACCAGGGAGAAGCTCCACTGCGGAAACTGTTCCGAAGTCATCGAAAAACACGTCTACCTGGCCGTAGAAAGAGGAATACTAGTCGGAGTCGAGGATAGCCGGGAGGAGGCAGAAAAGCTCCTCGGAGGCACCGGCAAGGAAAAGCTCGTCCTGATGTACCATGATCTCCACGAGAGATACAGAGAGGAAAAGGAGACCAAAAGAGGATATGAGAACTTCCTCAGGCACACCTGTCGCTGGTTTAGGGAAGAGAAACATGAAAAGGAGGAACTCTCTCCTTTGGAAAAATTTCCCATTACCTCCAGACACCTCGTGAACGCCGACACCCCGCTTCAGGCCATCGAAAACTTCCTCTCCTTCCACGATTTTGTGGACGCCCTCGAGGAACTCGAAGAGGAAGGAAAAACGAGCCTCGATATCTACTGGCTGGAGGACATATCGGAGGGTCAAGGGGGCTGGTCGGTGGACGTCCTTCAGGATGAGTTGAACGAGAGGTGCGGCACGAACTGGGTTTGGACCGTTATGGATGAAACCCTTGTTGAGGCGGAGGGGATAGATGAGGACATGCTGTCCTTCTGGAACATCGTAGTCGATGAGCGGTATTCAGAGGAGACCGTGGTAAATGCCGTGCAGAATAGACTGGGGGGAAGAGGCTTCGAGTTCGAGGTCAATACTATTTCTCCGGACGAGGCGGAAGGGTCGGGACTGCTGGAGAAGTTAGAAGAACTCGAGGAAATGGATTTGGAGCCGGATGATTTCGAGCGCCTTGGAGATTTCGACGATCAATGATAGATTTTTCCCTGCCGCCTGAGATTCTTTCAATCGGTTTCTAACCCCAGCAAAAAAGTATAAAGATGTATACTTGGTATAAGTATGTATATGTCGAAGACGGTTAGGATAGGCGAAGAGGCTCACCGGAAACTAAAGGAGTATAAGAAAAAGCACGGCCTTTCGAGCTTCAACGAGGCCGTCAAAAAGGCCCTCCGCGAAGCCGAAGGTGTCTTGGACGAATCCGGAGTGATATGCTCCACCCGAGACGTCCTCGGCGGCCAACCCCGGATAAAGGGAACTAGGATAGGGGTCTTAAACGTCCGACAGTGGCACTTCGAGGAGGGAATGTCTCCGGAGGAGATAGGCGAAAACTACCGAGTGGAGCCGGAAAAGGTAGAGGCCGCTATCCAATATATAGAGAACAATCCCGAGGAGATCGATCGGATTAAAAAGGAGCAAGAAATCTCCGAGAAGGCGTCTCGGGAATTGGCCAGGGAGCGCATGCAGGAGCTAGCATAATGCGGCTTTGCCTCGATGAAAACGTGCCGGAGCACATGAAGACGAGGCTGGAGGCCGAGGGTCACAACGTGGTCCTATCTCGGGAGATTGCGGCCCGAGGCACACCGGACAAGAAGCTCCTCAGGCTTTGTAGTCAAGAGCGGAGGGTTCTCCTGACCAACGACTCGGATTTCGACAGGCTCCACCGTACCCAACACCACGAGGGAATTCTGCGATACTCGATAAATCGCCCCATGCAGGAGGAATGGAGAGAGATAGTCAAGGGTATAGACATGATGGATGAACATGTCGACATGAAGAACGAGCTTCAGTGGCCGGCGGAGTGGGCGGAGACCAGGGAGGAGTGAGATTTCACACCCAAAATAGGAATAACCGGGCTTAAGAATAAGTAAGGGGACGGTGATTTATTGCGATTCGGGGATGGCATTTTGGAAATCGAGAGGGAACTTTCCGAACTCGATAGGATCGTCTTGGACTTCACCCGAAGGCTGGAAGAATGGGACATCGACTATGTGATAGTTAGTGGATATGTAGCGGTCCTCACAGGCAGGTCCAGAAGCACGGAGGACATCGACGTCATCGTCGAGGAGATGAGCCGAGAGGAAGTCGGGGAATTCGCGAAAAACCTTTCAGGTGCCGGCTATTGGTGCGTGAATGCCGAAAGCACGGAGGTCTATGACATGCTGAGCGAGGGGCTCGCCCCCAGATTTGCCGAGGAGGATAAAGTAATTCCAAATTTCGAGGTCAGTTTCCCCACCCACGAGCTTGAAAGGACCGCCCTTGACGAGAGCCTTAAAGTGAAAATCGATTCAAAGGAGATCAATATAAGTCCCTTGGAACTTCAGATAGCGTACAAGCTATACCTCGAAACCGAGAGGGACTGGGAGGACGCCCTCCACTTGTATAGGCTTTTCGAGGAGGACCTAGACGAAAAGAAACTAGAGGAATATTCGAGAAAGTTGGATGTGAGGGAGGAACTCGATGGACTTAGAGAAGCTTGAGGAAAAGAAGGAAAGGAACAGGGAGCAGCGAATAGAGTTCATCAAGTTCTGGGTTGATTATATCAAGAATCACGATGATGAGGTCTGGTCGAGGCAGCAGAACGTGATAATTGACTCGCAGATGTCGAAAAAAGATAGGTCCGACGTTTAGTTTTTTAGGCTCCCACAGACGGAATCTGTTTGCTAATTTTCCCTCAGATATCTGTTTGGAACTCGAAACATTTCGAGCAGATCAAGAGTCCCCCACGGTAGAGGCTCTCACCAATTATCCCAATAGAACTCGGGAACTTCTTCTTCCAGGTATTCTTTGACCGTGTCCTTCTCATGCCGATTTATCGAGACGCAGTTTTTTCCCTTGTGGTACTCGAGTGACCTCCTCACCCACCAAATTTCATTTGGAAGGTGCTTCCACCCATTCACGG
>CAYNPN010000074.1:0-8703 GCA_964399085.1 Hadarchaeota archaeon (SeqCode) | reverse complement strand
TCATCACCCATCCCATCCACGATTGGGAAGGTGTCTTCTCCGATAAAAAGATAAAGGAAAGATGAAGCCAAATTCGTTTTAATAGGTCGATTCAAATTCTTTTACAATTGCTTCCACTATGTTTCCACTCCTATCTATTTGAAAACTCTCATAATCTATATTCCCCCTATCCTTCGAATTCTCAATAGAACCTTTAATCTGATCGATCGAAGCCTCCGCAAAGTTGGAGTTGCTGAATAGATAAATCGCTTGGATATCCCATCTCTCAGCATTTTCTCCCAACATTTTCCGGCTTGCCGCGTATGCTTCTAAGTTCTCGTATTGCTGGGAGGGAGACAGATTGAGTCCTATGCCGTCACTATACTTAACCTTATCGAGAAGCGTTCTCACCCTATTCTTACTGTAGAGGGAATCTATCTCCCCCTTCGCTGTATCAATAACGTCCTTAACAGCTGACTCGCCGCCGGCGATAACTTTCGCGTCTACAAAAGCAATCCATTGATAGTCCTTTTTCCAAATTTCCATATCCTTATAATTACCCTTCTCGAAATTGGCGTTTTCTAACCCTTCTCTCACAGTGTCCATGTTAAAAGAACCATCGTAAATGGTAAGGTAACCAACCCTGGCTCTGAACTTGATACTTTTCCTATCAATATTCAAGTGTTCCGGAGTGGTTGCTTCTTGTGCTTCAATAACTCTTCCTCTCGTTGCCGAAAAGGTAGTAGCGTTCTCAGGAGCCATCTTCGCATAACTAATAACAGGTTGTTCCTCCGCCAGTAAAAACCACGCACTTAATGCTCCCACCACAGCAATTATAATTATAGCCACTGCTATGGTTATCTTTTTTCGGGATTCCTCCTGACCCGAGTCTACCTCTGGCTGGGTCCTAGAAAGTTGATTTCCACACTCCGGGCAGATCTTAGTGCCTTCTTCCACTTCCTCTCCACAATTAGAACAGTAAACCATTATTCCATATACGGGTTTTAATTTTTCGTTTAAAAACAATTCGAAATCTCTCAGAAAAGCTAAGAAGCAGATTGGGGCTCGGAGCTAGGGGTATCTTTTTGTTTAGGTATTTCTTAGTAGTCTGATGGATAATGATGAAGCTAAAATACAATGACCAGATGTCTAAAAAAAGGAGTAGGTGATTTCAATTGGAAAGTATACTGATAAAAAATGGGTATATAATCACGATGAATGAAAAAAGAGAAACCATCGCCAATGGAGACATCCTGATTGAGGAGAACAAAATAGAAGCCGTGGGGAGGGATTTGGACACGGATGCTAGAAAGAAAATCGACGCAGAAGGTAAAGCCGTGCTACCTGGACTAATTAACTCTCACACACATCTTTCGATGGTCCTATTTAGAGGTGTGGCAGACGATTTAGAACTCCAAACATGGCTTGAAGAAAAGATTTGGCCCCTTGAGGGGAATTTGGAAAACGATGATGTGTACTGGGGTTCCCTTCTCGGCTGTCTAGAAATGATAAAATCCGGAACTACCTGCTTCGCAGACCTCTACTTTTATATGGATCAAGTTGCCGAGGCCGTAAAAGAATCCGGACTCCGAGCCAATCTGGCCTACGGAATGATAGAGCAGGGAGATCCTGAAAAAAGGGAGGAAGAATTGGAAACTGCCACCGATTTGGTGGAGAATTACGAAGGAGCGGCGGACGGCAGAATCACGACTATGTTTGGCCCTCATTCAACCTACACATGTTCCACCGATTGCCTGAAGGAAGTGAGAGAATTAGCCGATGAATACGACGTGGGGATACACATTCACCTTTCGGAAAACGAGAGAGAGATAGAAGATGTCGAGGAAATGCACGGTAAAAGACCACCCGAGGTTCTGGAGTCGGTCGGGCTCTCGGGCCCGGATGTTCTGGCAGCCCACTGCACGTGGGTGAATGAACAAGAAATCGAGATGATAAAGAAAAGCGGTGTAAAGCCGGTTCACAACCCGGTAAGCAACATGAAGCTCGGATCCGGAATAGCTCCGGTTGCCGAATTAAACTCGAAAAACGTGCCTGTCGCGCTTGGAACTGATGGGGCAGCCTCAAATAATTCCCTAGACATGCTAAAGGAAATGAAGTTCGCGGCTCTTCTAAATAAGGTGGATAAAAGGGATCCCACCGTTTTGCCCGCCAGAGAAGCTATCGAAATGGCCACGATTAACGGAGCGAAGGCGCTGGGATTGGAGGAAGAAATAGGATCCATTGAGGAAGGAAAGAGGGCAGATATAATCACCCTGGACTTGGACAAACCCCACCTGACTCCCAGATTTGACGTCGAATCTCATATAGTGTATTCCAGCAACGGAGGAGACGTCGACACGGTGATCGTAGACGGGGAAATACTAATGAAGGAAAGAGAAGTCTTTACCTTAGACGAAAGTAAAATCCTGAGGAAAGCTCAAGAAAGGGCTGAAGAACTGGTAAGGAATTTATGATAAAATGCCATATGAAGTGAAGGATATCGAATTGGCCCAGGAGGGTGAGCGTTATATCCAATGGGCCGAGCAGCACATGCCCGTTCTGAGGAAAATAAGGGAGAGATTCAGTAAGGAGAAACCCTTCGAGGACATTACTATCGGATGTGCCCTGCACATAGAGTCCACCACAGCTGTATGCCTAAGGACGCTGCAGGCGGGCGGCGCGGAGCTGGCAGTTACAGGCTCCAATCCCCTCTCCACCGATGATAAAGTGGCCGCTGCTCTCGCAAAGGAAGGAGCCAACGCATACGTTTGGCGGGGGGAAAATGAAGAAGAATATTATGAAAATATGGACCGGGTCATGGACCACGAACCTCATTTGTTAATAGATGACGGAGCCGATTTGATCTCCCGAACTCACGAGGAAAGACCGGAATTGCTTTCCCAAATTAAAGGGGGTGCCGAGGAAACCACCACCGGAGTTAAGAGGCTTAAGGCAATGGACGAGAAGGGTGAGTTAAAAATACCTATCCTAGCAGTGAACGACACACCGGCCAAAAGACTGTTCGACAATCGATTTGGGACGGGTGAATCGACGCTCAACGCTATTATGAGCATTACCAATACATCCATAGCTGGAAAAAGTTTCATCGTTGTAGGTTATGGTTTCGTCGGGAGGGGTATCGCTCTGAGAGCCGAGGGCCTTGGAGCAAGAGTCACCGTGGTTGAAACTGATCCTATAAGAGCACTCGAAGCCGCAATGAAAGGCTTCGATGTTAAAAATATGGACGAAGCCGCGGAAATGGGAGACATTTTCGTGACAGCAACCGGAGGTTGGAAGGCAATCGGAAAAGATCACTTTAGGAAAATGAAGGATGGAGCTATCCTCTGTAACGCCGGCCACTTCAATGTCGAAGTGGATCTTGAAGGCTTGGAGGAAATCTCGGCGAACGTCAGAGATATTTTGACCGATGTTAAAGAATACGAATTGGAGGATGGAAGGAAAATTCATGTTCTCGCGGAAGGCAGGCTGGTAAATCTCGCTGGGGAGAAATCCTTGGGTCATCCTGCCGAAATAATGGACATGAGTTTTGCCCTACAGTCTCTGAGCCTTGAACACTTGAATCAAAACGAATTGGACGGCGCTGTGCACGATGTACCTTCGGAAATAGACAGGGAGGTAGCCGAACTCAAACTCAAATCGATGGGGCTGGGATTGGAAGAACTTACCAAGGAACAGAAGGAGTACGAGAAATCCTGGAAGCTCGGAACATAAGGAACTCTCTTAGAACTAGTTTTCTATGAAAATCCCCAATCAAAGGATTGAATTTCAACATCTCATAGACTTCTCGGAACTTATCTTCAGGCATCTTCTCAGGGCAAAATCATAGACGAAAAAGATTTTCTCTCCTAAATCTTGTATCTTAACAAAGCTCCGACTCCCTTAAAGGCATTGCTAAATTGTTTTCCTTCCTCCGTCTCCGTAGATATAAACTCTACCTCGGCTCCAGTTTGATCCGCCAACTCACAGAGCTCCTCAATTGCATCCTGAGAATCTTTGATGTCCAGTTCTTTTTCTCCACACTCGGGACAGGTCATCTCATTCAAATTCCCTTCTATCTCCGACTTACTATTGGCGGTTTTATGAAACTCATGCCCACAAGCTCCGCATTGAAGCTCCACCTTTTCCATGCTTTGATTTTCCGAAATGAGTAAAGTCTCGACGGCACCATTTCTCAAATGTCTACGGACTTCGGATTCTCCATACGTTACCATTCCATCACCCGAGCCTACTCCTGACAGAAACTCCTGAACCAGAGCCTTTTCCTTTGCCACATCCAAATCCTCTAGAACATCGGAAGCCTTATTCACGAGTTCCTTAATCCCCTGCTCGCTTGAATAACCCGTATCGATAACCGATGCCACTTTTTCCTTAATATCCTCGTTCAACAAATCCTCCTTCAAGAATCTATTCTTGGTTGGGCCGGGACCCCCAACTAATATTGCCCTTAAGTCCGATTCTTGGGAAAACTCACGATTGGCTAATTCCGCTACTCTTTTCAAAAAATCCCGAAGGGCTTTCTCTCTCAAACGTTCAAATCTCTGGGCCGATTGTCCACCCTTACTGTGCTTCCCCCATACCCCCGAGGTCATGTTTCTGGCAACATCGATACTTTTACCCCTTAGTGTCGCTATAGTGGCTTCCTTCGCATCCAGCACTATCAATCCGACGGTTTCCTTGACTTCCAAAGCCTCCCTGAGGGGATCGAGAAGAAATGTCTGATCGCATCGATATATCCGGGACTGTATCGGTTCCGGCGGCTCCACCCAAAATAATCTGACATCCGATTTTCCTTCCTCGCCTGTAATGTTCCCGCTGAAAATAGCCATTCCATTCTCTGGAGCCTCTTGACCATGTTTTTGAGAGTACTTTTGTAGGAAGTTGATAATACGCCTCAAAGCAGAAACTACATTTTTTCTGGTAGATTTGGATTTTATATTCTGAGCTGTGCCTTCCTCTTCCTTCAACTGTTGAATGACTCCATTTAAATCGAATCCAGGCGTTATATAAACGGAAATCAGTTCCGTGCCTCTACCCTTAACGCCCTCCAGTTTGTCCAAAAGCTTCTTGTACTGGTATCTGTCCTTACTCTTTCCGGGCATTATCTCTACCGAATAAATGTTGTATATATCAAAGGTTTATAGTGTGTGGCCAGTAAGGAGAGTTAATGGCCATGCGAGTGACTATCTGTTTCGGGGGGTCGACCTTCAATCCCGATAAAATCGATGTAGATGCCCTGAAGAATATAGCTAAGGCTCTCTCTAACGCCAAGGAGAGAAATCACGAAATTCTAGTGACCGTTGGTGGGGGAAGCATCGCCAAAAAGTATATCAAGATTGGGGAAGATTTTGGCGCTTCTAAAAATGAACTTGACAAAATAGGAATAAAGATAACTCGGCTGAACGCAAGATTACTGATTGCAGCTCTAGGAGATGACGCTGCATCCGATCCGCCCAAAAATTTTGATAAAGCCATCAGAAATATGCTCAGAAATAAAATCCCCGTGATGGGTGGAACTACTCCGGGGCACACCACAGATGCCGTCGCTGCCAAATTAGCACAGAATAGTAATTCGGAATTGTTGATTTTCTTTACCGACGTTGACGGGGTTTATACGGCAGATCCTAAGAAAAACAAAGAAGCCGAAAAGATAGACGAGATGACAACTTCCGATTTAGCCGACCTAATGTCCAAAATGGAATTTGAACCGGGGATGACCGCGATAATTGATCCACTTGCCACCGAAATATTACAACAATCAAATATTCGGGCCTTGGTCTTAGGTAAAGATGAGATAAGCCGCCTTTCTCAGGTAATTGAAGGTTCAAGACATAGCGGAACTGAAATTGTGCCGGGGAGCAAAGGGAAGAAATAAATCAATATTTTATTTCTGGCTAGAATCGGAGGATTTTCTCTCTATTTGAACTATTTCCACAGGTTGATCCTCTATCTGAATCGTCTCTTCTTCCCCAGGAGTCTGAAATCCAATCTTCTGTATATTTATTGTCCCCTTGATAATCTCTTTTACCTTTTCTATCTCCTTCTCAGCTTCGGAATCTCCATTCAATTTTAGAGCTGACAATTCCTCGTTTAGGGGAATTCCATTATCGGATTTCCATCTCCTGACCTCGGCAACTACATCCTTTGCAAGTTCTCCCAGATCCCTTGCTTCTTCGTCGATAAATTTCTCCTCTATATCCGGCCAGCTGGTGGTATGGAGACTTAACTCGCCCTCAAAATCCCTGAACAATTTTTGATAAATTTCTTCTGTGATATGGGGGATAATCGGGGCAAAAATCTTCAGACAAGATAAGAGGCCATGATAGAGTGCGGTCTGGGCTGCGATTCTGCTCTTCTCCCCCACTTCCTCCGAATCATAAAGACGATGTTTAACCATTTCCAAATAATTATCGCAAAATACATTTTTGAAAAATTCTTCAATTTTCCTCCTAACTTTACTTATGTCATAACCCCTGTAATGCTCCTTACATTCCTGCGATATTTCATGTACCCTAGTCAGAATCCACCTATCCACAACCTCTAACTCTACCTCCTCATCTGAATCAAAATCTTCAAGATGCATTCCGACAAATCTGGAGGCATTCCATAATTTTCTCAAAACCTTATTACCCCGTCGGACATCCTTCTCCTGATAGACAATATCCTCACCGGTTCCGACACCGCCGGCCCAGTACCTTAGAATATCGGCTCCATGTTCTTCAATAATACTCGTAGGACTAACTCCAGTGCCCTTACTGCTGCTCATCCCTACCCCTTCCTTGGCGTAGACGTAACCTGAAATCATGACGTTTTTCCAAGGAATCGTTCCATGATGTAAGTAGGATTTAAGTATCGTGTAAAATGCCCATGTCCGAATTATGTCATGTGATTGGGGCCTCATGTCCATGGGAAACATCTCTTCGAAGAATTCCTCGTCATCTTTCCATTTAGTCGTGATCTGGGGGGTTAGCGATGAAATCATCCACGTATCCATCACATCATCTTCTGGTCTCAAATCCTCTGATCCACACTCGCTACATTCATTCGGAGCCTTTTCTTCATCGGCTCTAGGGTCTACTGGTAAATCTTCTTCATCAGCAACAATCACGTTTCCACATTCTTCACAGTACCATGCCGGGAAAGGAACTCCGTAAGCCCTCTGTCTAGAAATACACCAGTCCCACCTTAGATTCTCAACCCAGTCTCTGTACCTGTTTTCATAATAGGAGGGGTGCCAATTAATCCTCTCCCCATAATCAATCAAATCTTCCTTGTGGTCTAAGGTCTCAACAAACCATTGTTTGGTCGGTATAAATTCCACGGGGGTTTCACATCTCCAACAGGCGCCGACGGTTTGTTGCAAATCTTCCTGATCGAAAATAATTCCTTCATCCTTAAGATCTTTAATTATCCTATTTTTTGCCTCTTCAACTTTGAGCCCTTCATATTTTCCAGCCAGCTCATTCATCCGTCCCCTCTCGTCTATAGATATTTTAAGGGGTAAATCATATTCTCTCCACATTTCAACATCCGTACTATCACCAAAAGTGCATACCATAACAATGCCTGAACCAAATTCGGGATCGACCTCCTCAGATTCCATTATCGGTACCTCATAATCAAAAATCGGAACCTTCGCCTTTTTCCCCACAAGGTTCTGGTGTCTTTCATCTTCAGGATGAACAAAGACAGCAACGCAAGAAGGTAATAATTCGGGTCTTGTAGTGGCTATCTCTATTTTTTTGCCACCCTCAAGTTCAAAATAGAGGTAATTTAACATAGTGTGTCTCTCTTTATCTTCCACAGTGGCCTGAGCTAAACTGGTCTCATGATAAGGACACCAAAGGGTGGGCTCGTCTCTCCTGTAGACTTCACCCATTTCAAAAAGGTCCAAGAACGAGGATTGGGCCACCTTCCTGCTCCGATCGTTTATAGTCTGATAAAAAGTATCCCAATCCCAAGACATGCCTATACGGTCGAAAATCTCCGTCATCTGGCTCTCTAATTTCTCCGCGGCGTTTCTACACTCTTCTATAAACTCTTCTCTCCCCACATCTTCTTTTTTTATTCCGAGCTCCTCCTCCACATATCTTTCCGTCGGTAATCCGTTGTCATCGTAGCCCACCGGAAAGAAAACATTATAATCTAACAATCTCATGGCTCTAGCAATCATTTCAAATTCCAAGTAATTCTTGGCATGACCCATGTGCAGATCGCCGGAGGCATATCTCGGAGGTGTATCGATAGAAAAGACTGGCTTATCCGAGCCTATATTAAACTCGTGGATATTCCACTCCTTCCATTTTTCCTGCCATTTTCTCTCTATTTCCTGGGCTTCGTAAGACTTGGGTAAATCCATTTCCATCTACCAGTTATTTCATATCTCTAAGCATTATATAAATTAAAAAAAGCACCGGGGGATTTCTAAGTGTGAACTACCTCCCCCTAACTCGCCTCGCTCGTTAGGAAGAGGCTTCCCTTCTCGGTCTCTCCACTTGTAGAGCCAGAGGTGGAGACCATATCGGAAGGGTTAAGGGCCGGCCCACTCACGGCCCCGACGCCGGGAATGTTACCCGACGCCACCTTTGTCCTTTGGAAGATGTTCTTGGCGCCGTTGAAGTCGGCATTAACCTCGTATCCGCACCGGGGGCATTTGAACAACCCTTGGTTCTTTCTTTTGCCTTTCGCACCGCACCTGCTACATTC
>CAYNPN010000073.1:0-8739 GCA_964399085.1 Hadarchaeota archaeon (SeqCode) | reverse complement strand
CGTCCATCGTTACGGTTATCTCTTCTTTTGTGCCGGTATAATCTCCCGTCCATTCAGCGAAATTCCAATTTTCGTCTGGATCAGCTGTTATCGTAACCTCTTCACCATCATAATAAGTATGAGTACCCTTTGCAGGAGTAGTGCTACCTTGCCCTTGAGTGTTTATAGTGAGTTCGTATTCCTCCAACTTCTCAAAAACAGCAGTCATTTTTTTGTTCTCGTCCATAATCATCGTGGTTTCGGGGTCTCCCGAGTAGCGTTCATTTTCTTTATAATGATAGTTCGCATAAGCAGTGGTTCCTTCTTCTGGTGGGGGTGTAATACCATCGGAATAGTCCAAGTACCAATCTCCCGTTTCGTAATCTATCTCTCCGTATTTTTCACCGTCGCGTAAAATATTTCCGTTGCCGTCATCGTAGAGATTGTCCAAATAATTACCATCAGGGTCATAAACATCAACCCTAAGAGAAGTTTCGACGACTGGAGAATTATCTAATTGCCCCTCCCAGCGGTAGGTTTCTCCATCGGCTTCACACATAAATTCGTTTTCAACACCTTTCTCCTTCTCAACAAGCCACTCCACAAAGTACCAGGCGTAATCCGGGTCAGCTGTCAAAGTGACTTCCGTTTCGGGCTCATATTCTTTCTCATCAGGCACTATTTCTACGGAACCTTGTCCTTCTATAATTACATCAAGACTGTAAGCATGCTCTTCAAAGTTCGCCGTTATCGACTTATCCTCGTCCATGGTGATGGTTATATCTTCTTTTGTACCGGAATAATCACCCGTCCATTCCTCAAAGTACCAATGAGTAGCCGGATAAGCCGTTATCGACACTTCCGTGCCAAACTCATAGGTGTGAGTACCCTCCGAAGGACTCGTACTGCCCTCACCACCGACACCTATCGTAAGGTCGTGCTCTTCCAATAGAGCCGGGTAGCCCGTATTTCCTTCATGGTCTTCAACCAATTCGTGGTCGCCATCCATCCACGTTCCGTCAAAATCCCAGTCAACGTAAGTGTTATCTGCATATTCCCACGTCATTTCTTCCGTGGTTCTACCGTAAGCACCACTCGCATCTCCTCCTGATCCTACTCCCCCATCTTGATCAGAGGTTTCAGTGTTCCAATAAGAATTATCCACAACACCACCAGGATTGTACCCAACAAGACCACCCTCAGTATATTTTCCATTCACATCACCAGTCGAATACGAACCGGACAACTCTCCCTCCTTATTTTTCCCTAATATGCCGCCTACGCTGGCGTAACCGCCCACGTGACTAGTCGAATAAGAATCGGACACGGTACTATAGAAATTGTGCCCGATGAGCCCGCCCACACCACTCCACCCAGAGACACTTCCAGTCACATACGAGCCGGACACCTTCCAACCATTTCTTCCTGCAAGACCACCTACGTCAGTATATCCTGTTATATCCACATCAACTAATCCAACGTTTTCGATTTCAGCTTCAACATAACCAAACAGACCAACGTAATTTTCATTATTTCTATCAATATACAAATTCTCTATTTCATATCTCTGACCATTAAAACTGCCCTTAAATGAAGCATTATTATCACCGATCGGGTCAAATCCTTTTCCACTATTCCAGTTTTCCGTTTCGCTTGCATCAATATCATCGACCAAAACATAATGAGCATCTAAATCGTTTTCCATCGCCTGCAACTGGTCAACATTCGCAATCTGATAAGGGTCGCTCTCAGTTCCAGAACCACCTTCAAAAGCCGCAGCGCTCCCAGTAGTTATGGAAAAAACTACCAAGCACAGAGAAAAAGCTACAACTCCGGCCAGAAGCCTAGAGCGTCTAATCCTCAAACCCCCATTTTTCTTTTCCAATATCTTTTGATAAACCCTTCGGAAAAGGGCCGCTCAATCCAGTCAATTTCTGTCTAAGGATTTTAAGAGAAGGGGGCGGCGAACGAGATCGGATCCTCTTTTCCATTTATAAGTAAACGGTGTTCTACCCTCAAAACCCTGACATATACGGCGAAGCCTTTTCTCGAATCCGGGATCGACGCTGTCGATTAGAGCAGTTTTTTTCATCCCCTTGGACAAGGTACGCGTTGTAAGAGGTCCCGTTTGGGAAGGGAATCAATCGGTCGAACATTCTCCTGTCCCATTCTTTCACTCCTACACAGTTAACTTCAGGATCAATTTGCAAGGTTTTTCGAGGAATTTTAATCTTATTCACTCCCCATCAGGTTTCGTAAACCTATGTAGAAAAGACTTGTTGAGCATGAGAATCGGTAAAGAAAAGTGATATTCGGAACAGTTATTAGAATTTGAGACAGATTCTCAGAAAGAAATAGAAAATTAAAAGGAATATCAAAGAGGCTTCAGGATATAAAAGCCGTCGATGAATTGGAGCGTAAATTCAATAGGTTGGCGTCCCTGCAAAGTCCCTCAGTGACAGTAAAAGCTTGATGGTCTGACAAAAGCCGTTATTTCTATAGACTTGGAGTTTTCACATTTATTATAGAGAATTCTTCTCCTTGATCGGCTTTCAGGGACATTTTTGTGTTTGGAGGGCACGTAATGATGTCGTCCTCCTCGACTATCTCTTGCTCCTCCCTGATTTGTAGCGTTCCCTTACCACTAACTACGTAAAAGAAAACGTCTACTGGTACCGAATGCTCCGGCACTTCATCCCCCGGTGAGAGAACTAGGTTCTTGACCTCTGCATTATCGTGGCTGATTAGATTCTTCGCCAGTATTCCTCTTTTGTTTTCTTCCCCTTCAATTTCCTCCATCCTGATGATATTCATGGTATCCGTGTAACCTATTCTGATGCTATTTGTTAGGATTTTGCATTTGTTTGTGTTTTTCTTAGTTATGGGGAAGGCTTCACATAGGTCCAAACACTTAAAAGAAATAAGTTAGTAAGTGTTAACTAACATAGGTGTTTGAAGTGACTAGAAAAACCTCCGAAAAAAGAAAGAAAGAAATCGTGGAGGCAGCTTTGGATTTAGTCGGCGAAAAAGGAATAGAATCCCTCAGAACCTCTCAACTCGCCGATCGGGTCGGTTTTTCAGAAGCCGCCCTATACA
The DNA here is from genome assembly GCA_964399085.1 of Hadarchaeota archaeon (SeqCode). Taxonomy (GTDB): domain Archaea; phylum Hadarchaeota; class Hadarchaeia; order Hadarchaeales; family JAGGTB01; genus CAYLJV01. The sequence continues at coordinate 5,664 of CAYNPN010000073.1, read as the reverse complement.
AGCACTTTTCCAACAAGAAAGAAGTAATCAGAACAACAATTCAAACCGCGGGGAAGGAGCTGATAGAGTCACTGACTAAGTCGATAGAGGAAGCTGAAACCGATGATAATCTGGCCAAATTGCGGACGGTTCTCGGAACCCACATGAAGTTCATAAGAGAAAATCCAGGCATTACGAGGCTCTTGTTCTCCGACGAGGTACATTTCAACGAGGAAGACCTCCGGGACGATCTTTACAAAATCGTCACACAATATAGAGATATCATTAAGGACTTGCTTAAAGAGGGGATTGAAGAAGGTCAGGTGAGGGAGGACCTCGATCTGGACGCCGCTTTTACCCTTTACTTCGGCATGATCCAATCTCAGATACTTTTCTGGTCGCTGACCGGAGGGGAAAAGTCGCTCGAAGCCCAAGTGGACGAGCTGTGGGGATTGTATAGAGGACTTATGGAAGGGGGGTAGCGTGAATGAACATTTTCGTCATAGTACTGATTCCGGCTGCCCTAATATTGCTCGGTTATTCCGCGTTTAGGAACAGAGAAAAGACGAAACAGAGCCTACAGGTCGCCAAGGGGATGGCTCTGAAGATAGGAGGAGAGGTCTTCGGCCTTTTATTGCTGGTCGCTCTGTTCTTCACCCTCGTACCTCAAGCCACTATTGAATCCCTCCTTGGAAGTGCTAACATGTTCTTGAGCAGCCTTTACGGAGCCGCGATAGGAACAGTTTTGATTCTACCGAAATTCGTGGCAATTCCATTGGCTGCGGACCTGATCGATCAAGGAGCCTACATAGTAGTGGCCGCAGGATTCATAACCACGCTCACCATGGTCGGTTTTGCTACCTTCCCGGTAGAAATCGAACACTTCGGAAAGAAATACACGCTGGTAAGGAACGTCCTCAGCTTTATCTTCGCGATACTGATCGCTATAGGGATGATGATAATACTATGAGCCTGAAAGACTACCTCAAAAACAACAGGATACTGGTCGGCGCTCTGGTGATATACTTACTCGTGCTTATAATCGATCAAAGTATCTTCTTGACAGCACTCGACAAAGCATGGATGTATATCAAAGAAATGTTACAAATCCTCCCACCCGTCCTAATACTTACCGGGATGCTGGAGGTCTGGGTGCCACGAGACACAATTATGAGTACTTTCGGCTCCGAAGCGGGGATCACCGGAAAGTTAGCCTCTTTCTCCTTGGGGACCGTTTCAGCCGGCCCAATTTACGCCGGATTCCCGATATCACAATCTTTGTTCCGCAAAGGGGCGAGCGTGGCGAACATGACTGTGCTTTTAAGCACATGGGCAGTCGCCAAGGTTCCGATACTCTTGGTCGAAATCAAGTTTCTGGGCGTGGACTTCATGCTCGCCAGGTGGGCCCTCACTCTCCCGGCGATAATCGCCATCGGATATCTTACTGGAAAAATCGTAGACAGGGAGGAAATCCTCTCCGAGATAGGCGAGATTGAGGAAATGGTCCAAGAAATAATGGACTGTCTGCCGGGACATAACTGTGGATCTTGCGGATACGACAACTGCAAAGAATGCGCCGAAGCAATTGCAGAAGGTGAAGCGGAGGCAGGAGCATGCGTTCCGGGAGGGGAAGAAGTCGAAGAAGAAATAATCGAGGTAATTGAAGAATCCGAATCCCCTGAAACATAGAGTCAAATAAAAGGCAAATCCAATTGGGGAAAATTAAGGAGAATTAAGTTGTTCTAGTCAGGTGATCCTCCCACTCTATCTTCCGGAAGGCCCTCAAACATCCGGGGCCCACCTTAACGAGCTGATGTATAACCTCCCGCTCAATCTCGAACTGCTCTCCAAGCCACTTTCGCCAGAAACCAATTAAACTCAAACTGAGGGGGTAAGTATCATGTGGGAGCTCCGAGGTGTGGAAGGGATGTCACCCAAATCAACAGGGTTTTTAGCGATGTATGCCTTTTAAGAAGTGGAGGTAGTTTAAAATACCAATAGCTTTTGTGCTAGTGGATATTGAGATAGAGAGAGTAAAGTCAGCTCTGGAAGAGATTCGAAATATAGACGGCGTGGCCGAGTCTTACACGGTTGCCGGGGAAAAGGATATAATTGTGAAGGCGGAGGCAGAAACCTTTCAAGAAGTTGCCGAGGCCGTTACGCAACGAATTCACGAGATAGATGGAGTTCAGGATACGCTAACCTATTTCGCGTTTGAGTGAGGGATCGAAAATGCCCGTCGCTTTTACCTTGATAGATTCGGAAATAGGGGAGGTAGAAGAAGTACTCCACGAAATCTTGCAGATCGACGAGGTCACGGAGGCCTATTCGGTTACGGGGCCCTATTCCATACTTGCCAAGTTCGAAGCGGAAAAATTCGAGAAGCTGACCGAAGTGATCCCGGATAGAATACATAAAATCGAGGGAATTAGGGACACGATCACCCTCATTGCATTCGGAGTCAGTAAAGAGTTTAGAGAAAAGGCGTGTGAGGAAGCCAAGAAGCTGGCCGAGGAAGGCAAATACAGAGAACTTTATGAAACCTGTAGGGAATGCGAGCAATCGAAATATTGCGCATATGGGGCCAGAGTAATAACTTATGGGTTCTGACGCATCAAGTCGAAAAATGATAGGGTTAAGAACCGGGGAGACGGAATCCATTTTCTCAGAGGCGCTCCGTGATTTTCCCGGAGTAGACCAGGCTGAAGACTGAAAAGGCAACAGCCCCGACCATCTCGGGAATGGCTGCACCCGTAAACCATTGCGAAGTCAGGTAGCCCAGAGCGAATGCGATGAAAATCAGAATTACCCACAGATAGCCCAGCGTTTTACCGGCCATAGACTCCCTGACCCCAACCGTCAGGACACCGAGCGTGGTAACCCCGAAAAACAGCGATGTCGCCAGCATGTGGGGTTCCATTCCCGAAGGAACGGCCAGAACTCCTGTAACCACTTCCCTTTGTAGACCCTCAAGTTACAAAATGGATAACAAGTGTTTTACCAATGTATGGGACGAGAATGAGAGATGTGAGCATAATAGGAGCTGGGATAACCAACTTCGGTAGGCTAGATAAGGACTTGGTAGAGATCTCTACTGATTCCTCGCTCCGGGCGATAAATGACTCCAATCTAGAGAAAGAAGATTTCGACGCATTATATTTTGCAAATATGGCTTCCGGAGCCTTCAACAACCAGACGGCTGTCGCGAGTGCTCTCACAGATCGATTGGGCCTATTTCCAGCCGATGCGCACCGGGTGGAGAACGGTCCCGCGTCCGGAGGATCCGCACTGAGAAGTGCTCTGATGTCCATCGGTTCGGGAATGCAGGACCTGGTCCTGGTAACTGGAGCGGAAAAGATGACGGGCGTTCCGGGGGAGAGAGCGTCGGACATCCTCGCGTCCATGAACCATCCGAAGGTCGAGTATAAGCATGGGGTGACCATGACGGGGATGGGCGGTATGTATACCCGTCTCTACATGGAAGAATTTGATGTCTCCAGCGATAAACTGGCCGCAGTCTCGGTCAAGAATCATGGCAACGCCGGGAAGAACCCGAAAGCTCATTTTCACGATAAAAGGGTGACGAAGGAGGAGGTAAAGGACTCGAAGATGATTGCAGATCCACTGAGGCTCTACCATATCTCGCCCGTGAGCGATGGAGCCGCTTCCCTCGTGGTCTGCCCCTCGGAAATGGCCGAGGATTTCGTCGATGGGACCGTTAAGATCATTGGGTCGGGACAGGCGACGGATTTCCAATCTCTCGAGGAGAGGAAAGACCCGTTGAGGCTAGAAAGCGTGGGGCTGGCGACTGAGGAGGCCCTTGAGATGGCCGGAGTTAACCGTGAGGACATCGACCTAATAGAAACTCACGATGCCTTCACCACTCTGGAACTTGCCGAGCTGGAGGCGGCGGGATTCTTCGAATTTGGGGAGGCCGGAAAGGCTACGACACAGGGTGTAACTTCCCTGAAGGGTGAACTCCCCGTCAATCCTTCCGGCGGTTTGAAAGCCAGAGGTCATCCGGTAGGAGCGACGGGGATAGCTCAGGTGGTCGAGCTATTCAATCAGATCAACGGAACCGCAGGGGAGCGTCAGGTCGAGGACGCTGATCTGGGTTTTTGTTGTAATTTTGGAGGATTTGGTAATAACACGGTAGTTCACGTGTTGAAGGGGGGTTGATTATCTTGGGCAAAGAGAACGAGGATAAATTAACGGGATACAGATGTGAAGAGTGTGGTCGGGTGGGTCACACTCAACCTGCTCGGTGTCCGAGGTGCAAGGGCACGAATTTCGAGAGAATTGATTTGGGGAGGAAAGCAAAACTCATCACTTACACTGTGATTAGGAATCCATTACCTGGTTTTAGCGGGGCTTCTTCTCTAGTAATCGGTCTATTGGAATTTCCGAACGGGGTTCGAGCAATAGGTCGGATGGATGCCTCCAGCCACGAAGAAGTGGAAGGGGGAGAAAAATATGCTCCCTATTGGGGAGAATTGGGGGAAAGGGATGGAGAGAAGATTTCCGGCTTAAAATTTAGATCTCTCAGGGATTAGATTCCCTTTTCCTTATACAATTCGTTCAGAGGCGCTCAGTGATTCTCCCGAAGTAGACCAGGCTGAAGACTGAAAAGGCAACAGCCCCGACCATCTCGGGGATGGCTGCACCCGTAAACCATTGCGAAGTCAGGTAGCCCAGAGCGAATGCGATGAAAATCAGAATTACCCACAGATAGCCCAGCGTTTTACCGTCTATAGATTCCCTGACCCCAACCGTCAGGACACCGAGCGTGGTAACCCCGAAAAACAGCAATGTCGCAGGCATGTGGGGTTCCATTCCCGAAGGAAAAGTTCCGACCAGGGAGAGGTTGAACATGCCGACCAGGAAAAATATCGCTCCTAGTTTTGAGATGTTATTCTCGAAATAATCGAACAGTCTGAGGGCGAAAATCACACTCAGTGTCCCGGTCAAAACCATGCCGAGATTATAGATCCAAAGATTGGGAGTTCCCACTGCTCCCAAGTCACTCAACGCGTGTCCCGTCCAGGTGAACCAGTCCGAATGGACCGTGGTCGATGCAAAAATTGCAGAGAACGCTGCCACCGGAGCCAAAAGCCCGCAGTAAATCATTATTTTTCTCAGAAGCCCGTTTGAAGAAGATTCCCTTGACATTCGAGTGAATTTCTATCCAATTTTCTTATAAATTTTTAGACTGGTTTGAGTCTAGCTAATCGGCTGGATATCGATTTGGCAAGATCTGTTATTAATAGCCGGAATTGAACTGGGTAAGAGTGTCCTAGAGAAAAAGTTGAGGAAGAATTGTAAAAAAATCTAAATAAGCCCTAACCTCTGTTTGACGATCAGAACCCTGACTACTCGGGACCTCCATCCATCTGGACACCTATACCTTTCAATTCCGGAGATCCTCTATAGTACCACCTCCCCCTTCGGTCCCCGAATTTCTACCCTTAGTTCTGTGTCTTCTTTTCGCGGTTCTCCGGGGACTTGCTAGCAAAGCTAATCGTTGCTAAGGGTGTCAATACTACTGCCACCAATAGAATTGCCCACGCGTTGAGGTTGAAATGAAGGAGAAAAGAAGGCGTTCCGTTAAGTTGGTAAGTGACATCCTCCCTTACCTAATCGGAGATCAGGAAGGGGCTTCCAGCCAAAGCGAGGGTTCCCGTATTG
>CAYNPN010000072.1:0-9056 GCA_964399085.1 Hadarchaeota archaeon (SeqCode) | reverse complement strand
AACTCGGGGAAAACTTTACCAAAAAGATTAGGAAATCCTACCTACGTGAGTACTGGATAAACTTGATTAAAAACAGTTCATTGTTTTCAAAGCTCGCAACCAGTAGTTTAATCTACTCTAGAATCTCTTCATCGTAGCAATTCCTTAATTTATTAAATGGTTTAATATCTTTATCCAAGTGCCATCGACCGCTATTAGTAATTTCGTTTTTCTTTTATGGTATTTCAGTTTTCAAAAATCTAAGTCTAAAAATGTTCGCCGATTAATCTCGGCCAACCCCGCTGTCAAAGAATCAGATTAGATAACTCGAGGAGATAAGTTGCAAACCAGTTGGAACCTTCGGGAAATTTTTAAAAGCCCAAACTTTCCTATACATCTTTCCAAGTTCTTCGTCCAAGTTCCAGAAAAATCGGGACTCAGAAGGACTTGTCTTCATTGACAAGTTCTCCGTTTTTACCCTTCCAATTTAGTCGTTTTGAATATACAGGATGGGCCTTTCAGTCCAGCAATTCGGCAGACAGACATTAAGAAAAAGATATTGCTCTCCCCAGAATATCTATCAGCCGAAAAAAGAGTTAATTTGAAAATAGAAAATTATTGACTCTCAAGATCGTGGGGGCTAAGCTTTTTTGTATTTTGAATTCTCACGCGTTATTCTTTCCTCTTCTAATAGTTTTTCAAGGTGTTTCCTTATCATGATCTTTTCCATCCGCCTATACATCCATTTCATATAATCGGGGAACTTTTGGTAGATAAGACCCTCCCCTACCATTTCATTTAACATTTTTTCTTTCGTTAGAAAGCTTAGAATTTTATTTTCCCTTTCGTCAATCTTTCCGAGATATTTCTCAATCCTCTCATTGATATTTTCTTTAATTATTTCTCCGTGTCCTGGAACAATGACTTCTGGTTCCAAATCCCTTATTTTTCTGATTGATTGAATAAAATCGGTGATATCTGAGTCCAAAGCACCATACCATGGGCCAAATGTTGTGAAGTCAACATCAGCCGAAATTAGTATTTTGCTTTCCGAATCGAAGAATGCACAATGTCCTTTGGAATGACCGGGTGTGTGAATTGCCCTTAGCTTCGTATCCCCCAGGTCAAAGGTATGGTCTTTCTCAAAACCTATAACATCATTTAGTTCTCCATATCCTACAAAATCATAGAGAAAATCTTTTACCTTAGATCTTTTCTCATCTTCCTTTTCTATGTATACATTAACCAGTTCGTCTAAATCTTTTAGAACCTGTGTTTCTGTTTCATGTATAAAGACTTTAGACCCGAAGATGTGATTAAAAGCGACATGATCTTCATGACAGTGGGAGTTAATAATATAGTCGATATCATTATCCTTCGCCAATTTCTTTAAATCCTCGTCAGGTAAACCGACATCGATTAAAACTTTCCTCTCATCCCTAACAAGTACGGAATTTGAGTGGGGATATCTACCTCTATTCTCTTCATCCTGGATGAGAATTAGATTATCGGTTATTTCACGCATATACCTATTGTTAATTTTCGCCCCTAATATTACCTTTGACATTGATCCAGAATGCAACACTTTACAGGTATCCTTTAGCTAAAATTGGATGTCCCTTTCGAAATGATACTAAAAATCTTTCCTAGCTTCTCTCAAGAGCACCACGATTTCATGGAAAGAGGCTTACAAGATTTACCAGGTGGGCATCAGGCCTGAGAAATATATCAGAGGTGTAATCTAAAATTAAATATTTGGGATTGGGGTAATACTGGTTAATGTGGTAAATAATATTAAATAATAAAACGACAAAGTAATTTTGCAATGTCCAATATAGAAACTGTTCTGGATATCTTCGACGAACATATAGAAAAAAGACCGAATCACACCGCTCTGATTTGCGAGGATAATACGCGAAGCTGGAAAGAATTCGATGAGAGAGCAAACCAAGTAGCAAACGCTCTCCTTGAACTCGGAATCGAAAGAGAACAGAAAGTAGGGGTTTCCACTCTATTCGATAGATCAATAGAATTTATGGAAACCTTTTATGGTGCTATGAAATTGGCCGCAATCCCCTTCTACCTAAATCATCGATTTACAGGAAAAGAAGCAAAATATGTAATAGAAAACGCTGATACATCTTTTCTTTTTCTCGAAGATAAACTACTGCCCACCTTAAAAGAAGTTAAAGGCGAGTTAGAAAATATCGAAGAATTTGTGGTAATAGGGGAAGAAGAAAACGTGCCGGATGGCATGATTCACTTCGAGGAGTTGGTAAGTAAACAGCCCAAAACTCCACCAAGCTTCGATTGGGAAAAACCAATGTCGGAAGACATCCCTTGGCTGCAATATACCACTGGGACAACCGGCAAACCTAAAGGAGCTACTATGAGACATGAAAGCTTCCTCAATGTAACAGCTCCGAAATCGGCGGCCATAGGATATGAATTACTGACCTCGAAATACGATGAATTACCAGAAACACTGAATGTTAAAAAGAAAGACATTCACCCAAGGAGAATAGTAGAAATCCTCACTTACGAAGGAAGGAATGTAGATAAATTAATAGATATATTTGGTGACGAAGTATTTCTAGATATTCCTCCGCTAATTACCGCTGCCGGAGCTGACCATGCTATGTGTTGGCTAAGTTATGGCGCCACAGTAGTCTTCCCTCCAGGAATAAAATTAGATCCCGGCAAAATTTTGCAGACGATCGAAGAAAGAAAGGTTACAAGCATGCTGATAGCTGGTGATTCAATAGCAGTGCCTCTAGTTAAAGCACTAAAAAATAACGAATTTGATACAGATAGCGTAGCGTGGACTTACAGTACTGGCGTAGAATGGTCGAAAGATGTTAAGAAGGATTGGTTGGAGCTTATACCCACGGGAGTGATTTTAGATGTACTTAGTACCACTGAAGCATGGTACAACTCGGCGAATTTAACCATACCTGGTGAGGAACCCGAGAGCGGAAAATTCCTACCCTTCTCTCCGCGAAATTTGGTCATTCTTAATGATGACGGTGAACCCGTTGAGCCAGGAGAAATGGGTGAAATAGTTACAACTAAAAAGGCTTCTGAAGGCTACTATGAAGATCCCGAAAAGACAGCCGAAACCTTTAAGGAAATGCAAATGTCCTTCCAGGAGAAAAAGTCAGTATGGGTATTCACGGGAGACTACGGAACTTACGATGGAGAAGGAAAAATAGAAATGATGGGGAGAGGAGCTGAAGTGATCGACTCCGGAGGCTTGAAAGTCTTTACCCCAGAAGTAAGAGAATTTATCGCCGGCCATCCAAAAGTAAAAGATGCAGCAGTAGTAGGAACACCTCACGAAAGGTGGGGAGATGCAGTTACTGCAATAGTTGAGCTAGAAGAGGGAGCTTCTCTGACGAAGGAAGAAATTGTCGATTACTGTAGCAAGGAACTAGCAGACTACAAACTACCCAAAAGGGTAGTCTTCACGGAAGTGCCAAGAGGTCCACAAGGAAAAATACCCATCAAAGAAGCCATAAAAATAGCTAAAAGAGAACTAGGTCTTGAAGATTAAAAATAAAAAACTCCCTTTTTTCTTTTTTTATTTTTCCTGCCTTGGAATGCTTTTAACGGAGAATTTTTTAAGTCATTTTTCTTCATATGGCGTCCGGAGTTTTGGGGTGGGAGATCCTTTACGTCTAAAAAGACGGGGACTTATGAGCAGTGGTTTCTATAGCCAGCTTGGGCGAATATATAGAGAGCAACTCAACTAGTTGATAAAATTTCTAAGTCTTTTCAAAATTCATCTTTTTCCTTAGAGTAAAACTTGTATTCGCCATTTCCGTTAATATCAGTATCCATTTATTGATATATTATAAACCACCTACAAAAGGCAAATTCGCGCTAATATCAAGAGCAAGAGCTCTAACCAGGCACAACAAAATCCAACCACCTAAAACAGATCTACGGATGAAAGAATTCTTCGAAAACATTAAAAAAATCCCAAAGTTAGCGAAATCCCCATATACCTAGAAGCAAAGAATCTTTTGTCCCAAAATAGAGCTGGAAGCAAGATTCAAGAAAAATAAAAAAAGAGGAGGGGTTTCCGGAAAGGAACCAGATAGATTATTGTTCATTGAAGTAGTCCATTACTCTTTTGATAACCTTGTATGAACTTCCCACTTTATCGAAATCAGCTAAAAAGGTTTCATTCCATAGTACAATGTGTTCCATGCCTAAACTTTGGAACTCTTCTATTGAATCGATTATATCGTCTGAACTACCAAAAATATACCTTTCTCTTACAACTTCCTCGGGGACTTTTTCTGTGGCATTTAAAACTTCTTCTTTAGATAGTCTAGAGGGTATATAATCGAGTAAACCGTGAGCGTCTTCGCCCAATGGGTGTTCAACTCCATATTTTTCAAATGAAGAACTCGGCATCTCGAGGCAACCAGCTTTGACTATTGGGCTTTCCATAATCTCTTGACAATCCTCCTCATCTTCTTCCGCTATAACGCTTGCAAAAAGTCCTTTCGTAAGCTCGTCTTGATCTCTTCCTTCCTTTTCCAATAATTCGTCGATTAGATTTGCTCGGTCTTCATAATCCTCTGGAGGTATACATGGGGGTATCCATCCATCAGCGTATTTTGCAGTTAACTTGCACATTCTGTCTCCCATACCACCGATGTAAATCGGAGGCGCTTCACCATCATACAAAGGAGTATCGAAAACCGCGTCTTTAAATTCCCAGAACTCACCATCATAATCAAAAGGTTCGCCTATTGGTGTTTCCCAGCAAAGCCTAATCAGCTCTAAAGCTTCCTCAAGCCTACTAACAGGTTTTGAAAAATCGAGGCCATATGGTGTAATATTCTCTCCTTCGCCTGCTCCAATCCCTAGTACGGCTCTTCCTTCTGAGATGTGATCCACTGTTAGTATGGATTGCGCAATCATCGCTGGATGCCTTCGCACGGACTCCGTAACAGAAGTTCCAATTTTCATCTCTGAAGTCGAAACTCCAGCCATAGCCAGCGAAATCATTGAGTCCCAAAACATGTGAGGACTTGGCATCATATTGGCAATTGACGTTATTTCCGGTGTCCATATCGATTGGGGGGCCCAGCCCATTAGATGGTCTGGGTACCAAATCGAATCGTAGCCTACTTCTTCGTTTGCTTTTGGTCTTTCTAAAAGTTCCTTTGCCGGCGGATAGGTTGGTCCTATAGTTCCAAATTTCATGTTGAAATATTGAGGACTTTTTTCCCTCATAAGTCTTCTGCTCTTATCATCACTTTACAAGTACTTCAACATGACTTTTCCAATTCCAGATCGCCCCGAACTATCTCTTGGGGTCTTTTCGGGTCAACCCTTTGATTAGCAATCTCTAAGTTTTCATTTTTATCCTTCTTTAGGAGGAAGAAAAGCTAATTAATCAACAACAAAATATTATGGAAAGTTTAATAAACTATAAGCTAAAATAGGAATTGGAACTATTTCTCATGGCTAATGAAAACCCTAGAAAAGGCTTATCCGAAAAATGGGAGGAACTTTGGCCAAAAAAATACCCTAAGGAAGTAAAATTCTCTAACGGTGAAAAACCACTATCCTATTACGCCAAAACAAATGCAGAAAAAAGACCCAATGAACCAGCGATGATTTGGTACGGAAGAGAAATAACATTCGAGGACTTAGATAGTGCTGGTAATCGTTTCGCAAATGCACTTTCAGACATGGGATATGGAAAGGGCGACAGACTCGGAATGTTTGCACACACCGCCCCTCCCTCTGTAATAGCCAATTTAGGAGCTTGGAGAAATGGCATGGCTGTAGTGACTATTGATGTTAAGTCAAGAATGCATGAGTTGGAATATAGACTTAATGATTCTGAAATTGAGGTCGTCTTTTGTTGGGATACAGTTTATCCTAACTTGAAAGAAATTATTGACGAAACAATGGTCGAAGAAGTTATTACGGCAAGTTTTCGAGATTATCTTCCCTCGGATCCAGCTTTAGATATCCACCCTTGGATGGAGGAATCCAAGAAAAATTACTCGGATGTGAAAGATTTTGTAGAATTGATTGAAGATTATCCTTCCGACCAACCCGAAATTGATGTGAGTGTAGATGATCATTCAGTAATCCTATACACGGCCGGAACTACAGGACTACCGAAAGGAGCTGTTCACACACATTTAGATAATCTATACAATGCTTGGGCCCATGACGAAATATTGTTTAAGAATTGTAAATCCGCGATTAGTGGTTGGCCACATGCCCACATCTCAGGACAAATCATGACTAATCTTGTTTCTTACGGTAACACCGCAGTTTTACTCCCGAGATGGGATCCAAATTATTTGCCCGAGACATTGAAATTAATAGATAAATACGATGTAGAGGGTGTTTATCTTCCTACCCCTATGTGGATGTTGTTAGTCAGTAATCCAGAGCTTGTGAAAAAATACGATTTATCCTCCATTAAAAGTTGTATTGCTGTGGATTTCGCAGGTAATTTAACTCCAGAAATAAGCAAAAAGTGGGAAGAGTTAACAGGAGTTCCAATATTTGAATTTGGACTAGGTATGTCTGAGACTTTTAATTATCAATTTACCTGTTTCCCTCCTCCCGATATGCCTGTGGAAACTTTTCTAAAAGGGATACCTTTACCCGAATGTGATGCAAAAATAGTTGATTTAGAAAATCCTGAGAAGACCCTTTCAAAAGGAGAATCCGGAGAGATAGCCGTAAAAACCCCAACATTGTTTAAATTTTACTTAAACAAGCCAGAGAAAACAGAAAATTCGTTTACATCCGACGGATGGTTTTTGACGGGGGATGTTGGATATATAGATGAAAGGGGTTTAATCTTCATGACGGGTAGGGAAAAGTATTCTCTTAAAGTTTCAGGCTTCACAGTTTCAAATAAAGAAATAGAAATGGTTGGGAACAAGTGTCCCTACATATTTGACATAGGTGTTATCGGGGCCGAACATCCTTCCAAGGGGGAAATACCTTTAGCATTTGTAGTGCCGGGACCGAAATTTGGTGAAGTTGACGAGGATCCTAAAAAGATTAAAGAGTGGTTTGAAGAGAATATAGCATCCTATAAGGTCCCTGAGATAATAATTGCTGACGAAATACCAAAAACACCAAAGGGTGCAGTAAACTACAAAAAATTGGGAGAAAAAGCTGAGGAGAAGGATTATACAGCCTAATTCCCGAAAGACTTTTTAGAATAAAGGAGCTTTTAGGAATAGAGAGATTTCAATGAAGGATAAGAATGAAAAGGATGCTATTCTTAGCGAATTAGAGAGCATCGTTGGAGAGGAAAATGTATCTAATGACCCAGAGGTTTGTATAGCCTACAGCAAAGACGGTTGGTATCCTGTAGCTGGGGCATCTGATCTTGATTTCAAAGTCGTTAGGCCAAAAAACAAGGAAGAAATTCAGAAAATAGTAGAACTTGCAAATGAAAATGAAAAGAGAATTTGCGTTAGAGGGGCAGGGACAAACCTAACTGGTAGAACGGTACCCTATGACGATGACATTCTAATCGAAATGAAAAGGATGGACAAAATAATAGAAATAAACGAGGAGTTAAGAACGGCTACGGTTGAGCCAGGCGTGACGCATGGTCAAATAGCGAAAGCAGCAGAGGAAAGAGGATTAAAATATATAGGTCCGGATGCTCCATATTCGGGCACTGTCGTGGGGAATATATCATTCACTTCCATGAAGCCTTATGCCGTAAAATTTGGACAGCAACAAGTTATAAGCTTAGATGTGGTTTTGCCGAATGGAAAGGAATTGAAAACTGGAAACAGGGCATACTCCAGTGATAGTACCCCTTTCTATCCGGATTTCCCAACAGTTAATCTCACTCCTTTATTCTTATTTACGCGGGGGACTTTTGGTATAATCACCCAAGCCACGATAAGACTGGCCCAGAAAAAGGATGTGAATAAATTATACGTTGCTGACTTTGACACTGCTGAGAAAATGTGCGACACTATTCTCGAAACTCAAAAGTATGATTTAGGGTCTTTTATGCAGGGTGGGTTGCTTAAGCCTCTTATGGCAGATACAAAATTGGGTAAAAAGGGAGATCCCTCTTCGGATCACTCTATTCTAGTAGAGCTAGCAGGGGCTTCTAAACAGGTCAAGGCTGACGAAGAGATATTTAGAGAAATAGTCTCCGAAAATGAAGGAGCACGGTTTTATGAAATATCGGGTGAAATGAGAGAGGAGTTGGATGAGTGGCTATGCCCTGTCCGACGTGTTCCACGTATGTTATATGGTAGCGGCTCTCCCTCCGAGTTAATTGAAAAAGACGGAGGACCTATGTTTATATGCGCTCATTACGTTCAAATATCGAAAGTTCCAGAGATGTGGGAGGATATTAAAGCTGCCGCCGTCGATTCTGGTTTAGGAGATCCTCCATGGTATATCTTAATGCCACAAGAGCGAGGGCTTAATACCTATTTCGAAACGGATTTCCCATATGACACATTAGATTCCGAATTCAAGGGGAAAATAAAAGATTTTCTGCCAAAGTATCAGGAGATATTAGATAAACATGAAGCAATTGCACAATCACCTCTGCTTTTTAGAGAAACTGGAGAATACTACGAGATAGCAAAGGAAATCAAGGACGCTATCGATCCTAAGGGGATAATGAATATTGGGAAGACATTTTAGGGAGAGAATTTAATGTCGCTGGAAGATTATGAAAGAGAAATATATCGGTGCGGAAAGTGCGCCGTTTGTACTCAGGATTGGCAGACTTTCCGATCTATGTGTCCTGCCGGTGAAAGATTTGGTTTTCAGTCTTATTTTTTAAATGGTAGAGTAGAAATCGCTAGAGGACTCTTAGCCGATATTTTAGATAAAAATTCGGAGAAACTTTCCGAGATAATCTACACATGTACAGAATGTAAAGCCTGTCAGGATCAATGCCATAATGTAACAGGAATGGATCTCTTAGATTGCACAAGAGAGGTAAAATCGTTGTTAATAGAAGAGGGGTCCACGCCCTCCGAAGTTAGGGATTTTCTAGAGAATGTCCAAAAGGTGGGCAATCCCTACGGCGAATCGAG
>CAYNPN010000071.1:0-9182 GCA_964399085.1 Hadarchaeota archaeon (SeqCode) | reverse complement strand
TCACCCACCCAATCTTTGATTGGGAAGGTGTCTTCTCCGACAAAAGAGATAAAGGTGAGAGCCTAAAAATAATCTAAAAACCACTCAACGAGTTATCGCAAAACCCTTACCTGTTTTTACAACTTGGAGATCTTCCCGGCATTCCAAACATACATCACTACACGAGCCTTCCGCATCCATTGTGGACCCACATATACAGCATCTTTTGTGCTCCATGAATTAACCGTTTTTCTCTCCTATTCTAGCCTTATAAGTCTTACATGATTTAAAAGGAAAGTAGAAAGCCAAGCAGCTGAAGAAATGTACTAAAATCCCAACAACTTGGCTATTCTGCCTTATCCTAGATATCCTCTGGAGTTAATATATCGACTTCAGCCGGTTTTTTCTTCAATCTCTCTCGCATCCCAATCAGATGGTTCACGCCTTTCTCTGCTGCCAGATCTGCCAGATTTTGTGTGACTACTCCATCAAAAACGACAACTTTAATACCTTCGGAGTCCTCCAATTCTTCAGAAAGTTCGCGAACTTTCGTTTCCTTGATTTCTTCAAAGTCGGCATCGAAAAGTTTAGCCATCGAGGTTGCCTTAAGATCGCTTGCCACTTTTGCTAGCATTTCCATGTTTTCCTCAGCTTCGGGTTCTTCCTCCTCTCGTAGAGAGCTAGCGACATCCTCGACGGCCTTTTTCTCCTTTAGAGCTTCCCTGACTTCATCACCGGACAAATCCTCTACTGTCTGATCTTCTGGGGCCCTGGCAACGTAATCTAAGTCTGCAACCTGTAAAATTTCCTTTAATATCAAATCTCCCCCGCGGTCTCCGTCCAAAAATACTGTCGTGGTCTTATTTTTGGATATCTCCGAAACTACTGGTGGAACACTGGTCCCCTCAATCGCCACTGTATTCCGAATTCCCTGTTCAAGTAAATTAATTACGTCGGATCGGCCCTCAACGATTATTATCGCATCGGACTTCGCTGCCGTGGGGCCTGCTGGCAGACCTTTATATTTCTCGACATTTTTGCCCTGGCTTGGACTTTTCTTCTTTTGCGCAACTTCTCCTTCCTCCGGGCTTCCGCCTATTTGCTTCACGAGCTCATCTGCTCTCTTCTGAATGAATTCACGCTTCGCTTCCTTGGTATCCTGAATCTGGTCAATCTGGATTTCCGCTTCACAGGGACCTACTCGATCAATTGTCTCCAAAGCCGCTGCAATCATTGCCGTCTTGTTTTTGGGTAAACTAGACGGAATAGAAATCGCACCCTTGGACTTTCCCTTTTCCGACTTAACGTTAACGTTTATCCTTCCAATCTTACCGTTCTTTTGCAACTCTCTCAAATCGAGATCATTATTCAGTATTCCTTCGGTCTGACCGAAAACAGCGCCTACTACATCAGGCCTCTCGACTACTCCATCGGTTGTTATGGATGCCTTTATGAGATACTTGGTCGTGCTATTATTCTCATCTCCCATTATACTACCTCCTATATGTCTTTTTCTAAGGTCCAATTCGCATTCTACTCTTCTCTCGCTTATACCTTAACTACGGAAAAAGCCAGATAAGCTTGATGATGATTCTGGCTTTTGATTTTATATGATCAATATAAAAATTTCGCTCAGTAAAATAAAAATCCTACGGTATCTAAAAGCAAAAACTACGGATGAGTGAAAAACGGCCTTCGCGAAAGATTATCCTCTACAACTTGAAAAATCAAATAGGGCTAAGCATCTTTCTGACTTCCTTCAAGGCTTTCTCCTTGACCTCACTCAACTCGGTTTCAGCACTCATGCCGGCAGCGCCCGCATGTCCTCCTCCCGTGCCTCCAAAATAATCAGCGAGATCTGACATTAATTCACCAAGATGTAGATGCGTCTCAGAAGCCACGCCACTTTTAGATCTAGCACTAATTCTGATTTCATCATTAGAGCTTGCCACGAGAGAAACGTCTGCACCTATCTTAATAAAGAGGGAAGCTGCATCCGATTCATAAGCTCCGACCTCGGAAAACGCTATCCATCGCCCGTGCGATTTGTACAATTCCAGCCGCTGGGCTGCTTTCAGCATAGCTACTTTTTTGGACTCATCCTCTGGAGTCTCCAAAGCCTCCAGAGCCTCCCTGTAATCGGCGCCTTCTTGTAGCAGTTTTGAAACAGCTTTGAATGTTTCTTCGTTCGCAAACTTGAAGTGTCCGGTATCGCTGATTATTCCCGTAAGCATGAGAAGGGCAGTTTGGGAATCGAAACTATACCCCAATTCTTCGGCAATATCCAAAATCAATTCGACAGTTGAAGAAGCATTTTCATCAATATAGAACCCATCAACAAAATCCAGAGTTTCCTTATCCGGACGGTGATGATCGATGAAAATAGTCTCGGGATGATTATCCCTAATTTTCTTCTCATATTCTTTCAACTGATCTATGCTTGAGGTATCCAAAACTATTACAACATCCGCACCTAAATCGGGGTCAACAGTTACCTCTTCCCCTACATCCTCCAAAACTGCCTTAGAAAGCTTGCTGAGATTGGAAGGAACACCAACCTCGACCTCCGATCCTTTGGATTCCAAGATTCTTCCTAAACCTATAGAAGAACTTACAGCATCCGGATCTGAATGAGGATGCCCTATTATCAGAACGCTCTTTCCACTTTTAGCAATATCCGATAGATGTTCAGCTAATTCTTTCATTTAAGAAGCCGCGATTATTTCTTTTTTACGAGTTCTTACTAAGTATCAAGCTCCACCTGGGGGAGCTTGCCCTTGTCCTTTAAGAGCATCCTGTATCTGGCCCCTTAGCTTTTCGAGTTTCTTTTTGGCTCTCTCCTCTTGACGTTCGATTTGCTGGGAACGAAGATTAAGAGTCTCCATTTTTTCCTCCAACTCCTCTTTAGCATCTTCTAACTCGGTCTTTATCATAACTCCTCCGATGCTCTTGTAGATCGGGGTATCCTCGCTTATATCGCTCAGCTCTTCAAGTGCTTGCTCGGTTTCTTTTGTGTTAATTTCTACTTGCTGTTTTTGTTGAGCCAACGCCTGGACCTGTTGCTGTACTTGTTGTAATTGGGCAGCCTGCTCCCGCACTTGGGGGGGCAATTGTTGATCCATAATATCCCTCCTAAATTTTTGTCATGTCTCTTGCTACAGCCGCCCACCGAATGAACGAATTAATTGTTGCCCGGAGGGCAGCCGTGTCCCTTGCTTCTATATCTAAACTTAAAATATTTTCCCTAGTAGCTAAATCAACCTCTGCCCTTGCAGATTTAGGCAATAATTCTTCAGGTTTTAAAGAGTCTCGCACTATTTCCGCTGTTCTTTTGTCCTGAAAAGGAATTTTGATGACTGAATTGGCCTGATTAGCCTCAGTCATCTATCTCGCCTTAACTTTCCTAACTACTTCCGGACGAACCTTGAATAAAATCCTGGATTCGCAATATGGGCATCTGTTAGTAGTAGGATCCAATTCCTCCAAGAGCCTATGGCATCCGCCACACTTGTACATATTATTTTTCCTCCTCTTCTTCTAAAATCTCTTCTGCTTCTCCTTCTTCGGAGAATATTCTCTTTTCTACTGAGGTGGTTTCTGGACTATAAGCTTTAGCGGTAAACTTCGTCTCACATCTCTGACATTCCCAAACCCCCGAAGAAACTCTTTGCACCTTTTTAGCCTCACAGTTGGGGCATTCATGTTTACCCCTCATTCGATCTTCGATTGAACGGACTCTTTGACGAACTCGAGTCCCATATCTAGCACCAAATCTGCCTGTCGAACCAGTCTTGTTTTTCTTTTCCTTCTTAGGCATCCTTATCTCATTCCAACTTTTCACGAAGTTCTTCAGACTTAACTCTTGCCCAATCTTGAGCCTTCAGTAAGATATCTTTCGTAAGAGTCCCTGATCCGCCTTTCTGCATGGCACAAATATTACCATTTTCCAGCGTTGCAATTGTGAATCTAGCATCCATTGCATCCTCCTCTACCAGTGAGGGATCCGCCAACAGAGCATCTCCTATCTTTGCAAAAGTCGTGGTGACGGGCTTCTTAGTAATGGGAAAATCGGATGGTTCCCAATCTTCCTCATCCTCCGGTGGTTCTGCGGTCAACAGAGCAGCTACAGCTGCAAGTGAAGAAGCGTCGATTAAGTTTCCATCGTGGTCGAGAATATGAATATCTACGTGGATCATCCAAACTTCCTCTTCGGGCTCGATACACAGCTTGTCCAAGTCTATCATTTCCGACTCTCTTATACCGCGGTCTACGACACGAGCCAGTTCTGTGGCTTCTTCTCCGGGTGGACCTGCTTCAAAAGTAGCATGAGCCATCGGCGCTAATTCAGCGTTAGTTATTAAAACTCCTTGCTCGGGCTTGTCCGGATAGGGAGTTCCCTTCTCCGCCTTAACGCCTGCAAGTACCTGTGTATCTCCAAATTTAACCAATGCAGATCCTTCGGCATTCTTGGCCCAGTCAGTCTCAATAGTAATCTCTCGATATTGATCCATGTCTCGAGCATCGACTCTCTTGCCTTCCTCAGCGAGATCGGCAATATAATCTCGTTTGACGGTCGCAATTATTTCATCTTCGCTCATTGTTCTTCCACCTTCGCATATTTTTCTTCCAAAGCTTTTCTTTGTTTCTTATACACTTTTTCACAACCTTCAATCGCTAAATCCAAAGCTTCCTCAAATTCGTCGGGTTCAAAGTCACCGTCCATCTGTAACAACGTTATCTTCTCCTTCTGAGGCATATAGGCTATCGGCATATCAGCATCGCCATGCTGGTCTTCTTCCTTCATTAGATCGAGAATAACCGTGCCATCTGCCTTACCGGAGGCTATAGAGGCCACCAAATCAGTCATAGGAATACCAGCGTCCGCTAGGGCTACCGATGCCGCAGCTATCCCCGCGGTCCTAGTTCCGGCGCTTGACTGCAATAACTCCATGGAGACATCAATTACCGCTTTGGGATAACGTTCCAGAAAAACGGCTGGTTCTAGCGCTTCTCTCGCAACTTTGGAAATCTCTCTAGATCTTCTGCTGGGGCCTGGACGCTTCCTGTCTTCTACAGAAAAGGGTGCCATATTGTACCTACATCTTAGCACCGCTCTATTCGTTTTCTGTAAATGTCTAGGATGCATTTCTCGGGGGCCGTACACAGAAGCTATCGCTTTGTTTCCCCCCAGCTCTAAATAAGCTGAGCCGTCGGCTCTCTTCAATATTCCCGCTTCAATTTTCAAATCTCGTAGTTCGTTCGGTTCTCTGCCGTCAAGTCTCTTTCCATCTTCGATAAATTTCTCGGGTTTTTCTTCCATTTTTTACCTCCTTTCATCCTTTTTTAAGAATTCACGAATACGATCAGTTAATCCACTCGTATGAGCTTCCCTTTCGATCTTGAATATTGCCTCGATAACCTTATTTACGCGATCTCCCTTATCGCCCCAAATCATGATACGGCCATTCTGCCCCACGGAAAGGGAACAATCTCCTTCTTTTTGTAAAATTGAAATCATGGAGCCCTTTCGCCCTATCACGCGTGGAACCTTTGAAGGTGAAATCTCAATCAATCTGCCACCAGTGATCTTCCCCTTTTCTTGCTCAGAAACTTCCAAATTGATATCCATTAGCTCGTCCACTTCCTGGATCCTCGCCTCCACCGTATCGCCAACCTCCAAGAACTCACTAATATCCTTTTCATGAAGATCTACCTTTCTCTGTAGCAAGGAAGACACCGATAAATTGCCCTGATAAGGAGCATTTATATCCAGCATCCATCCGGCATAGTAATCGTCGACTACGACGCCAATCACCCTATCTCCTTCCTTAGGAAAGTACCTTCCTTCAAGAGGTATTACCCTAATTCTATTACCTCTCTTATCTGCAAGGCCCATCTTTGAGGACCTAATCATGCCATCGTCGTTGAAGACTCCTTCTCCTAATTCATAATCTCCTTCAGCCAGCAGCTGTCCTGGCACGACCAATTCTCTTTCTTCTACATGCATCATTCCTCGAGCACCTTTGTTTCTACTTCACCATGAGTTAAATTGTTTAGCTTTTCGAAAAAATCGGATTGCATTCCCGCCGGCACCTCAACCTTAGCGGCCCACGACCCATCATCCAACCATTCGTCTTCTTTAATCTCCGCAAAGTCATCAACTATTCTATAGGCCTTCCCACCGTACTCGGCCGGAACCCTAACAGCGATTATCCTCGTCTCAAAACTCAGAGGTATAATCGGGCGAAGAGCCTCTACTGCCTCGGGCAATTGTTCTCTAGCACTCTTGAAAGCATCCACATGAAACTTCGTCTTCTCCAGCGCGTTTTCTATTCGCCTAGGGGGGTGTGGAGCTCCCTTCTGTGGATCCACTGCCCTCCTGGCAATTAAAGAAATGATCTCCTTACGTCTATCCTTTCTCATCTCCTTTCTCTGTCTGGTGGTGACCTGAATTTCTCCTTCCTGAATTATCTTATCCGCAACCTCTAGGGGATCCGAAGTTCCAAAAATTTCCTCCATCTTCTCTTCAGAAGCCTTTTTACCTTTACTGGCGTCTTTGAAAATCTTCTCCGCCGCCAAAACATCTCTTATATCGATATCTTCCCCTGATCTATAATCCAATGTCAAATCGGGATCCACTAGCACTTCGAACTCAGTTCCATGAGTAGACAATCTAGCTGTTACTGCGTCTTCTAACTTAACCATTCAAATCAGACAACCTGGTAATCTTAAGATTAAATGATCATTCGGAAGCACTTATCGCTTCGGCAATCTCGTCTAAGGAAATCTTAATAAACTCCTGAGACTCTGTCTCTGCTTTCGCCATTTCCACTTTCTCAGGCTTCAACTCTCCATCAATCACTTTATCCAAGGCCTTAAGCGCCAATTGAATCGAATCATCTATATCCATGTCTTCTTCATAATTCTCTTCCAGCACTTCTGTTGCCTCCTCCGCACCTCCACCTATTGCGTGGGCCTTGTAAGCAGCGACCACTCCACTCGGATCGGTTTCGAAAAGATGGGGGCCTCTCTCACCGACTCCTCCAATCAGGAATCTCGTGCCGAAGGGACGAACTCCACCGTGCTGGGTATACATTTGCTTTGTATCTCCGATATTCTTGGCCAAACTTTCAACGGAAATCAGCTCATCGTATCGGAGTCTATTAACCTGTGCCTCTACTCTAGCGCGATCGATTAAAACCCGAGCATCGGCTATCAGGCCAGAGGCTGCTGCCCCTATATGTTTATCTATCTTGAATATTTTTTCGACAGATCCATCCTCAACCAATTCACTCGTAGTTCTTCTCTCGGCGGACAGAACTACTCCTGCCTCGGTCTTTATCCCCAAAGCAGTATATCCTCTTTTGACTGCCTCTTGGGCATATTGTACTTGGAAGAGCTTTCCATCTGGGCTGAAGACAGTAATAGCCCGATCGTATCCTCTTCCACCTTGTGCAAAAGCCATCTTATTACCTCAAGTGTGAATAACTTAATCTAATTCCTTACGATAAACAGTTTTAGGGGATTTTATATAACTCTTTTGTGGAAAAATAGACCATTCTCATTTTTTATTTCAATTTAAGGGATTGAGACAATTCATAACGCTTGTAGAGTACCCTGACCAAAACAGAAATTTAATTCCAAAAATATCAATTCCGCTAGCTGAACAATCCCACCAGCGTATTTGGAATTTAAAAAGATATAATAGTTAAAAAGAGAGTAGTGAACTAGTCGCACACTCCTTTTTCCGATATCCTGAAAGTTGCGCTCTCCGGTGGAAGTTGTGGATGATCGATTAGTCTTGATTTTCTAGCTTCCTTTTTGCCTTTCTTCAGATACACTCGTACAGTAGCAGCATGGCCTAGAACGTGACCGCCTATTGGTTTAGTGGGATCACCAAAGAAGGAATTAGGGTCCGACTGTACATGATTAGTGACAACCACTGCCAAGTTATATTTCTCGGCAAGATCGTGGAGGTCGCTTAAATGCTTTCCGAGTTTTTGTTGCCTCTCCGCTAAGGCTCCCCGACCAACGTACTCGGTTCTAAAGTTGGACATCAACCCATCAACGACGAGAAGCTTGACTTCGTGCTCTTCAGCTATCTCTGAAACCTTCTCTACAAGAAGCATTTGATGGTCTGTTGTGGAACCTCTTGCCACGTGAATTCTATCTAAAGCTTTCTCCGGATCTATTCCGGCATCTTCGGCCATCCTTTCGATTCTTTCCGGCCTAAATGTATGCTCAGTATCTATATAGACCACGTGGGGTATGTCACCATTTTCATCTTCCAGAAGCTGAGTGTTTACACTTAGTTGATGTGATATCTGTGTCTTTCCTGTCCTAAACTCGCCATAGAATTCGGTGATCCCTTGGGTCTCAACTCCTCCACCGAGCATCTCATCAAGATTCTCACTTCCCGTAGATATCCGATCAACTTCCTTTCTCCTTTTCAATACATCGGTGCCTAACTCATAGCCCATTCCATCGGCGTTTTCCTGCGCTCGTCTAATCATCTTAGCTGCTTTTCCTTCACCTATTTCCGCCGCACTCGATAGCTCCGGTGGCGTAGCAGTTGCCACGCTTTCTACTGTTTCGAATCCCGACTCTCTAAGCTTTTCTTCCGTCGCAGCTCCAACTCCTCTCAAGTCCGAAAGATTTTCCAAATTTCTCACCTCTCAATAATGCATTTTTTTAATTGCCAGGGAACCGGGAGGGGAGGAGGCTGGGTGCCCAAAACCGAACCTTCCTGTTCCCTCGTCCCCGGCACACCGAACTTGGAGGAATTATAAAGAAGTGTCTTTTCGGGAGGGGGGTAAGTGAAAGTAAAAAATCTACTGATTAAAACAAAATCTAGAGTGACTTCCTCTCCCACCAAACACGGTTTGGAAGGAGCTTCCAGCCCCATTCGCACCCTTTCGGTCGGGTTAAGGTACTACCGAGCGGTCTATATCCATCACCGATGGACTTGTTTGCAGGTTGCCCACTCGCTAAAACCCGACTTGATGTACAGAGGTCGAGATTCGACACGGAGAGCTTGCGGGCCGAGCCACGACGGTCCTATCTTGAACCTCCCGAGGATTCATTCTCAAGAGAGCCTGTGCCCCGAAGCCCCGTCCTCGGGACTCGGCATGTCAGCTCAAGACACCTTCTTACACTGCCTTTCGGCTTTGAAGTTAAAAAAAATGTGTCGGATTCATCACCCA
>CAYNPN010000070.1:0-9333 GCA_964399085.1 Hadarchaeota archaeon (SeqCode) | reverse complement strand
CCCCGAGGTCCTAATGCCCCCGAACTCGGCTTCGGAGACTCGAACGAGGTCCTGTCTCAGACATACCGTGAACCAGTTATTCTCATTCTCTCGCCAAAGGAATTAAAACATATCGGATCCATCACCCATCCCATCCACGATTGGGAAGGTGTCTTCTCCGATAAAAAGATAAATTCAAATATTGTTATTAGATTTCCCGCTCAATTAGCACGTCCCTGTATTTTATGACCGTATTGGTGGGCCAATGCTTGATAACCACATGATAATATTCACTTTCAATTAGCCTGAAATGGTTGTCCGAAGAGGTATACTGAATACTTACAACATCGCCCGCTGAAAATATATTATCTCCATCCTGATCGATCAAGCTATTGTCATCCGGTCCCAGCGGGTGGTTATCTGAGGCCGGGTCAACGAAAGCGGTCGGGCTGCCTCTTCCCATGGTCACAGAAACCCTCAGCTCATTCCAAGGCAAATCGTCGCCGCCCTGGTGTGAAACCTTTATCGTCGTGTCGTCGGGTTCTATACTTATATCCGCCTGTGGTCTAATGACAAATACGAAAATACCACCTATTAAGAAACATATTATAGTAGCGACTCCTAATACGGCCAGTATCTCGTTCCCTCTCAAAAACATCCTTTACCCCCAATCGATGGCTTTTTCAAGCAATTATATATTAGTGGCTTCAGCATATTTTTCAGCCTCTTATCTATTCCTTTATCTCGGATTACCTTGAACCTACAATTTTTAAGAAACACTGTCATCCACTTACCTCTTTCGTTTGGACGGACGGTTTAAATTTTCTAGATGGGTAGGAACGCCGAGGCAACTTTATCTATAAGGAAAGTTATCCCTACTCCCAGCCAAACCAAAAATGTCGCGTGGGCGAAGGAACTTCCTTCATGTCCCCCCCTGACCGCTCTTATATATACTGCCACAAGAATGGCATTTGCAAATATCGCACCTATGAGTACGAACTGTATTTCGGCCATATCATACAATTCGGTCTTGAAAATGGATGAAATCTCACTGGGTTGGGACATGGAGGCTATCTCATCCTTCATCTGCTTCATGAAATAGAATCCTATAAAGAAGGCCGTTATAGCGGCGGATGAAATACCATACAGAACGCCCGTGATAGTACCTCCGAAACCTTCCCTCCTATTTCTAATCCTATTTATTTTCTTGAAGTTTTCCATCACTATGCCTCCCATTGACTTCGGGTCTCCTCCGTGGCCCGTTCCCTCGAGATACATGTCGTTGAATCTTCGAATCAGGTAGCTGCCGGAATCGGCAGAAAAATGATCCCAAGCAAGAGCCTCCTCCGCCCTCATCTTCAACCTCTTGTAGAGATTTCTGATATCCTCAGTTAGAGCTCCAAAGTCCTTTTCTCTAAGAGAGTCAAGAACTTCCTCCGTGGTAGCATCGCTTGCGGAGGCAGAAGTGGCCAGAGTCCTTATAAAACCTGGATAGTTTTCATCCTTTTTCTTAATCTCTCCTTCCTTCCTCCACGTCATCAACCCAGGAACTACGAACGGTGTAAGGGGCAAGGCCATCAAAACCGGGAGGGGGAGGGGAATACCTCGGAAAAAGCCGAAGATAAGGTGGGCCGCAGAGAAAATCGCCAATCCTGCAAAGGCTATTATTGAGAATAATTGTGCTCTCCCCATCCTGCTCTCCCAATCTGCCTCGATTTCCATATCGCCCCAGATAGGATCCTCGGGAAGTGTGAACAACGTCGCGAGAATGAATCCCATTTCGCTGGCTATAAATATACCTAAAGCCATGCCCAGAAGTAAGAGAGGGGGTACACCTGTGATAAAGGGTGCTATTATACTAAAGACGACGAAAAACACCGTTGCTAGAATCATCGATATAAAAAGATCCCTGAAATCGTCCATCCTCGAAAGCGAATCCATATACATTGCCTCATAGTCGGAGATAACGACGTCCTGTTCGTCGATCAGAAAGTCACGGATATCCTCTCCCGCCGCGGCGGCTCGGCCCATCCTATCCAGAAAGTCGGCGAGTATATCACTCGGGGTAGATTGAGAAGCGTACTGGCATGCCTCCTCGAGACTCCTGTTCCAAGTGTCTATCAAACCGATGACCTTGCCGATCTCCTCGGCCAGCGGACCGTAATCCTCCTCACGGTCTGCCAGCAGCCTCAAAATCTCTATTCTGTCGAGTTCGGCCGTGGCCAGAACTCCCGCATGGGTGATAAACAGGTGAATGTTCTGCTCTATTTCTCTCTTTCTCCTATCGGCCCATATCTTGGGATAGAAAACTCCGATTATGGGGAAGAAAAAGCCCATGAAGTACATTACATATCTCGTGGGGCCGAGTAAATCCGGGAAAAGTAAGGAAACTATCAAACATGAGATGCCCAAACCGGAAAATGGTATGACTAGACGGAAGAGGTAATCCTGAAAGGTATAGTCCATTAGCTTGTACGCGTTTTTCCAACTTCTACGATCTCCATCAGCCATATTAAACCACCAGATGCTGGAGGGTAAATCCTAAATTTTCGTACGATGCGTCCTCAAAGGGCATGATCTCTTTCATCCATTCCTCCTCCCAGGAATCTTTCCGATTTTCTCCGGCATTTTATAACCTTCACCCTATATAGAGTGATTTTTTGTAAATCTTACTTTAATTTTTGTTAATTTTTTCTTAATAAGAAAGTGGGTAGATTACCAAAAATGATAAGCGGGAGGGGGACTTAAAAAGAGGGGAAAAACCAAACCTAACATCTACCCGCTTTGCCGAGCGTTAGTATCCTAAACATTGAAGGGGAGACCTTCAACCCCTTCCATTTGGTAGGTCCTTATCAGGTCCACAACCTCGTAGTACCCTATGATCCCTTCAGTAATCGCCCTCTGTATTATAATCGCCCTTCTATCGATCTCGTCGTAAACTTTCCTCGGATCGGTATATCCGAGAGTCGTGGCAACCTTTGTTTCAAGTAAGTTAGAGTTAAACTTTCCCGGGAAGTTCAACTTATCCCTGGCCGGATCTCTGTTAAAGACCTGAGATGTGACGATTCCTCCGGCATCCTCGGAGAACCCCTCAATCTCCTGGACCGAAGTCACCCTCCGCACTTCCTTCTCCTCCGTTTTGATAAAGTTCTGAAACACGGCCACGTTCAGATTTCCAAGGAAGGGCTCAGGGACGTTGAGTGGCCTACCCGTAAATCGGTTGACAAGAGTAACGACATTGCCGGCATGGAATGTAAACAGTGTCGGATGACCGGTCTGCATGGCCTGGAACACGTTGAATGCCTCTTTTCCCCTGACCTCGCCCACAATTATATAGTCCGGACGGGACCGCAGGGCCGCTTTCACGAGGTCGAACATCGGGACCTCGTTCTCACCGCCTTCTCTGGTGAGGAGCCTCTGCCATGCTTTGTGGGGAATCTTTACCTCGGGGACATCCTCGGCGGTATAAATCTTGGAACCTTCCTCTATGAAGGCCGTTATTGCACCCAAGCTAGTCGTTTTTCCTGCAGCGGTCTCTCCCGCCACGACGGCGGAGACATTACTCTCCAAACAGGTCCATAGATATGCCGCCAGCTCAGGACTCATGGTCCCCCATTTCACAATTTGAAATATGGATGGAGGGACTTCGTCAAACTGTCGTATGGTCAGGGAGGGGCCTTCCACAGAGACATCCTCTGGATAGATTATATTCATTCGGGAACCGTCCGGAAGGACAGTATCGACGATGGGATTTGTTTCGCTGATTTTGCTTCCTCCCCTCCGGGCCAGAATCTTTAGCAACTCCTTATAATTCTCCTCGGTTCCAAAGTCGACATTTGTTTTCATCAAGCCGAAAAGTTTGTTATATGTGTAGACTCTATGAGGGCCCACAACGGAAATATCTTCGTTCGTCTTATCTTGAAGCAAAGGGTCCAGCGGACCCATTCTCGCGATATCTCTCTTGAGCATATAATTAATCTTGTCGTAGGTTCTTTGCGAAACCTGATATACCTCGGAGTTCCCTCCTAACTTATCCAAAACTCCTCCGCCCTCTCCACCAACCTCGAAAATCTGATCGAAAATCTCGTCTATCCTTTCCTCGTACTCTTCCTCAGTTTCCACTGTGGGAAATCCCGAGGCCCTCTTAACAATTCCGCTACGGGCCTTCTGGTATAAATCCCATTCTTTTTCATCCAATTCCGGTTCGACAACGTAGTATAGATTAGTTTTTTCAGGCCTGACATAGACGTGGGAGAAAACTAAATCGCTGAGTCGGAAAATCACGTTGGTCTGGTCGACCTTAGCTGTCGTTTGAGACTCCGGTTTATCCACCAGCTCTGGATATAGTCCTATATCCTTCTTAGTCTCTTTCAAATGGTTTTTTAGATGCTCGTATTTCTTTGCTAATTTTCGTAATTTTCCGGTTAATTTCTCAGTTCCGGCAGTTCCTTCCCAAATGATTCCTTTCTCTTTTGTAGAACTCATAAAAACACCCCTTAATCCTATCTCTACAAGGTTCCTGAATCATCACAACTTTTTACGGAGAAAACTCTCGCCCCTTCTCTTAATTTCTTCCAGGAGGCTTCTCACCTTATCCTTCCTTGAAACCTGATATGAGGAAATCAAATTCAGCAATTTTGATTCGGATATATCTATATCCTTTTTGGGAGATTTCTTTTCCCCCTTCTCAATCTTGTTCATGAGCTCTGCAATGGTGCCCTCTAGAGGAACCCCATAGGAAGCTAGATAAGTCACTAGAGAAGTAATATCTATATCTAATTCAGTTTTCTCGGTAGTCGTCGGGGCTCTCTTCTCACCTTCTGATTTAGTCGGAGGGGTCTTCTCCTTAACATCTGAGGCAGTATCTCGGGTCGATTTCTCCTCGGAGTCGGGGGTCGTTACCCTTTTTCTATAATCCTCCAAGGACTCTTCCGATTCCTCTTCACTAGCGCTGAATCTGGGTTCCGAAGAGACTATCATCTTATTTCCTTTTAGTCTCTTGATATGTCTCTCCTGTTCTTTGTTTAACTTCGCCTCTTCGCTGAGCTCAAAACCGTTGTCCGATTCACCCTCAAAATTGGGGCCCATCTCTCCTTTTTCCGGATCTCTCTTCTTTTTCATTCAAATCACCTATTGTCCTCTATTGCCTTATCCGCACCATTAACTCCTTCTCTCTGATATGCCCTAATAATCTCATTACAAGCTTCATACCCTAAAATATCCTCAGTAAGAGCTCTTTCTATCACACGAGCTCTTTGTTTAAGCTCCTCGTAAATATCCACTGGATCGGACAAACCCATAGCCTCCGCGACCTTTTCCTCAAGAACGTAGGAATTGTTTTTACCCAGAAATCTCGTTTGATCTCGATGAGGGTCCCAGTCGAAGACCTTACTCGTTACAATGCCGCCTACATGCTTTGAATATCCCTCAATCTCCTGAACGGAGGTTATTCTCCGAAGTTCTCTCTCTCCCGTCTTAATGAAATTTTGAAATACCGCCACACTCAGATTTCCGAAATAAGTCTCCGGGACGTTGAGAGGTTCACCGGTGAAACGATTCACCAGAGCTGCGATGTTTCCTGCATGGAATGTAAACATTGTCGGATGGCCGGTCTGCATGGCCAGAAACACATTGGAAGCCTCCTTGCCTCTAACCTCTCCGATAATCAAATTGTCGGGGCGGGCTCTAAGGGAAGCAATGATCAGATCGAACATGTCAACGTCCGCTTCTTCTCCTTCACCTTCCCGGGTAAGAAGTCTTTGCCACGTCTCATGCGGAATCTTGAGCTCCAAAGTGTCCTCTGCGGAAACGATTTTGTGATCCTCCGGAATGAAGGACGTCAATGCATTCAAAGTGGTGGTCTTGCCCGCTGCAGTCTCCCCACAAACAGCGACTGACATATTATTCTCTATACAGAGCCATAGATAGGCTCCCAATTCGGGGCTCAAAGTACCCCACCGGATAACCTGTAATATTGATGGTGTATATTCCTCAAATTGCCTAATGGTGAGACTGGGACCTCTAATCGATACATCGTTTGGATAGACGACATTTAGTCTTGATCCATCGGGTAGAGTCGTATCTATCAGAGGGTTTCCATCGCTAGCGGGGCTTCCCAATCTCTCAGTCATGGCCTTCAGCCAACTTTGATACTCCTCTTCGGGCCCCAAATCTACATTAGTCTCCATAGAACCGTAAACTTTGTTGTAAATATACACATCATGAGGACTAACTACATGGATATCCTCATTCGTTCTATCCCTGAGAAGCGGAGTCAAACCTCCCATCTCTATAATATCTCTTTTCAACATATAGAGAAGCTTTCGATACTTGAGTTCGGAGACCGTAAACTGCGAAGTATCTCCCCCTCCAAGTACATCCAATACTCCTCCCTCCTCCTCACCCTCAATCGAAACAATTTCATCAAATATTTCTTCCAATCTTTCCCCTGACTCTTCCTTTTCGCCAGAAAGCGGGGAGGAGGTAGATGATGTAAATATATCCGTTTTTATTTTTTCAAAGAGTTCCTTCTCTTCCTCGTTAAGAGTAGGCTCTATCACATAATACCTATTTCCAAATTCTCTACCCCCTTCCAACAAGTGGGCAAATAGTAAATCATCGGTCTGATATAATATATTGGATTTCTCTCTTGCATAATTATCTATTTGCTCATTTCGGAGGGGTTTCTTCACCAGCTGGGGCAGAGAGCCGTATTCTCTTTTAAATTCTATCAAGTGTTCTTTTAGGTATTCATACTTGTCGGCGAGTTTCCTAAGTCTTTTTGTAGCGCCAGCTTGACCAAGAGACTCCTCACCCCCCACCTCCACATTTTCCGCAGTAGCCATTCCATATCACCTTCCTAGACCACTGTCCTAGACTCAATGACTATGCCTACATTAGCCTTAACGGAATATCCTATAGAATCTCCAACTTGGCTTCCCATGCCGGAAAATCTTTGAACGTTTAAGGATGTTCGTCTTTCTCCACCCACGTCGATCGCTTCAAGTTTGAAATAAACATCGGCTACCGATCTGAATGGAGACATTGCATCCTCGCTTAGATTTGTGGGGTCTATTGTGATAATTATAGTTTTATCTGCTCTTATTAGATCCCTAAAATGTGAGACGACTTGAGAAGATAAATCGTCTTCTTTATTCTCTTTAACTAAGGTATCAAATTCCCTATCATTTCTTAGAATTTGGTCAAAGGCATCTATAATAGTAATTTCTCCGTTCCACATTCTATCCGCTTCTATCAACCTCTGAACATATCTCTCTCCGGGGCTAAAAGAAACGCTCAAAAAGAGGAATCTGTTCTCAAGAAAATGCTCTTTAATTTCGTAGTTGAGAGAATCCATTTGTTTTAGAAAGCTCATCAAATCCAATTCCGGAGTCATATAACAGACGTGATATCCTCTTTCACAAAAACCTGCCGCGAATCTCTGACAGAAAACACTTTTACCTACTCCGTAATCTCCCTCTATTAAGACAGTGCTGCCCACAGGTATTCCCCCACCTAATTTTCTATCAATACTGTCTCTTTCAGTTAGACCCAGAGAATATAATCTTTTTTCTTGAGCCATTTTAATACACCCTACAATACAAAATTTAGCGAGTCTTTGTTATTATAAATAACCACCCTCACTTTATGGTCACCGGGGCCCAGATAACTCTCCGAGTAAGTAGTCTCTATTTTCATCGTACCGGAAGGAGTCCACTCACCATCTCCCTTAACCTCTAGAGAGGTTATATTTTCTATAGACAAATATTCGCCATCGATGAAAACGTCCAAAATTTTCTTTTCATTTTCAAGCGTCGTAGATCCGGTGTTTTTTACATAAATAACGACGACATTGTCAGTTCCAGTATTTTCCGTTACATACTTAGGATCATTGATAATCTCAATATCCGTATTAATTTGTCTAGAAAGATCCGAGCCCTTTTCCTCTATAGAGCCTGATATACTATCAACACTTTGAAGAACTACACCCCCAATCATTACAGCGATGCTCAACGAAACAATCAGGGTAATTAATTGGGATACGGAATTATCTGCCACCTTAATTCACCTCTACATCTGTGCTATAATCGGATATTCCAAACTCGGAGACTAATTTTACTCTGTTTGGAGTCGTCGGAAAAACATTCTCAGTTATAATCACTAGGTTATCTTCCGGAATCCAAACATCACTTCTGGACCCATCCACCAGCCTATTCTCAATATTTTCCTTGGAGATTAGATCGCCATCCACAAAAACATCAATCTTAGAAGAATCTAGTTCAATAGAACCAGTATTTTTTGCAATAATCTCCATATCCTCATCAGCTTGATAATATACCACATTCTCAACCCTCAAATCGGTTTGAACCTCATTAACAAATCGTTTATTTCTATCCTTTCTAGCAGAATTGAATAAATCGAAAGTACTCTCCCAGGAACTAGTAAGTAAACCCATGGAGAATAGAATAGCCAAAAGTACTATTGCTGACGCTATTTCGGGTCCATAACCTTTTTCATCCATCTTCTTCCCTCCTAAGAATCTTCCTAACCTTCTTATTGGACGATAATTGCTTTGTAGACTCGAAAAGCGTCATTCTTCTATCAGCTCTCACATCAAATTCTATTACGATTTTTCCTTCCGCCATCTACAAGGCCCCACTCTATAGAGTGATTTCGTAAATTCTAATTTACTTTTAGTTAATTTTTACTTAATAAGAAAGGCGGGCAGATTATCATGATTGAAAGGGAGCAAAAAGAATCAAAAGAGGAGGTCGAAGCAGTAGCGAATACTTTCACTCTCCTTAACGTTCCTTTATATTCCTGGTGTTTACTTTCGCCGTCCTCTCCCCGAATTTGATCTTAAAGGGGAGTGGGAAGGTTAACGGTATGCAAGTGACTGTTCGAGGTGAACTCTTTCCGGAAGGTGGTCAGGCTCGTAAGCTCGATGAGTTGATGCGGTTGCAGTCCTCTTGCATGAGGTACTCGTACAACCGTCTCTGCAAGGGGAAATCCAAATCGGAGGAAGAAGTAGTCATTAAAGAGAAATTCAACGAAATTAATTCCCGGTATCGTCGGGGCGGTTATTTTCGAGCCAGGGATAACTACGAGTCCGCTAAAGAACTCATCGAAGACGGTGAGTTGGAGTCCCCCGAAAAGGTGGTGTTCGGAGGACGTGAAAACCTCAAGAAGAGGGAGCGCGGGGAGATCTCGAACGAGGAATGGAAGCGGTCAAGCGTCGAGCCGGGCGTGAAGGGGTCGAGGTTCGAGAGGTCAATCCCGCTTACACATCCGTAATTGGGAAACATAAGTATTGTTCATATTATCACATCACGATCCATCAGGCAGCTGCGCTTG